>CP024846.1:1959375-2285937 GCA_004564215.1 Beijerinckiaceae bacterium | reverse complement strand
CGCATATCCCGCTGCTCCGCGACTGGCTGCGCCAAGAGCTGGGCTTCCAAGGCATCGTCGTCAGCGATTATAATGCGATCAGCGAACTGCTGCGCCACGGGGTTGTGGCCGATATCGCCGAGGCCGCCGCCGCGGCGCTTACGGCCGAAGTCGACATCGACATGATGGGCGGTGCCTACAGCCGGGGTTTGCCCCCGGCCATCGCGCGCGGTCTCGTCTCGATCGACCAAATCGATACGGCGGTACGCCGTGTACTGGAGTTGAAGGAGCGCCTCGGTCTTTTCGCTGACCCCTATCGGCGCGGCTCCGCAAAGACCGTCGATCCAAGTGTCCTAAAAGCCCGGCTTGAGTTTGCCCGCGATATCGCCCGACGCTGCATTGTTCTTCTTTCCAATCGCGACATTTTGCCGATTTCTCCACAGGTGCGGCGCATCGCCCTTGTCGGGCCTCTCGCGGACGCATCGGCGCAAATGTGCGGCCCCTGGACCGCCGCCGGCGCCGTTTCCAATTCCGTTTCGATCCGCGAAGGGCTTGCCGGCGCGCTGCCCGGCATCGAAATCGTCTATGCGCCGGGCGTTTCGATCGCCGAGCCGGATACGACCAGCATTGCCGCCGCCTGCGAGCTTTGCCGTGGCGCCGATCTGATCCTGTTAAGTCTTGGCGAAGCTGCGGCGATGAGCGGCGAAGCCGCGAGCCGGGCGAACCCCGATTTGCCGGGAGCCCAGAGCGCTCTGGCGCAAGCCATGTTCGACTTGGGCAAACCGGTTGTCGCTCTGATTTCTTCAGGCCGTCCGCTGATGATCCCGGACATTGTTGAACGAGCGGGGGCCGTCGTCGCAACCTGGTTTCTCGGGGCACAAGCGGGCCATGCCATCGCCGACGTGCTGACCGGCAAATTCAATCCGACCGGCCGGCTTCCCGTCACCTGGCCGCGCAGTGTCGGCCAAGTGCCGATTTATTTCGCCGTGCGTCCGTCCGGGCGGCCGGCCAATCCGGACGATCCCTACACCAGCAAATATCTCGACATGCCGGTCGAGCCGCAATTTTGGTTCGGACATGGCCTCGGTTACAGCCGTTTTACGATCGCCAATCCGCGGGCGAGCACGAAAGAATTCCGGCGGGGCGATCAATTCACCGTCGAAGCCGACGTCACCAACGAAAGCGCGGTTGCGGGCGAGCAGACGGTGTTCATGTTTTCGCGAGATATGGTGGCAAGCGTGGCACCGCCGCTCCTTGAACTCAAGGGTGTCGCCAAAATCGCGCTGGGGCCGGGAGAAGCCGGAACCGTCCGCTTTCTCCTTTCCGGCGCTGAACTTTGTTTTTTGGGGGCAGACCTAAAGCCTGTTCTGGAACCGGGGGAGTTTCAAATTCTCGTCGGACCCAGCGCCGATCCTGGCGGCCTGCTTTCGATCAGCGTCTGGGCTTTGCCCGGCTGAACGCGTTCCACCCAAAATGCAGCACCAAAACAGAAGGGGAGGGCACCTCACGGCGCCCTCCCCCTCTGTCTTATGCGAGGCGACTCGACCTCAGGACCGGTTCAAGCGTCCAATCCGCGACCAACCTGGCCGCGCACATGGCTCCACGCCCGGACCATGTAGCGGTCGATCGTGCGAACCGACAGGCCCAGCCGTTCCCCGATCTCGGCATAGGTCAGACCATCGATCCGGTTCAGCAAAAAGGCCGCGCGGCAGAGTGGCGGAAGTTCCGCAAGCGCGGCTTGCAGCCGCCGCAGTTCCATCGCGCCTTCGCTCGCCGCTTCAGGACTTCCGGAATTTCCGGACAGTTGTTCGAGATCGATATTGTCGCCCGCATAGCGCGATCTGATCTTGGTCTTGCGCGTCAAATCCACAGCGAGATTGGCGGCAATGCGAAACAGATAGGCACGCGGATGTTCAAGGGTGGCCGCGGCGCCGCGTTGCAGCAAATGGAGGTAGGTGTCTTGCACGACATCCTCCGCTTCCTGGCGCCCGACCCGACGCCGGGCAAACCCCTGCAATTCATGAGCATGGGCCTGATAGAGGCCCGCGAGTACACCGTCAGAGGCGGACATGAACTGCCTCCGGGGGTTGAGGACGATGCGAAAACCAGGTGCAAATCAGGGCAAACGCCGAGGCGGCGATGCCGATGTCGAAATGGAACATGAGTTGACCTCAAACGAGGACCGGGGGCCGCAAAGGCTCACGCCGGCCAAGCAAACGAAAAAGCGCTCGTACACGGACGCTCCCTCATGGGGGCGCCGACGCCGCACGTGCCGTTTTGAGATCGAGGCTCTGGGTCCCGGCCCGATTTACCCGTTCCTGCGCCTGGACCGGAGAGCTTTGCCGCACGAGTTGGCGGCAAGCGCTGCGGGGTTGCGCGACAAGGACAGGGAAATCACGCCAATAGCGATTGGACCGCTGAGGGGAGCCGGAATAAACCGGGCAGCGTGGGCGCGATCAGAGGCTGATCGGAGGGCCGCGCGCGGTAAAATAATATTTGAGCGGCGGCCGGGCAGACAGCCCTGGTGCCGGCGCAAATTCGAAGGCGGAAGCGACGCGGGGCACGAAAAACGTGAGCGTCGAAACCGAGGCAACATAGGCGCCGCCAACGGCGGCGCAGGCGAGGATGCAGCAAAGACCGTGATGACGCGCAGGATCTCCGCCGGGCGTTCCGGCTCCATCGATGGCGCAACTGATGCCGCCGGGGAAGTCGAGCGCTGCGGCCGGCGCCGAGGCAGCGAGAAAGCCCTGCAGCAAAAGCGCGTAGAGCGCGATCGCACTAATGGCGACGCGTCTTGCGAGCGATCCCTGCCGAAACCTCCCCATCCCCTGAGCCCCCCAATGGGATGCTGCTTACGCAATCTCTATTAATAACAATGGTCGGAGTGAGAGGATTCGAACCTCCGACCCCCTCGTCCCGAACGAGGTGCGCTACCAGGCTGCGCTACACTCCGATGTGACGCCGAACCTTTTGCTCGCCGCACCTTGCCGACACGATCTTATAGCGGTGGCTGCTCGTGCCCGCAAGAGCCGTCAGCTTGATGCATCTCGAGCTGTGTCTTTAGTATCACTAGATCACGATGATTTTGGATTGACTCAATCCAAAATCATCGTGATCGATTCCAAAAGCTTAGAGCGGGATGCCGACGGAAAACCGGTTTCCACTTTTCCTCATCCCGCTCTAAGATGCCTCAATATGCCGGGGGCACATTCACCGCCACAAGTGAAAGCAACCGTCTTCAAGGCTTCGAGAGCCTGAAACCAGTCCGATAGCGCGGCTCCCCGTTCTTAAAGCAAATCTCAGTTCGGTATCTTAGGCTTATGACTCAGGCTCCTGACCGGTCGAAGCCGGGTCCGCCTTTGCGTCGTCAACGATGGGAAAATTGTCGAGGGACTCAGGGGCCGTTCTCTCGGCTTCTTCGGAAGCGGGGCCCGGTTCGTTAAGTTCGGCTTCGCCGGCGGTCTCGCCCTCGGGCGCGCTATCCGAGGACGCGAGTTCATCCCGGAGCGTCACGACGGTCAAAACTTCGTCCTGTGCCGCGACGACTATTTCTTTTTCCTCGACCCAATCGTCGTTTTGGGAGACATCGATCCCGTGCTCTTCGATTTCCTGTTCCAGCCGATCAGGCGGGGCCGCGTCGCTTTGAGGCGTACCAAAAATCTTTTTGACGAAACTCAAAAGGCCCATCGCCTACTCCTCCCTCAGGTTTTTTGCATTATTGTTCTTCGCAAAGTCCCGTTCTTGTTATGCAACGCTGCACGGTCGTTGTTCGCCGCGCGATCCGTTTGAAGAACCTTAACAAAACGGTGAAGAAACACCATCAAATTGATTTGCTACGCCATGAGCCGCGAAAGTTGTCCTCATCTTTGCGATAAGATGATGCAAAATCATATGATTGGGGGGCGTCAGATTCGCTGCGTGGGGCGCGACGGGCGGGCGTTCCCGTGCACGCTTGGGGAACGAGGGTATGATCAGCGGATCAGGTTTGGGGGTGAGACCGGGCGCGGCGCTTGTAACCGGGGCGGCAAAGCGAATCGGACTGCGGATTGCTGAACGTCTCGCCCTAGCCGGCTATCCTGTTGTTTTGCACTGCAGCGAGGCCTCGCGCGCGCAGGCCGAAACGGCGGCGGCGGCGATGACGCTGCAAGGATGCAAGGTTTCGGTGTTGGCGCTCGATCTAAGCGATCCCGCAGCGCTTACCCGAATGACCCGCGAAGCGAGCGCGCTTTTTGGGCCGCTGACTCTGCTCGTCAACAATGCCGCGCTCTTCGAGGCCGACGACGCGATCTCGTTCGATCTGGAGCGATGGGACCGGCATTTTTCGATCAATCTCAAAGCGCCAGCTGTTCTCTCCCGCGACTTTGCCTGCCAATTGCCAGCAGGAACCGAGGGCGCAATCGTCAACATCATCGATCAGAGAGTGTTTCGGCCGACGCCCCAATTCTTCACCTATAGCCTGAGCAAGGCGGCGCTCTGGGCGGCGACCCGAACGATGGCGCAAGCTTTTGCCCCGCTCGGCATCCGCGTGAATGGGGTTGGACCGGGACCGGTCTCGCCGAATTTCAACCAAGGCGAAGCTGGATTTGCGCAGGAAGTCGCGGGAGTACCGCTCGGGCGCGCAATTGCCCCCGACGACATTGCCGACGCGGTGCTTTATCTTGCCACCGCCCGCAATGTCACCGGCCAGATGATCGCCGTCGACGCCGGACAGCATCTCGCCTGGCAAACGCCGGACGTCGTGCCTTGAAGCAGGTACTTATGGCGCAAACACCAAAAGCCGTTTAGCGGGCTCTTACTCACATCTCCGAAAGGAGGCGTAAAGCAAAGTGGGCCGCGGGGTGTGCATTATTCATTAACAGTTGCGACTTTCACAAAGGGAAGTCAGTATTCGTCCAATGCAGCACATTGATCGCCAAATTTCAATTTGGGCTGGCTGGATTGCCGCGCCAGCTATCGGCATCATAATGATGGCCGCCCCAAATTATCTTAGATTACAACCGCCGTTATCCGGTGTTTTGTTTTGGGGCGGCATCGCTGTCTTCCTCGTGACAATTGTTGTAGTAGCTAGCCTTTCTATCCACGATGAAAGGAAACGACCAAAAGTGATGTGGCCTATTATCACGATGGCAATCGGCCTTATGATATTTTGTGGGGGCGCTGCTTGGTATTTTTGGTCACCCACGCAAGACGCGCCGCAGCGTGACGCCTCCGATGCAATATTTGAGATTGGCGGCGCAAAACATACCACAGTTGAGAACAATAGAATAGTTGGCGACGTTGGAAATAGAAAAGCATTTAATATTCAAGGTAAGGAAACGACAATAGTTCGAGGAAACGAGGTTATTGATAAAGTACCAGAGCCAAAAGCACAGCAAAATATAGAATTTATTGGTGTTTCAAATACAGAATTAAAAAAAGCTATCGCAGAATTTACTGGCCGTATGAGGCAATTTGAAACGATCCATGATAAAAAACGTTCTGACCTTTTTTCGCGTTCGAAACCATCCGACACTAGAAGCGCTGAGCAAATTAAACAGGATTCCGACGCAACTATTTCGGAATACGGAAAACTAATAATCGAAAAAAAACATGAATTTGATACTAATTTAGCACCGCGAGCCCGCGCCATCGAAGGCGAAATATTATGGCGGCTGCAATTGTCTGGAGTATCCAAAGTGGAATGGCCGAATGATTTTACCCATCGGACAATTTCCATTGGTTACAAACAATTTCAGTTCGATAGTTTAGCGGGGGCAAGTCCGGTTGCAAATATCGCTGATTATTTGGACTATCTGGCGAGTCTGCTTCACGACTAAGCGGCGCCGGCATTGCTGGCGGAGCCCCACGCAAGTGAGGTGGGCCGCGACGACTTCGGCGAGTACGACTCCAGAACGCAGAGCGCTTTTACGCGGCTTTTTTCTTCGGCGTGATCAATTTGCGATTGATCAGCGTTTCGGCGATTTGAATCGCATTGAGCGCCGCACCCTTGCGCAAATTATCGGCCACGCACCAAAGAACGAGACCGTTTTCGACCGTGGCATCCTCGCGGATGCGGGAAATATAGGTCGCATCCTCGCCCGCCGCTTCATGCGGCGTAATGTAGCCCCCGCGCTCGCGCTTATCGATGACCAAACACCCCGGGGCTTCGCGCAAAATATCCCGCGCCTCGTCCGCGCTGATCGGATTTTCGAACTCGATATGGACGGCCTCGGAATGGCCGATGAAAACCGGCACGCGCACGCAGGTCGCGGTCAGCTTGATTTTGGGATCAAGAATCTTTTTGGTCTCCGCCATCATCTTCCATTCTTCCTTGGTGTAGCCATCCTCCATGAAGACGTCGATTTCGGGAATGACGTTGAAGGCGATCCGCTTGGGGAAGTTCTTGGTTTCAACGCTATCGGACACGAAGATGGCGCGCGTCTGTGCAAACAGCTCGTCCATCGCCTGCTTGCCGGCGCCCGAGACGGATTGATAGGTCGAAACCACGACCCGCAGAATCTTGGCCTTGTCGTGGAGCGGCTTCAGGGCGACGACAAGCTGCGCGGTCGAGCAATTCGGGTTGGCGATGATGTTCTTCTTGGAAAAACCCGCGATCGCGTCGGCATTTACCTCCGGGACGATCAACGGAACTTCAGAATCATAGCGCCAGGCCGACGAATTATCGATGACCACGCAGCCTTGCGCTGCGATCTTCGGCGACCATTCTTTGGAAATTGTTCCGCCGGCCGACATCAGGCAAATGTCGATTCCGCCAAAATCAAAATTTTCAAGCGATTTGCATTTGAGGATCTTGTCGCCGAAGGAAACCTCCGTGCCGATCGAACGCGACGAGGCGAGCGCCACGATTTCATCGACTGGGAAACGGCGTTCAGCGAGAATATCGAGCATTTCCCGCCCAACATTGCCCGTCGCGCCGACAACGGCGACCTTAAAACCCATCGCTTTTATTCTCCATGGACAAGTTGAGTTTTGGGATTTCCGGCAGAGGCCCTTGCATAAGCCATGTCGTGCCGCATCGCAACGAAGGGTTCGCTGGCGGGTAGGATGCCGAACGAGACCCCGCGCCCAACATGATTAACGGGGCCTCCGCTTCATAAACGCGGCGTTGACGCTGTTTGCAACCGGTTGCGGCCGGTAACGCTCGCCCAACCTTCCCGGCGTATTTTGCCTTGGCCCAAAGGGCTTTAGAGGGCGCGGGGATCAAGGGCAAAGGCATGGGTGGGAAAAGTCTGACGATTTCAAGCCCGCCCCGCACCGTGCACGCCCGGTTTGGGAAAGGTCCGCAGAGAGCGCGGTGGGTTTGGCTTGGCCAGTGGCGCCTTGGCCTGCTGACGGCCCTGCTTCTGCTGCTTGGCTATGGATTCATGATCTTGCATGGAGCCGACCACGCCCCCGGCCGTAAGAGTGCGCAGCAGGCGCCCGCCCCGGCCTGGATTGAAGTTCAAAATCCGCGCCAGATTTTTCGACTCGAAGCTCCCGAATTCGTTGGGGCGACAGGCTATTACGAGGCCCGGCACCACCGCGCCGGCGGCGGCCGGCAAGATGTGTTCGGGTATGGAGGATCGGACGATACCGCCCTGTTACGCCTGATCGTCTACCAACCGGGACAGGAAGCCGCGCCAAGCTCTTCGTTTTTCGTCGAACTCGCGCGGCGGGCAGCTGAAACCGGGCGCGCGATCACGCGGGCGACCCAGCCGGCAGCGCTCGTCACTAGGTTCGGGGCCTTCGAGGCTGCTGATCTGACCTTAGCTCGAGACGGCGGCTCCGGGAGGGACTGTTTCGGATTTCGATTTGCCAGCTCGGCCCCCAATCTCCGGATTTCAGGCTTCGCCTGCGGCGGCGTCACCTCTCGATCAGGCTTGGCCTGCCTCATTGACCGGATCGGCCTTGCCACGCTCGTCGCGGACGGCGATCTCATCGCGTTCTTCGGCGCACCGCAGGCAAACAGCGCTTTAACCTGCCGGGAAGCCACGCTTCCGCCGATGCGACGTCTCAGCAAGAGCTAGCGACCTCACATCTGGGCAAAAGCCCTGCAAATATTATGGTTTCGGCGTGAACCAAAACGCTGCCGTTGCGTTCTAGCGTTAGAAGCCCAGGAGTTTACAATGTTTCGCAATACGGCAACGATCATGATAGCCGCCGCCGCTGTGGCCGCTCTGACAGCCTCCGCCCCGGCGCAAGCCAAGGCGCGGCACCACCGCTATCCGCAGCAAGTCGCTCAGCGCTATTATGATGAACGGCCGCCGCTCACCGTCAATCAGCGCAGCTTCCTCGATCCCGGCCCGGTCGTTCCGGTCGGAAGCATGTCGAATTACGTGACCGCCAACACGATCTTCAATCGGACGCCCGATCAGGTGTTCCTGAAGTCTCAATTCGGCAACGAGACCCTGCCCGCGCCGCTCGAAGTTCCAGGCCGCCCGCAGCCGATCTTCGAATTCGCAACGCCCACCTATATCGATTGAGCACCCTTCGCGTGATCCGGATCGACTCTGGATCACGCGCCCGCTCCGAATCTTCTAAGCGATAAAATGCAATTGCGCGCCTAGAGCGCACGCTCAAAGTGCGTGAGCCCGCAACAGGCGTGGGCAGACTGGGCGGAGCGTCTAAGCCCGTCCGATGCGCGCGACGCCTTCCTTGGCGATTTGGCTGTTCGGATCGAAGACCAGCGCGCGCTGGTAGGATTCGATGGCCTTGGCGCGATTGCCCGATTTTTCATAGGCGAGACCGAGACCCGCCCAGGCATCGGCGTTCTTGTTGTCGACATTGAGCGCGGCGTTGAAATCCTCGATCGCCTTGTCGTTCTTGCCGATGGCAATCAGGCTTTGACCGCGCGCCTGATAGGGAGCGCCGGCGAAAGGATCTCGATCGATCGCATTATCGAAATCGGTAATCGCCTGGTCGTGCAGGCCTTCCCGTTGATAGATCAGCCCTCTTGCGTGAAACGCCTGGGCGTTTTCGGGATTTAGCTTGATCGCCTGGTCGAGGTCGGCGCGCGCGTCGTCGAGCTTGCCTTGCACCCGCAAGAGATTGGCGCGGCCGAGATAGGCTGGGGCGTGGTTTGGATTTGCCTCAACCGCCCGATTGAAATCGGCGAGCGCGGCATCGTTGCGATTGATCTGCCGGAAAGCCAGGGCCCGGTTGGTCAGAGAGGCGGCATTGTTCGGATCGAGCTTGAGCGACTGGCTGAAGTCCGCGATGGCTTCCTGAAACTTGCCGATCTTCGCGTAAGCGACACCCCGCGTATTATAGGCCTCGGCGCTGGACGGATTGCGCTGGACCACCTCGGTCAGCGAAGCAATATTGGCGGTGGCTTCCTGCGGCGACTGATTGGCGACTTCGGCGACACCGGTCCCCTGCCGCCCCATCATGTTCGTGGCCGTCTCGCAGCCGGCGAGCGCCAAGGGGGCGACAAGCAGCAGGGCAAAAGAACCAGCCCGCCCCGTTTTTGTGTTTTGGGCCAAAGACGTGAAAACCATCATCCGGTCATCCTTGTCCGGCTTCCACGGGGCGCCTCCGCCCTCAGGCGAGTTGGCGCTTCTTGATTATGTGCAATAAAATGAAAAGACATCGGTTCAAAACGGACGCTTTCCACCCGGCCGCGACCCTCCGGCCAATCTTTCCATTGCAGAGCATGACTTGCGATCATGCCCTTATTTCGCCGTCTCAGCGGCCCGCCGCGCCCACGACGGGCTTGGGCCGCATCGGCAAAAGACCTTCGCGCTGCAACTTCTTGCGGGCAAGCTTGCGAGCCCGGCGCACCGCTTCGGCCTTTTCCCGAGCTCGCTTTTCCGAAGGCTTTTCATAATGTCCGCGAAGCTTCATTTCGCGGAAAATGCCCTCACGCTGCATCTTTTTCTTCAGCGCCTTAAGCGCCTGGTCAACATTATTGTCGCGAACGAGAACTTGCACGCAGGAGTCCTTGGATATGGCGCCACTCCATCGCGTGACGCGACGAATCTGACTAAAAGACAAATATAATGGGCCCGGTGCAGAAGCACCCGGACGACGAAGAAGTGGCGATACCAGAATCAGCCTTCCCTGTCCAGAGACATCGCGGCCCCGGCCTCACGATTTCCCGAGACGATCAGGGGGTACTCGCCGCCCACTCCCCACAAACGCCGATCCTAAAATCCGGTCCCATTGGACACGGGGATTATTTCGGGGCGGACAGAATGCGGGTGACATGCCCCATTTTACGCCCCGCCCGCGCTTCCGCCTTGCCATAAAGATGCAGATTGGCGCCCGGCTCGTGCAAAATCTGGTCCCACGCCCGAACTTCCTCGCCGATCAGATTCTGCATCTCGGCATAGCCGCCGATTTGCTCGCCGTGGCGGGTCGTCATCCCCAGCGGCCAGCCGGCAATGGCCCTGATGTGCTGTTCGAATTGCGACGTGATCGCGCCGTCGAGGGTCCAATGACCGGAATTATGGACCCGCGGCGCAATTTCATTGACGCAAAGCTCAAGCGGCCCGGTGCCATCTCCTCCACTGGAGTCGACCGCGAACATCTCCACCGCGAGGACCCCGCAATAGTCGAGCGCGTCGGCAATGACCTTGGTGATCCGAATGGCCTCGGCGGCTGTCCCCGGTTCGAGTCGCGCGGGCGCGCGGGTGGTTTTCAGAATGTGGTTTTCGTGGACGTTCTCGCAAACATCATAGGCCGCGAATTCGCCGCCCAAGCCCCGCGCGGCCACGACCGAGATTTCCTTGGCGAAGGGCACAATGCCTTCCAGGATCGCCGGCTTGCCGCCGAGCGTTCGGAACGTCACCGCCAGATCGGCCCCTTCCCGGACCAGCACCTGGCCCTTTCCGTCATAGCCAAAACGCCGCGTTTTCAGGATCGAGGGGCGGCCGATCTGAGCAACGGCGCGGGCGAGCGCTCCGGCATCGTCGACCCGCATATAAGGCGCCGCCTTGATCCCGGCCGCCGTTAAAAACTCCTTTTCGGCCAGGCGGTCCTGGCAAACGGCCAACGCCTCGGGACCCGGCCGCACGGCGCAGGAATCGGCTAGGATCGAAGCGGTCCGGGCCGGAACATTCTCGAATTCATAGGTGATCAACCCGACCCTTGAGGCAAACTCCGTCAGGGCCTGCTCGTCCTGGTAGGACGCCAGCGTCCGCGCGCTGCAGACGTCGAACGCCGGACTTTCCGGATCGGGCGCATAAATATGCGCTCTCAACCCGAGTTTGGCGGCCGCGACCGCGAGCATGCGCCCCAATTGGCCGCCACCCAAGATTCCGATCGTCGTTCCGGGAGAAATTTCAAACGCCATGGATCAGCTCTTCCCCGAAGGCCGTTCGGCGACCGCTTTGGTTTGCGCCGCCCGCCAGGCGGCGAGCCGCGTCTCAAGTTCGGGGTCGCTCAAAGCAAGGATCGACGCCGCCAGAAGCGCCGCATTGACCGCGCCCGCCTTGCCGATCGCCAGGGTGCCGACCGGAATACCCGCCGGCATCTGCACGATCGAGAAAAGGGAATCCTGTCCACCCAATGCGGTATTATCGACCGGCACGCCCAAAACCGGCAGCAGCGTCATGGCCGCGGTCATGCCCGGAAGATGCGCGGCCCCGCCGGCCCCCGCGATGATGACCTTATATCCCGCCGCCTTGGCGCCTTTGGCAAATGCCACGAGCCTGTCGGGCGTGCGATGAGCCGACACGATCAGCGGCGCAAAGCCGACCTTGAGGTCGTCGAGAAGGGAGGCGGCGTGGCGCATCGTCTCCCAATCCGAGTCGCTGCCCATGATGATGGCGACGGGCTTTTTTGCAACGGACAAATGACGGCCTACAGGTTTCGCGGCGAAGGCAGCGGCATAAACGAAGGGAACCCCTGGCGCAAGGCAGCGGAGCGGAGTGGCTGTGGGTTAGTCCGATTAATGAAGCGGCGACACCCCCCGGACATCAACCGGCACCGGCCCCTTCACAGTTTCGCCGCAACTTCGACCCCCGCCTGCGCGATTTGTCCATCCTGCGAGGATTGCACGCCGGAGACGCCGATGGCGCCGACGACACGGCCATCGTTCATGAGCGGCAAGCCGCCTTCGATCGGCGTCGCTCCGGGGAGGGTCAGCATGACCGCGCGGCCGCCCGCGACGATCTCCTCGAGGCTTTTCGTCGGCCGCTTGAACAAAACCGCGGTCCGCGCCTTTTTCTGCGCGACGAGGACCGAACCCAAGGGCGCCTCATCCATGCGCTGCAGATAAAGAAGATTGCCGCCGTCATCGAGCACGGCAATCGTCACAGTCCACTTGTTGCTGACCGCTTCAGCTTCGGCAGCCGCTGCGATCTGCCTGGCATCGGCGAGGCTTAGAGCTTTCTTTGTGTACATTTTTTTTCCTTACTCTGACAGTTTGCGCAGCATTTCCCGCTGAACCCGAATCACGCAATTGACGGTCGCCCGAGCCCCTTGTCGAGTCGCGCCGACCCCTTGAACTCCTCCAACTTCGGCCCCCTTCCATCCGACCCTGCCGGATGCACAGGCTTGAGCTTTCGCTACGGCTTATCGCGCTGCGTAATTGCGTCAAGCGCGATGACCTGTCGCACTCATTTCATGAGGCAGTCATCGTCTTGGCGTAGATTTTGTTCGCCGGGTCGTCGCGCAGAACGCCTTGGCATGGTGCGCGCCGACCGGATCCTAAAGGTAGGACTAAAAAAGGGGAGGTTGAAAATGGCCGTTGTGAATTCCGCGGCGACGAGCTCGATTGGTGCAACCGAAGGCAGCGGTGCGAGCTTGGTCATTCTGATTGCGATGATTATTCTTTTCGGTACGGCTGCCTATTTCACCGGCCGCTTGTATGGCCGGACCGGAATGATCGCCGTGATCGCTGGGTTTTTCGTGGTTCTCATCGGGCTCTTCGCGCTCGGGGGCATAAGCTTCGGCTAACGATCAATCGGTCCGTAATGGGCGTGGCGCGGCGGAACGCGCCACGCTTTGATGTTTGCCGCGCTGTATGAAATCAACAGCAACAGCGTGTGGCCGGCCGTGAACGCGCACCGGCAAGAATTCTGCTCAGGATGGCTCGAATCACGGCGAAAGGTTTTTTTGCCGCGATCTGTGGACTCGGCGAGCCGCATCTTCCTCTTGTAACCATGGCGGGACAGAGGCTGGCCGATCTTGGCCCCCGACCGCTTCTGCTTCCCTATCTCCAAAAATAAGGATCGCGCCAGGATCCCAAGCGCGAACGCCCCGTTCGTCGAGGCTCCTTGCCGTCGATTGGGAGCTCATCGCCGGAAGGGCGGTCCTGGAGTAGGGCGCCCCTACCAATCCCAAGAAAGGCAACTAATTGCATTCAAGCTGCCTGGAAAAAGCGTGAACAGAATTGCGCAAATCTGTCGCGGCAGGGAAGGACTTGTGTGAGCGATTGAAGTTAGAACGTGAAGCTGAATTGGAGAACCCGCACAAATGAATTGCCGGAATCGCCCACTCATCGCGATCGCGGCCCTGGCATGCCTTCTCGCATTTCCAGCGCATTCTCAGGTGATCCCGGACGGACGCGGCGGGTTCGTGCCCTTTACGAACAGTCGCGTCATGCCGGACGGATCGCTGCGGCCTTATATCCCTGAGATCGACGGACCGCCGACCGGGGCTTACTATGGTCCGCCCCTAGGCCTGTTCGACACGCTTTTCGGCGGTCTTTTTAGCGGTGGCCTAGCGCCGGTTTATCCCTATCCATATGCCTACCCGCCCGCGCCTGAGTATTACCTCACTCCGTCCCCTTACGTGGAAGAGCAGGGTACGCCGGAGCCAAATGGGCAAGAGCCCGCTAGGCCGAAACGCCGGAAGCGCGCCTCAAATCCAACCCAGCCGCAGGAGCCGATACCGACCCCAAGCTGTGCCGAAGATGCAGCCTTCTGCGAAGTCGCGCCCTCCGACAAATAGAGGCCATTGGATCCCGCACCACGCGGCAAAAGCCCGCGGTCATGTATCGTGGTTACTCACGCGATCGGTGAACCTTGCATAATTATTAGAGAGCCGGCCAACCGCACCTTCCCGCGCGGATGTTTAAGCGTGACCGTGGCGCGGAAAACGCTGCTTTCCTTCCCGCGCGTGAAACTTTGGGGGCCAGATCTAAGTTTATAAAAGTTCGGCTTCGGTTTTCTCCGACGCCGATTTTGCGCCCGGGTAAACCGGCCGGACATCTCATAACGCTGTTTCGAGGGAGGTAGACAATGGCTGTTGTGACATCTGCGGCAACTGGTGCAATTAATACCGCCGAAGGCAGCGGGGCGAGCCTTGTGATCCTGATCGCCTTGATCCTGTGTTTTGGCGGAGCGGCCTATTTTACCGGCCGACTCTATGGCCGAAGCGGGATGATTGCGGTCATCGGCGGCTTTGTCGTGGTGCTCGTCGGGCTCGTGGCACTTGGCGGCTTGCACTTCGGCTAGGTTTGTTCGGCGGATCTGGCAACCCGGTGTGGCGCCGCAGCGCCACACCTTGGGTTGCTATTCCAGCTCCTCCGAGGTTTCGACGCCGAGGACGCGTTCGAGAACGCCGGCGGGATCCCGGTCTTTCATGAGGGCGGTGCCCATCAGGACCGCCTTTGCGCCGGCTTCCCCCATGCGCTCCAGATCCTCGGCGGTGCCAAATCCGCCCTCGGCCACGGACAGAATCTTGTCTCCAGCGATCGCCGGCAGCAGCGCCTCGCAGGTCCCGGGCTTGAGCGCAAAGCTATGAATATTGCGATTGGTGACGCAGATGAATTCGGCGCCAGCCGCAAGCGCATGATCGAGTTCGGCTTCGGTGTGGACTTGGACCAATGCGTCAAGCGCAATAGCTGTCGCACGCTCGATAAATTCGCCAAGCTGTTCGCCAAGTAGGCCAACCGACAAGATCACCGCATCCGCGCCGGCCAAACGGGCCTCGAGCAGCTGATAGACATCGGCCACAATGTCCTGCGCGATGACGGGGATTTGGACTGCGCGATGCACCGTCGCGAGATCGGAAAAGGATCCCTGAAACGAGCGCCGATCGACGGCAACGGACAGGCAAGTCGCACCGACCGCTTCGAAATCCTCGGCAAGCGCCTTATAGGGAACGATTCTTCGGAACGATGTATCGAAGGGAGAGCCGCCTTTCAATTCGGCGATCACTCCCGGCTTGCCAGACGCCTTGAATTGCGCCGCCAACGCGCCTTGAAAACCACGCGCCATCGGCAATTCGCCAATCTTCCCCTGAAGCTGGCCGAGCGAACGCTTTGCCTTCGCTTTCGTCACCTCGCCGAGACGCTGTGCAAGGAAAGGCCTGAGAAGACTCCCTTCGGGTAGCTTCATCAAGCGGCACGCGCTGTTGGCGTGAGGTGCGACGTCCACATCATCTTTAGCTCTTCTTCGTTTGCAGCTCTTGCTTGCTGAAATTGGAGAGATCTCCACTCCTGGCCGCGGCCTGGCGCCATGATTTTGCTATGGCTGGATATTTTATATCGACGCAGATCTTGGCCACCTGCTGTTGCAATTTCTCGCTGCCACAGGAGGGACAGGCTGGGACGTCGGAAGAGCGAACCAAGAGCTCGAAGTCTGCATTGCAGTTTTGGCAAGTGTAGGCGTAAAGCGGCATTAGATCCTCGCGTTACTCATCACAGTGATCGTGCATATTGGCTTTCCTAGAGCATGTTCCGAAAAAGTTGACCGACTTTTTCGATCAGAACATGCTCCCACTCGTTGAACTTGAGCGTTTCCTTTTCGATCAGATGATTCCATCTGATCGGAAAGCGCTCTAGGCTGCGGGAGAGCTATGTCCAAGCCGTCTACCGGCGTGCCAAGGATCGCAAAAATCCCTGATATTCTTCGTTCAGCTCCATGTCCACGGCCGGGGCCAACTTCATAAGGAAATTCGCGATGAAGGGCTGATCATTGCGGGGATCATCCAAGGCCTCGCGCAAGACCGGGACATTGTCTTCGATATGCTGGAGGAAGGCCACTCCTTTCTCCAAGGTCTCCGTCCCGCGCTCGCGGGTCCATTTTGCCAAAGGATACATAATCTCGTGGATAAAATTGGATTTGCGGGCCTTCTCGAAGAAGCGCAGACCCGTGTTCCAATTTTCCTTGGCGCGCAGCGGCGGCGGGGGGATGTCGCCCAGCAGGAGTTTCTTGCCGGCCTGGCCGACAAAATCTTCCAGCGTCGTCGGAGCGTCGATCGTTCCGCGAAAATGCCATAAGCCGAACGAGCCTGGGAAATCTTTCCCCATACTCTCCGCGAGTGCGGCCTCCACCTTATCCACGGCCGCCTTGTCCCCTTTCATCGCCGCGGTCATGCAGAATGCGAAGATCGCATCATTGCCAACATTGTGCACCGCGCCGTTTCTCAGCTTCTCCGGCGGCAGTTTCGGGGTTATCCCATCAGCGGGAATTTCCGCTTCGCCTGCCCTTTGCGCCGAAATAAATGCGGTAATTTCCAGCCAGCCCATCAAATTTGCGATGAACGCATCGGGATCGACATGCACAATCGCCAGATTGAGCGGCTCCTTGCGTTTTTTCAATTCCGCCATGTCCACCATAAAATATCCCTCGATGTGCCCGTCGATCGCTCCAACGCCGAACGATCCGCACGGCGGGCCCGAACTTCAAAACTTGCCCGCGGACGCCCCAACCCGGTGTGGCCGGAGAGAAGCAGCAGCTATGCCATGCCGCGCCGCTCAAGCCGCACTTTTCGCCCGAACGGCCTCGTCGCCATTAGGACAAATCTTCAAAGTTGACAGGAACAGGCAAGAAACAGGCCGAAGACGCGGATGAAGACGCCGCGGTTGGAAAATGCACCGGAGCCCGCGGTTTTGCACATCCCATAACTATGGTGATAAGTTCACCAAGCTGTTGTTTTTAGGGGATCAGCCTTCAAAATTTGTCGACGGAAAACGATCAGCCCAAACTGCCCGAGTTCAGGTGGCGACGTGGGTGCGCCGACGCTCAGCCAGAGACCGGACGAGGTTCCCGAGGGGCCGCAGCCTAGCTGACATCCTCGGCTGTATTACCGACCACGAGCGCCGGGGATGACGATTTCCTGTTCCGTCCCAACAGGGACGTTCAGGCGCCGAAAATGACTCGGCGGAAGCGATAGAGAGCGAACATGAAATAAACCGCGCCGATGGCAGCCATCGCCACAAGCTGCGGCCACACGACGAGAAGATCCGCGCCGCGATAGAGCACCGCCTGAGCGAAAAGGACGAAATGCGGCGTCGGGCTGACCGTCTGCATCAGATATTGCAGCCAGACCGGCATGCTTTCCATGGGGGTGGCGCTTCCAGAAAGCAGCTCCATGACCAACAATACGGGGATCGCAAGCAGTCCGAACTGCCCCATATTGTTTGCGATCGTGCCGAGAAGAATGCCGAGCGCCGCGACGGTAAACACATAAAAGCATGAACCGCCAAGAAACAGCAGGATCGACCCGGCGATCGGGACCTGGAGCCACCATTCCACCACGAGAACTAATGAAAGCCCGGCTGCCGCAAGGGTGACGAGGCCATTGGCCAGGATCTTCGCCAGCATGATCTCGGAAGGGACCACGGGCATCACCAGGAGATGCTCGACCGTGCCCTGCTCGCGCTCGCGAATGAGCGCCGCGCCGGTCAGGATCACAGTCAACAGAGTGATGTTGTTGATGACCTGCATCACCGAGGTAAACCAGCTCGACTTCAAGTTCGGATTGAATTTTGCGCGGACCACCACATTGACGGGGATCTCGGAGGCTCCTTCGCGCCCCGCCTTGAAGGCAGCGACGGCGTTGGCGATGATGCTCTGGACATAGATGGTACCGTTCCCGGCCTGCGTGATGGCCGTGGCGTCCACGTTCACCTGGACCGATGTTTGCCGCCCGGAGAGGACATCGGCCTGGAATTTCGGCGGGATTTCGACGACGAAGACGAGATGCCCCGCATCCATCGCCGAATCGATGTCCGTCGCTGCGATGTCTACGGCAGGTCTGAAGAGCGGCGGGGTCAAGCCATCCGCAATTTGGCGTGATAGGTCGGAGTGGTCTTCATCCACGATGCCGATGGCAAGATTGGTTGCTTCCAGCGAGGCTCCGGTCGCCACGGTGTAGACGAAGACGCTGAACGCAAATACGACGAGGACCAGCATAATGGGGTCCGCCCGAATACTCCTCAGCTCTTTGATTACGAGCCGATAGATATTGGCGAGATGAGCGCTAAGGCCAAGCCCATCCGCTTGCGCTTTCTGCCGTCCTGAAACCGGGCCAGCCGGGGACATCTTATGCTTCCTGTTTCCGTAGCAACAATTGCGCGGCGATAAGGTAGGCTACGGCGAAGCCGGCAAGGATAAATATATTGAACCACAAATCGGACAAGCCGAGCGCCTTGGTGAAGGTGCCGACGCTAATCGGCTGATACCAGGCCGACGGGAATGTCAGGCCGAGAAACCTCGCCCCACCGGATAGGGACGACACCGGCACGAGCAGACCGGAAAAGTTCACGGCCGGGACCACTGAGAGGATGGCGGTCGCAAACACGGCTGCGACCTGCGTGCGGGTGAAGGTCGAGATGAGCTGACCGAAGCCTGTCGTCGCGAACACGTAAAGCAACGTCCCAAGCGCGAGCGTGGCGAAAGACCCCTTGACCGGCACGCCGAACACAACGATGGCGAGAAGCAGCAGAAGGATAAAGCTCGCCATCGCGACCGCTATATAGGGAAGCTGCTTGCCGAAGAGGAACTCGAATTTGCTGATAGGCGTCGAACGGAAATTGGCGATGGAGCCGGTTTCCTTCTCGCGCACCACAGCGATGGCCGACATGATGGCTGGAATAAGGATAAGCATCAACACAATGACGCCTGGAACCATGGCGTTGACGCTCTTGAAGGATTGGTTGTAGCGGAAGCGTGTTTCCACATTGACCGAGCTCAGGGCCGCATTAGGGCCGAGACGCTCCACGGCGCGATCCTTCGCATATTGCAGGGCGATCCCGGAAACATAGCTCCGCGCGGTTTCACCCCGAAACGGCATGGCACCGTCGATCCAGACAGCAACTTCCGGCGAATGTAAATTTTCGAGATCGCGGCCGAAACCGGATGGGATTTCGATGACAAGGCTCAGTTCGCCGCTTCTGAACCGAGCGTCCATCTCCGCCGTTGTGCCGACTGGTGGCTGTTCGGAAAAATACCGCGAACCCGCGAAGCTTTCGAGCAGCGCGCGGCTTTCCGGCGTCTGGTCCTGATCGAAGGCCGCGTATTTCAGATTCTCGACATCGAAGGAAATGCCGTAGCCGAAGGCGATCATCAAAATGAGAGGACCAAGGAAGGCGAAACTCAGACGGATGGGATCGCGCAGCAGCTCCATGGCTTCGCGCCGGGCATAGGCCCAGAGTCGCTCCGGATCGAACCGTTTCGACACGATCGCATGATCGCCCGCGGCGGCGACGTCCGGCGCTGGCGGTCCGGACTTCTGCGGCCTGTCGATACCGGCCGCATCGACGAGATAGCTGATGAAGGCATCTTCGAGCGAATCGCTGCCTCGTTCCTTGACAAGATCCTGCGGCGTTCCAACCGCAAGCACCTTGCCTGCATGCATCAGCGAGATACGGTCGCAACGCTCGGCTTCATTCATGAAGTGAGTTGAAAGGAAAATGGTGACGCCGTCGTCCCGCGACAGGTCGATCAGTGTACGCCAGAAAGCGTCGCGGGCGATCGGATCGACGCCCGACGTCGGCTCGTCAAGAATGAGGATGGCCGGCTTATGCAGCACTGCCACGGCGAGCTGCAGCCTTTGCTTGATACCGAGCGGCAAGCCTTCCGGCCGGGCGGCGGCCACCTCTTTCAGATCGTAGCGCTGTAGCAATTCCTCAATGCGGCCTTCGATCTGCCGGGGCGGTAGATGGTAAAGATGCGCGTGCAGATCGAGATTCTGCCGGACAGTGAGTTCGGTGTAGAGGGAAAATGCCTGGGACATATAGCCGACGTTGCGGCGCATCTGCATATTGTCCGAGCCTATCGGCTTTCCGAATAGCTTTGCCCAGCCTTCGCTCGCCTGCAGTAGCCCCGTCAGCATTTTCATAGTGGTCGTCTTGCCGCAGCCATTAGAGCCGAGGAAGCCAAAAATCTCGCCGCGCCCGATGCGGAAACTCACATTGTCCACGGCGACGAAATCGCCAAAGCGGCGGGTCAGCCCCACCGCCTCGATCGCGGGGATTTCGTCGGCGCTAGCCACGCGCGGGCGCACGACGACCTTTTGATGCTGGGCACGCTTGTCTTGCGGCAGGAGCGCGATAAAGGCGCCTTCCAAGGAGGTCTCGTTCGCCTGCTTTAGGATGTCCTTTGGTGCTCCGCGCGCGATCACCTTGCCATCGTCCATGGCGGCAAGCCAGTCGAACCGCTCGGCCTCCTCCATATAGGCGGTCGCCACGATCACGCTCATCTGCGGACGCCGGGCCCGGATCGAATCGATGAGGTCCCAGAACTGGCCGCGCGAGAGCGGATCGACGCCGGTCGTCGGCTCGTCGAGAATGAGCAAGTCCGGGTCATGCATCAGCGCGCAGCACAGGCTGAGTTTCTGCTTCATGCCGCCAGACAGCTTGCCGGCCGGGCGATCCCCGAAGGGATCGAGTGCGGTTGCCTTCAATAGTTCATCGATGCGCGCGCGGCGCTCCGCCTCTGACTGGCCAAACAAACGGCCGAAGAAGTCGATATTCTCAAAAACGCTGAGCGTCGGATAGAGATTGCGGCCAAGCCCTTGCGGCATGTAGGCGATGCGAGCGCAATTCATCCTGCGGTAAGCGGCATTCGCCATGTCTCCATCGAAGACGGTTACTTGCCCGGCCTGGATCTTGCGCACCCCGGACACCAGCGCGAGCAGCGTGGATTTACCGACACCGTCCGGCCCGATCATTCCCACCATGCAGCGCGCGGGAATGTCGATGGTTACGTGATCGAGCGCGTATGTTGCCCCGTATCGGTGCGTTACGCGCTTGAGCCGGGCGATGGGATCCGTCATTCTGGAAGCTTCACCACGAGATCATCCGGCCATGCGATCGAGGGATCGGTGCGAGCGAAGCCGATGCCGCGGACGCCCGTCTTCACCTGCCGGTGGTATTTTCCCAGAACCTTGGGATCCACCTGGAGCTTGACACGAAACATCAGTTTCTGACGCTCCTCGGCAGTTTCGACGCTCTTTGGCGTGAACTGCGCATCGGTCGCGACGAAGCTGACTGTCGCGGGGATGACATATTCTGGAATGGGGTCGGCAATGATGCGAGCCTCGTCGCCGAGAGCGAGCTTTCCTGCATCATCGGCTGGAAGGTAGATCGTCATATAGACATCGTTCAGGTCAAGGATTGTCAGAACGCGCTGGCCCGCGGCGACCACCTCGCCGGCGCGGGCGAGCCTGTATTGCACGCGTCCGCTCCTCGGGGAAACGAGCACCAGATCAACCAGAATCGACTCGAGTCGTTCGACATCGGCCTCGGCCGCCTTGATTGCGAATTGGGCCTGATCGCGCTGGGCGGTGGCCGCAAGATATGCGGCATCGGCCGCTTCGAACTTGTTACGTCGCTGATCGACAACCTGCTGGGTAATATTCCCCCGCTCCAACAGGCTCTTGCCGCGTTCCAAGTCGGTTCTGGCGAAGGTCAAATCGCTGTTGCGCTGGGCGATGAGCGCAACAGATTCCGCCAATGCCTGTTTGGCGCGCAGCACCTGGGCCTGCGCACCTCTGAGCTGGGCTTCATATTCCGGCGATGAGATGGTGGCGACGACCTGTCCAGCCGTGACCTCGTCGCCCTCCTCCACCGTCATCGTCGCAATCCGGCCCGCGTATTTTGCCGCAACGTCGACCTGCGTGGCTTCGATGCGGCCGTTCGATTTCACGATCCCCTCCGGCATCCTGCGGCCGCGCAGGCGGGTGATGAGGGATTGCACCGCTGATTTAGCCCGCGCGGCGGGGCTTTGCGCCGGTGATTCGGCCCGCGCAATTGAAATAATCATATTTTCGTAAGACGATCGACCGACCGATCCCATCATGGGCGACGCGCCCACACTAAGAGCAGACGCCAGCAGAAAGGCGGGCAGACGAAGAGACATTTAAGGTGTCCTCGAGGCGTGATGTATCCCAAACTTAAGCATAGAGCATGACATCACTGCTTCCATTTCGCCCGCGTAGAATGCGGACGGCGTAAGGTATGCAATTGGGTCAAGCGAGAGGCGCTCCGGGCAGCTTGATCCGCGCGCATGAAGTCGATTTGCACTATTTTCGAGGAACAGGCCAACAGCGTCAGATGACCAACGGTGCACCTCGTTCATACTGACCTCGCTCTAGAGCTTTTCCCGCTCAGATGGAATCATCTGATCGAAAAGGAAACGCTCAAGTTCAACGAGTTGGAGCATGTTCTGATCGAAAAAGTCGGTCAACTTTTTCGGAACATGCTCTAGCCAACTCTTGCTTGAAGACCTTATCGGTTTAGCCTCGCGTTCTAGTAGGACGGACGTGGTCAAAGCAAATTGCGGATTGCTGACAAAGACTCACGCACGCAACGTCGCCCCTCAGCAGCCGCTTCTCCCGCCCGAGTAAAATCCATCAGATTGAAGCCTGCTAACCTTGGCAACAGCAATAGATCGGGCGGCTCGGCGGCCAGACGGCTGCGGGTTATTCGGTCCTGCATGATGTTGACTGAATTCGTCAGAACGTCGAAATAGCCGGGGGCGTGAGGACCCGGGCGCAAAAGTCGTGTCACGAATCGTATAATCGGCTCGCGCAGTGCGTCCGGCAGCTCGCCGGCGAAACGGTTCAAGGCTTCCAACTTCTCTTTGGTCGGAGTGGCGACGTCGTTCGCTACGCTCCAGCCGGCACCACGACGGCCGACCAAATCGCCATTGAGATTGACCGCGATCGTGATTTCGGCACCGAATGCCCTACAAGGGGACACCGGAACCGGATTGACGAGGCCACCGTCAACGAGCCATCCGCCTTCTGATGGATACGGATTCAGGAGGCCGGGTAGTGCGATCGACGCGCGGACCGCCTCATCAATCGCTCCTCTCTCGAGCCAGACCTCTCGGCCGGTCGAAAGATCGGTTGCGATCGCAACGAAACGGGTCGCATAGCTCTCTATAGGTCCGCCAATTCCCAGTTTTGTCAAAGCAGAGCGGATGTGACTGCCGCTGATAAGGCCGCCCGAATTGAAGCTGACGTCTACCAGGCCGATGATCTCATACCATGTGAGGGCCTCCGCCCACTGCTTCAAATCGCGCAGCCGACCGACAACGTAGGACGCGCCAACCAGGGCACCTATCGAACAGCCACTAACAACGTCCGGCCGGATGCCCTCTTCATCTAGGGCTTCAAGAATACCAATATGAGCCCACCCGCGCGCCGAACCGCTGCCAAGTGCTAAACCGATCTTGGGGCGACGACCAGCCCTGGTTGACACAGTTTCTGTTTTCATGAACTGAGCTGGCGCAATACGAGGGATACCGCCGGCAAACTCTTTGCGTTAGGCAAAAGCAAGCTCCATCCCGCAGACGGCGCGGGCCTTCGTTGAGGTATTTTAGAACAATTTTCGCTCTGCATTGGAAGCGTAACCACTAAATGCTAACCGGCTTGAGGAAGAGGTCTGCCTTCTAGGATAATAGCAGCTCCTGCTTTAGCACCGTCGTCCGATTCCGATTATTGCTCTTCCGCGTCTCGGGAAACCTATAATATCGTGAGTGTTCGTTGGACGCGGGACAAATCGCGCCGCGTCGACGAGAATGGCAGGCACGATAAACCGGAGTGAGGCTCAGAAAGTCGAAGGGAAAGCGGAAATGAGGAAATGGCGGACATGAACCGAATAGAACGTGGCATCGAGGCGATCATCTTCAACAGCCGCTGGTTGGTGGCGCCGTTTCTTTTCGGGCTCGTCGTTGGATTGGCTGGGCTGCTTTATAAGTTTGTCGTCAAGCTCGCCGAATTCGTATCGCAAGTGAGCGCGGCCCACGATTCAGAGGTGATCGTCGGCATCCTCAGCCTCATCGATCTCTCCCTTACCGCCAACCTCATCTTAATTGTGATCTGCTCGAGTTATGAGAATTTTGTGAGACCGATCAACGCGACGGACCATCCTAACTGGCCGGATGGATTGATCAAGATAGGATTTTCCGGCTTGAAGCAGAAGCTGCTCGGCTCAATCGTGGCGATAACGTCGGTCAACGTGCTGGAATGGTTCATGCACATCGACAAACAGGCCGACACCGCCAAACTCGCCTGGGTAGTCGGCATCCTGATCGCCTTTGCAGTTGCCACGCTCTTGCTGGCAATCGCTGACCGCGTGAGCAGTGGGGGCGCGCCCAAGGATCATTAAACCGACAGATGCTGTCAAAGCGCTTCGGTTGATCCGGCTCGTGCATCAGATGACCGGACCCCGGCCCTGCGACCGCAAGAACCCCAGCCGGGACACGATTTACGCACCAATTTACCCTCACGGCCATATAACCAGTAGCGGCAAAACTGAAGTTCCCGCCGGCCGCTCGGGAGGATTTCCCGGCTAACCCGTCTTCGCCAATTGGCGAATTTTCTCATGACTGCCGTCGAAAACTTGGCGCGGGAACTTTTTTGCCGCCAAAGCGATATCTAAGCCGGCCGGGTCGAGTCGTACCCTGTTCCCCGGTCAACCAACTGAAGCCCCTGGTTTCCCTGGACGTCAAACCAGGGGCTACTTTTTCCTCAATCTTCAAAACGCCGCACGCCGAAGGTGAGGAAGTTTGGGCCGCGGCAGCCATTTGTCACGCCCGACGCCCCGCAGCAGAAAACGATAATTACGCCTATCCTTTTTTATCGCGCTTTTCTAGCCATCAATATTGATAATTTATACATCACAAGTTGACATTGACAGCTCAATTATTATTCTGTGAAGCTAAAATATCATATTGTTTCAATGATAGTGGATGGCCAGACGGTGATCACCGCTACACAGCTACGGGCCGCGAGAGCCCTTCTTTGCATAGACCAACGGGCACTCGCGGAGATGTCCGGCTTGTCGGTGCCAACGATCCAGCGCATGGAGGCCAGCGAAGCGGTGATTCGCGGCAATGTAGACTCGCTGATGAAACTTGTTGCAGCCCTGGATGCCGCTGGCATCGAGCTCATCAACGAGGGCACGGTCAGCCCATCTGGTGGGCGGGGAGTACGGCTGAAAAGCGAGTTCGATAGCCGCAAGCCTTACCATGGAAATAAGCTGGCTGCGGAAGCCGCGCGTGGTATTCGGGCGCGCGCGTGATGTCGGTCATGGCGTTCCTCATGTGGTTGATCGCCGCACAGTTGGCAACAGCCGTGCTGGCTGTCGCCATTGTCCGAACGAACAGGGCGACGCCCATCATTTACAGTGCGGCGTCGGCAAGCTCGGCCCTGCTTTTCACCGCTGTCCTGGTCCACTTTGTTGGCGGCACTTTTGTAACTTTGAATTTGACGCTGCCGCTCGGATTGCCTTGGCTCGGCGCCCATTTCCGATTGGATGCGCTTGCTGCGTTCTTTCTCCTCGTTATTAATCTGGGGGGCGCGGCAGCAAGTCTCTACGGCATTGGCTACGGTCGGCACGAGGCCGAGCCGCAGCGTGTGCTGCCGTTTTTCCCGGCATTCCTTGCGGGGATGAATTTGGTAGTTCTGGCAGATGACGCTTTCACCTTCCTGTGGTCGTGGGAATTCATGTCGCTCGCCTCTTGGGCGCTGGTGATGGCGCACCATCGCGAAGAGGACAACGTCCGCGCGGGCTATGTGTATATCGTCATGGCAAGCCTCGGTACCCTGGCACTTCTACTCGCGTTCGGACTTCTGGCTGGCCCCGATGGCAATTATGCCTTCGATGCGATGCGAATCCAAAGTCGATCCCCGCTGTGGGCGGGAGTTTTGCTCGGTCTCGTTCTTCTTGGCACGGGATCGAAGGCGGGTCTCGTGCCGCTCCACGTTTGGCTGCCGCTCGCTCATCCTGCCGCACCGAGCCATGTCTCGGCGCTGATGAGCGGTGTGATGACCAAGGTCGCAATCTACGGCTTCATTCGCATCGTCTTCGACCTCCTTGGTCCGCCGGCCTGGTGGTGGGGAGTCCCTGTCCTGGCCGCCGGGGGTGGAACTGCGGTGATGGGCATTCTCTACGCGCTGATGCAGACGGATCTCAAGCGCGTCCTCGCATACAGCACGATCGAGAACATCGGCCTCATCTTCGTCGGCCTCGGTCTTGCTCTCGCCTTCGACGCGGCCGGCTTGCGTGCCGCAGGCGCCCTCGCGCTGACGGCAGCACTGTTCCACGTCCTCAATCACATGCTCTTTAAGAGCGTCCTGTTTTTCGGAGCGGGGGCCGTACTCACGGCGACTGGTGAGCGGCAGATGGACCGCCTCGGCGGTCTCATCCACCACATGCCGGTCACGAGCTTTATCTTTCTGGTGGCCTGTGCCGCCATTTCGGCGTTACCTCCGCTGAATGGGTTCGTCTCCGAATGGCTGCTATTCCAGGCAATCCTATTAAGCCCCCAGCTTCCACACTGGGGGTTGAAGCTCCTGGTTCCCGCCGTCGGCGCGCTGATAGCCTTATCGGCGGCGCTCGCAGCGGCGTGCTTCGCTCGAGCATTCGGTGTCGTCTTCCTCGGGCGGCCCCGCACATTAGCCGCAGAACGCGCTGTCGAGATCGATCGTTGGTCGCTCGGCGCGATGGCCGGACTCGCCGCTCTCTGTGTCATTGCCGGTATCGTACCCGGTTTCGTGATCGACGGCATCGGATCCGTTGTTCAAGCGGTCACCAGCGCCCGGATGCCGACGCAAGAGAGCATAAAATGGCTTTCGATCGTACCGATTGCAGAAAGTCGCAGTTCGTATAATGGCCTTCTCGTTTTCCTGTTTATCGCCGCCTCGGCTTCTTTAGCGGCCTACGTCATTCACCGTCTGGCATCACATGCTATCCGCCGTGCCCCAGCCTGGGACTGCGGTTTTCCAGATCCTAGTCCGGCGACGCAGTATACGGCGACCAGCTTCGCGCAGCCGATTCGACAGGTCTTCGGCACCTTCGTTTTCCGCGCTCGTGAGCATGTTGAAATGCCGGCGCCCGGCGAGCTGCGCCCCGCGCGGATCGACGTAGAAATGCACGACCCCGCCTGGGAGCTCGTCTACACACCAGTCACGGCTGCTGTCTCGTTCGTAGGAGGAAAGCTCGAATACCTCCAGTTCCTGACGATTCGCCGCTATCTTAGCATTGTCTTCGGTGCCCTTGTATTTCTATTGGTAGTGCTCGCCCTGTGGCCCTGATATTTGACCTCGCAATTCAAAATGCGCAGATGCTCCTGGTGCTTCTGCTGGCGCCTCTGCTCACCGGCTTGGTGCGTAAGGTCAAGGCGCGCCTTTTACGACGCCGGGGGCCACCGCTCCTGCAACCCTATCGCGACCTTCTGCGGCTCCTGCGCAAGGAAGTCGTTCTCGCCGAAAATGCCTCTTGGCTGTTCCGCGTGGCTCCTTATCTGATCTTCGCCACGACCTGGGTGGCTGCGGCGCTCGTTCCGACTTTCGGGACCGGCCTTCTTTTCAGCTGGTCCGCCGACCTCATCGCGATCATCGCGCTCCTCGGCAGCGCGCGCTTTTTTCTTGTGCTTGCCGGAATGGACGTGGGGACCAGCTTTGGTGGCATCGGCTCGAGTCGAGAGGCGATGATCGCGACTCTTGCCGAACCCGCGATGATAATGATCGTTTTCACCATCGCGCTGCTCGCGGGATCGACCCAACTTTCGAGCCTTGCCGGATTTATGTTGTCGTCGGGAGTCGGTCTGCGAGTTTCGGCAGGATTGGCGCTCGTCGCACTCGTGATGGTCGGCATCGCGGAAAACGCTCGTATTCCGGTAGACAATCCGGCGACCCACTTAGAACTCACCATGGTGCATGAAGCCATGGTTTTGGAGTATTCAGGGCGTCATCTCGCATTAATAGAACTCGCGGCTGCACTGAAGCTTTTGCTCTATATGTCGCTCATTGCCTGCGTGTTCTTCCCATGGGGCCTGGCGCCGCCCGACGCGCGCGCTGGCGCCGCGCTGCAAGGTTTCGTGACCTATATCATCAAGCTTGCGATCGGCGGTTTTCTGCTGGGGTTATTCGAAGTGACGGTCGCCAAAATGCGCATTTTTCGAATTTCCGAATTCCTTGGCGCTGCATTGATGCTCGGCTTGCTCGGAATGCTGCTCCTGTTTGTGTCACGGAGTCTTTGAGATGGGCCATCTTGCATTCGACGTCGCTCATCTTTTCGCCGGTTGCCTCGTGCTCGTGAGCTTTATGCTCCTCTATCAGGATCGCCTTTACGCACTCCTTAACGTCTTTGCGTTGCAAGCCGTGGTTCTCGCGCTATCGGTCGCGTGGCAAGCTTATGTGCAAGGCGCGCCGCACCTCTATGTCACGGCCGCGATAGCCCTCTTCTTCAAGGCTATCATCATCCCTGTGGCGCTGCATCGCATTATCGCTCGCCTCGGCATCCATCGGGAAGTCGAGAACGTCGTCAGCATCGGTCCCACAATGCTGGCGGGCATGGGGCTTGTCGCGCTTTCCATGGTGGTGATGCTCAGGGTGACCGCTGACGCTTACCCGCTGGCGCGCGAGGACCTAGCCTTTGCCCTCTCCGTGATTTTACTCGGCCTTCTCATGATGGTGACGCGAAGCAATGCGGTGAGTCAGATCGTCGGCTTCATGTCTCTTGAAAACGGGCTGATATTAGCCGCCACCGGGGCCAAGGGCATGCCGCTTGTGGTCGAGATCAGCGTCGCCTTTTCAGTCCTCATTGCCTTCATCGTCATTGGTACTCTCCTGTTTCGCATTCGCGAGCGCTTCGACACCGTCGACGTCGAAGCGCTCGACCGATTCCAGGGAGAGCGCCGATGAACACGTTTTCCTTGAATGGGGTTACGCTAATCCTGGCGATTCCGGCAGTGACCGCCGCCCTGCTCGCGCTGCTTCCCGGCTACCGCCTGTCTGCCCAACTCAATGTGCTCTCGGCTTTTCTGACGCTCCTTGCCTCACTATCGCTGTTCATCTGGAAGCCAGAACCCGGCCCCTACTTCCTGGTCGACGATCTCAACGTCGTCTTCGTCGTTCTCAACAATTTTGTCGGCTTCACCACCAGTGTCTTCAGCGCCAGCTACATCGCCCATGAGCTGGAGGCTGGTCGCCTCACTCCGGCTCACCTCCGCTTCTACCACGCCATGTACCAGGTGCTGTTGTTCGCGATGAACCTCGCACTGGTCGCCAACAACATCGGCCTGATGTGGGTGGCAATCGAACTGGCGACTCTAACCACGGTGCTTATGGTCGGCATCTACCGCACGCGCGAGGCGATCGAGGCGGCCTGGAAATATTTCATCCTGGGCAGCGTCGGCATCGCGTTGGCCCTGTTTGGGACGATCCTCGTCTACATGGCCGCCACTCCGGTCGTTGGCGAAGGGCTCGATGGCATGCTTTGGACGGTGCTGATCAAGCGGGTATCGGCTTTCGATCCGGCGCTGCTCAATGTCGCTTTTGTCTTCCTGCTGCTTGGCTACGGCACCAAGGTTGGCCTCGCCCCGCTCCACGCCTGGTTGCCGGACGCACATGCCGAGGGTCCGACGCCGATCTCGGCCGTGCTTTCCGGCCTGCTGCTTAACGTCGCCCTCTACGCCGTGTTGCGCTTCAAGCTGCTGCTCGCGGCCAATTCCGCTGCGATAGCGCCGGGGCCGCTGATGGCAACAATGGGGCTAGGCTCGCTGATTTTTGCGGGTTTCATGCTGTACCGCAGCGACGACATCAAGCGCTTGTTCGGTTACTCGTCGATCGAGCACATGGGTATTATCGTTTTCGCCTTCGGCATGGGCGGACCGCTTGCCAATTTCGCCGGCCTTTTGCACATGACCATGCACAGCCTGACCAAATCGGCGATCTTCTTCACTGTTGGCCACATCGCTCAGGTCAAGGGAACCCAGAAAATTAGTGACATTCGCGGCCTGACGGTCACTCATCCGCTTCTCGGCTGGGGGCTCGTCCTGGGAGTCGTTGCAATCGCCGGAATGCCGCCGCTCGGCATCTTCATGAGCGAGTTTCTGGTCGTGAGCTCGACCTTTGCGCGGGAACCGTTGCTAGCGCTGCCGTTGGTCGCCGGTCTGCTCATCGCCTTCGGCGCGCTTTTCCTGCGGGTTCACCAACTTGCATTCGGTGCACCGAAAGGCGGCACCGGACCGGTGCGAGCATCCTTTCTGCCGATCGGCGCCCACCTGAGCCTGGTGCTGATGGCGGGTATTTATTTGCCGCCGCCGCTGGTCGCCTGGTTCCAGCATGTTGCTCGTCTGCTCGGATGAATGCGGAGAGGCAAGACATGCCACTGCTGATCGACACCATCGAATCCGGACGGGCCATGCCAGACCATCGCCCATGGCCGCGTCGCGTCGTGGACGGCGATCTCTGGCAATCGCTCGCGCAACAAATTGCCGAGGGGCGATGGACATTGTTTGGCCTGTGGGGAGACACGGGCGCGGTTCACATGGCCATTCTCGACGATGCGGCGGCCCAGGTCGCGGTCGTTACCCATGAATGTCCTAAGGGGAGCTTTCCCTCCGTCGGGCGACTCCATCCTCCCGCCATTCGTCCGGAGCGCGCGATTCGTGACCTTTTCGGCCTTGAGCCCATGGGACTGCCCGATCCGCGTCCGTGGCTCGACCATGGCCATTGGGGCCTGCGCCATCCGCTCGGAAGGCAGGCAGAGGTACGTCAATCCGCGTCCCCTTACGAATTTCTTGCGTCCGACGGCGAGGGCTTGCACCAAATCCCAGTCGGCCCAGTCCATGCGGGCATCATCGAACCTGGTCATTTCCGTTTCACCGCCAGCGGCGAGACGGTGGTGCGGCTCGAAGAACGGCTCGGTTACGTCCACAAGGGCATAGAGTCCCTGATGCGTGGCGCGTCCATTGATGGGGCCGCACGTCTTGCCGGACGTGCGTCGGGCGATAGCACAGTCGCCTACGCCTTTGCTTTCGCCCGCGCAGTCGAGGCGGCGCTTGATATCGAGGTTCCTCCGCGCGCCGTTTGGTTGCGCGCTCTGATGGCAGAACTCGAACGCCTCGCCAATCACTTCGGTGATATCGGCGCGATTTGCAACGACGCGGCTTTCGCGATGATGCACGCCTATTGCGGGGTCCTGCGTGAACGCGTCCTGCGCACTTCGGCGGCATGCTTCGGGCATCGCTTAATGATGGACTGCATCGTGCCGGGTGGGGTTGGCATCGACCTCACATCGCGGGGCTTCGAGCAGATCCGGGAATTGGTTGGAACGGTCAGCAGAGCCTTCCCTCCGCTGGTCGAGCTTTACGACAATACCGCCTCGCTCCAGGATCGGACCGTCGGCACCGGAATCGTGCATCCAGCCCTCGCCCAGCAGTATGGCAGCGGAGGCATTGTCGGCCGAGCGTCGGGGCGCGCGTTCGATGCCCGCCTTCAGCTCGCCTACCCGCCATATGATGCATTGCTTTTTAATTACGACGTGCCGTTGCTCACGGAGGGCGATGTCAATGCACGAATCTGGATTCGCATCCGTGAAGTGGCCCAGAGCCTTGCGCTCGTCGAACTGATCCTCGCCCGCATTCCTGCGCAAGAGGCGACCCGTGTCCCGGTAAGCGGGACGGGCGGTTCTGGTGAGGGCTTGGCCGTGGTCGAAGGATTTCGCGGCGACGTTTTAGCCTGGGTCCGCCTTGGCTCTGATGCGCGCATCGAGCGGTGCCACTTGCGCGATCCCTCCTGGTTCCAGTGGCCCTTGATTGAGGCCGCGATCGAGGGGAACATCGTCGCTGACTTCCCCCTCTGCAACAAGTCGTTTAACTGCTCCTACTCTGGCCATGATCTTTAAGCCGGTGCTATGCGAAAAACTCTGCTCAAAGGTTTGCTGAAAGCTCCCCTCACGGAACGGGCCCCGGCGGACACCGAATTTGCCGCACTCGCGACAAAGCTGGACCATGCCGCCCGCGCAAAACTCGGACGCAGTCTGTCGATCCGCCAAGTCGACGCTGGTTCGTGCAACGGCTGTGAGCTGGAAATTCACGCCCTCGGCAATGCCTTCTATGACATCGAGCGTTTTGGCATGCGATTTGTCGCCTCGCCGCGGCATGCCGATGTCTTGCTCGTCACCGGTCCAGTCACAAAAAACATGCGCGAAGCATTACGGCGGACCTACGATGCGACTCCCAATCCCAAATGGGTCGTCAGTCTCGGCAGCTGCGCTTTTGATGGTGGCTGCTTTGCCGGCAGCTATGCCGTCATAGGAGGGGTCTCCGAGGTCGTCCCAGTCGATCTCCACATCCCAGGCTGCCCGCCATCGCCGACTGAAATTCTACAAGGGTTACTTGCGCTGCTTCGGAATCTGAACACTGACAATCGTGCCCGGTGAGTGCATTTGTCGACATTACGCCTTTTTCAAGCTGGACTAGCCGCGGTGGATTCATGCCCCGCCCCGCACCTTCGCCTTCGGCCCGTACAACCAACTTGTTACTGTAAGATCAAACAGGATCACGTAGGCGGGGTATCGGCATCGCCGAATTTGACGCGCCAATTTTTCTCCGTGGGGAATAATGCTCACGGTAAAATTTGTCTATCTCGCGCGGATCAGAACTATCAGGGCGAGGCGCTTGAGGTCCGCGTACGACGTCAAATAACCGTTGCACAACGTACGGCAATGTCCCGGATATACGCGTCGCTATAGACACGAAGATTCTCCAATCCATTCCGATTTTGGAAGGTTGCTTGCCCACCAGTTTGGGAAAGTCAAAGCATAATAATAGGTGGGGGTTAAGCAATAGTTGCCTCGTGCGTAGCTTTGAGCCTGGAGACTATCACAATTCTGTTCGCTTAGGCCTTCGCAAGAGAGAGCTCAGACGAGCAGATTCTCCGCAGAGACACAAAGTAGCAAGCCCATTGCCCGCGCTTGCCGATAGCATTGAATTGGCACCACCTACCGGGAGCTGGTGATAGAAGGACTGCTTGATCCCCTCACCGGAAGAATACGTATTTGACGAGGGCGGCCACAACGAGCACCAGCACAACAATAATGGCTAGGCCAGAAAGGCCCATGCTCCACCCCATCCAGCCGCCCATCATATCCTGCATCATAGCTTTCTCCTTTTATTCGGCAGCAGCCTTGGGCCTGGTCCAACTCGCTTCGGGTGCTATCTCTACCATGGTGCCCCTGTCCGATAGATTCCATCCTTTGATAAGACCATAGATGGCTGGGATCACGACAAGGGTCAGCACCGTGGACGACAGCATTCCTCCGATCATTGGAACGGCGATGCGCTGCATGATTTCAGAGCCCGCGCCAGTGCTCCAAAGAATGGGGACCAGGCCAGCCATGATGGCCACGACCGTCATCATCTTCGGCCGTACCCGCTCGACAGCGCCGCGCATGATCGCTTCGTAAAGATCTGCGCGCGTAAAGGGACGACCCTGTGCTGACCGTTCTTCCTTCAGCTCCCTCATGGCCTGATCGAGGTAGATCAGCATTACCACGCCAGTCTCGGCGGCGACGCCGGCGAGCGCGATGAAACCGACCGCGACCGCGACCGACACGTTGAAGCCGAGCCACCACATCAACCAGATCCCACCTACCAACGCGAACGGCAGTGACAGCATGACGATCAGTGTTTCGGTGAGAGCGCGGAAGTTGAGATAGAGCAGCAGGAAAATGATGAGCAATGTGAGCGGAACGACGAGCTTCAAACGTGCTTTCGCCCGCTCTAAATATTCGAACTGCCCACTCCAACTGACGGAATAGCCCGGCGGCAACTTAACTTCGTTCGCGACCGCGTGCCGTGCCTCGTTGACATAGCCTCCAAGATCTCGGCCATTGATATCGACGAAGATGTATACGGCGAGCTGGCCGTTCTCGGTGCGGATCGAAGTCGCGCCGCGCGTGAGTTGAACCTTCGCCACCTCGCCGAGCGGCACGGTTCCGCCGCCGGGGAGCGGCACCTGGACCTCGGTGGCGATCGCCTGGGGATTGCTGCGCAACTCGCGCGGATAGCGCACATTGACGGCATAGCGCTCGCGTCCCTCGACGGTTGTCGTCACGGTCTCGCCACCAAGCGCCGTCGCGATCACGTCTTGCACGTCGCCAACGGCGAGACCATAGCGTCCCAACGCCTCGCGGTCTGGCGTGATATCGAGGTAATAGCCCCCGATCACCCGCTCGGCATAGACGCTGGAGGTGCCCGGCACCGCCTTCAAGATCCCCTCGATGCGGCGCGCGACTTTCTCCATCTCGGCAAGGTCGGTTCCATAGACCTTGACACCGACCGGCGTGCGGATGCCGGTCGAGAGCATGTCGATACGTGCCCGGATCGGCATGGTCCATGCGTTCGAGACACCGGGGAACTGCAAGGCTTTGTCCATCTGCGCCCTAAGGCTGTCGACGCTGACGCCAGGTCGCCACGCGGACTTGGGCTTCAGGTTGATGATCGTCTCGGACATTTCGGTCGGGGCCGGATCGGTCGCCGTCAACGCTCGCCCAGCCTTGCCGTAGACCGAGGCGACTTCCGGGAAGGATTTGATGATCCGATCCTGCATCTGCAGGAGTTCCGCCGCCTTAGTTACCGACAGTCCCGGCAGGGTTGTCGGCATATACATGAGCGTCCCCTCGTTCAAGGGCGGCATGAACTCGGAGCCGAGCTGACGAGCCGGCCAAATGCTCACGCCAACGATGATGAGTGCAAAGATGATTGTGGCGGCCTTCGCTTTCAGAACACCTCGGATGACGGGCCGATAGATCCAGATCAGAAACCGGTTGATGGGGTTCTTATGCTCCGGAATGATCTTCCCGCGCACGAAAACGACCATCAAAGCTGGAACCAGCGTCACCGAGAGCAGCGCCGCCGCGGCCATCGCGAAGGTCTTCGTGAAGGCGAGCGGGCCGAACAACCGTCCCTCCTGTGACTCGAGCGTAAAGATCGGCAGAAAGGACACCGTGATGACGAGGAGGCTGAAGAACAAGGCCGGGCCGACTGCGGCCGCCGCTTCCACCAGAACCTCGACGCGGGGCTTGTCCTTCGGTGCGCGTTCGAGATGCTTGTGGGCGTTCTCGATCATGACGATGGCGGCATCGATCATGGCACCGACCGCGATGGCGATGCCGCCGAGGCTCATGATGTTGGCACCAAGCCCGATCAGCCGCATGGCGGCGAAGGCCATCAGGATGCCGACCGGGAGCATGAGGATGGCTACCAGTGCGCTGCGCAGGTGGAGCAAGAAGACGATGCAGACCAGCGCGACGATGATGCTCTCCTCGGTCAATGTGCCGCGGAGCGTTTCAATCGCGGCTTGGATGAGTTGCGAACGGTCATAGACCGGGATGATCTCGACGCCTTTCGGCAGGCTGGCGGCTATTTCCGATAGGCGCGCCTTGACGTTCTCGATAACCGTAAGCGCGTTAGCGCCGAACCGTTGCAGCGCGATGCCGCTTGCGACTTCACCCTCGCCATTGAGCTCGGTGATGCCGCGGCGTTCGCCGGGGCCGATCTCGACCCACGCGACATCCTTGAGACGCAATGGGGTGCCTTGATCGGTCTTCAGCACAATGTCTTCGATATCGGCCGCGTTCTTGAAGTAGCCGCGGCCACGGACCATGAACTCGAACTCGGACAGTTCGACGGTACGCCCGCCGACATCCATATTGCTGGTGCGCACCGCATCCCGGATCTTCGACAAAGGAATGCCCTGCGCACGTAGGCGGACCGGGTCGACCACGACGTTATATTGCTTGACGAAGCCGCCGACGCTTGCGACCTCCGCCACGCCCTCGGCTTTAGAGACGGCATAGCGGACCACCCAGTCTTGCAGCGAACGCAATTCGGCCAAGGTCATGTCCTTGGCAACGACGGCATATTGATAGACCCAGCCGACGCCGGTCGCATCGGGTCCGAGGCCCGGTGTGACTCCTACCGGCAGGCGCTGTGCCACGGCATTGAGATATTCCAGCACTCGGCTCCGCGCCCAATAGGGGTCGGTGCCATCTTCAAAGATCACGTAGACGAACGAGACGCCGAAGAACGAGAAGCCTCGCACCACCTTGGAGCGGGGTACAGTCAGCATGGATGTGGTCAGCGGGTAGGTGACCTGATCCTCGACGACCTGCGGGGCCTGGCCTGGAAATTCAGTGTAGACGATGACCTGAACATCCGAGAGATCTGGAATGGCGTCGAGCGGGAGCGTGCGGAGTGCATAGAGGCCGGCCGCGACCGCGAAAGCGGTCCCCACAAGGATCAGGACGAGGTTGCGGGCGGACCATGCGATGAGACGGGCGATCATGGCCCGGCCTCCCCGGTCGTTAGTCCGCGGAGCGCCGCCTTCAGGTTGCTTTCCGCATCGATCAGGAAGTTCGCTGCGACGACAACCTTGTCGCCCTCGGCGAGGCCGTCCGTGATCTCGGTGAGCCCCGCGCCGCGCCGCCCGATCTTCACCTCTCGCGGCTCGAAACGGCCCTCGCCCTTGTCGAGGAGGGCGACCTGCCGCGTACCCGTGTCGATTACGGCACTGTCGGGCACGGTCACAACGGGCTTGGCATCCCCGGTCGCGATCTCGACGTCGGCATACATGTCCGGCAGCAAGAGGCCGTCCGGGTTGGCGATTTCGACACGCACGCGTGTCGTGCGCGTTGCGCTGCTGACCTGGGGATAGACCAGGCCAACGCGGCCGCTGAATGTCCGGCCCGGTAGGCTCCGCACCCGGATAGCCACCGAGGCGCCAGGGAGAACCATCCCCAAATCATATTCGGGCACATCCGCCAGGACCCAGACCGTCGAAATATCAGCGAGGCGGAAAAGCACGTCCCCTGGAGCAGCCTTCATGCCCTCGATGGCGTTGCGCTCGAGTACGACGCCATCGCGCGGCGCGGTCCAGGCGATCGAATGAGCAACCTTATGCGTCCGCTCCATGTCCGCGATCGCTTCCTCCGAAACATTCAGATTTTCAAGACGGCGCCGGGCGCCTTCGTACCCGCTGTTGGCGACAAACTGAGCCGATGCCGACAGAATTTCCGGAGAATGCAGATGCATGAGCACCTGCCCCTTGCGGACCCGATCGCCAGTGGTGACATTTTCGACTTGGTCGATGAAGGCATCAGACCTTGTTGAAACCAGCGAAATGCGCCGCTCGTCGAGTTTCACCGTACCCGGCACACGCAATAGTCGGACAATCACATGTTTGGCGACCGTCTCTGAGCGCACGCCTATGCGTTGCAGCTTGCCGGGTGAAACCCTAATGATGGAGCCGTCTTCGTCTTCGTCTTCAAGGACCGGGATATAATCCATCTCCATCGAATCTTTCTTGGGCACCGCCGAGGTATCCGGCAGGCCCATCGGATTACGATAATAGAGGATGCGCCCTTTGCCATTGCCAGCCTCGGGTTTCTGAGCCTTTGGCGGCTGGTCTGCGATGCTCAAGCCTTTGCCAAGGCGGGAAAAGCCGAGCTCCCCGACGCGATGATATCCCACCCAATAGCCTCCTCCGCCTGCCGTCAGAACGGCGGCGAGGGTGACGCTTGCCAAGCCGATCTTGCTCATACCCAAGCTCGTATCTTTGAGGCATGGGCTGTGGAGACACTGAGACCGATCAGCGCCGCGGCCGCGCGGCACATTTTGCGGAATTGGTTCATCGTCTATTTGATCCTGGAACCGTCGTTCGGCCACGCTTCACGCGTGCCAATTCATGGCCGAAGCCATGAGGGTGCCGCAGGGCAGCTGAAGAGCGCCGCGTGGCAGCCGGCGCGGGACGCCGGCGATGAACTTAGGTTCGTGGAGGTCGGATAGGGGGGACTTCGCCCAAGCCGTCGCGTCCCCAATCGTCGCGCGGAATCATCCGGTCAGCCGATGTTCCCAAAGTGAACGCCGACACGGAGACGATGGGGGCACTCAAAGCGCAGCTGGTCATGCATGTCGCCATCAGAGGGCATGTCTTCTGACAGTCCGGCAATGTGGATTTTTCGTGTGAACAGCATGGCGGATCGTCGCCCATCACCGTCATGGAGGCAGCCGTCAGCGTGCCGGCAGCCGTGAACGTGGCAGCAAGCGGCCCAATAGCAAGGCCCACGATCGCAAGAATCGGGAGCAGGCGATGGAGCAGAGACCAGATCTTCACGCGCTCATGATTTCACAATTTCCACCGCCTGGGAAGGTTTATCCGTTTACGCCCAGGTCACGTTCTCTTTCGAGGGTGCTCGACCCGTTCGCGCCGCGTGTAGCTTTGAGTGAAGCGTCCACACATGGTGGGACCCTATCAATCTAAAGAAAAATGATGACTTCTCGCGGATGATTGTGGAGCTTCGCGGGAATTGAGATAGTCGACGCAGTTCCAGTCCTACTGCACGTCCCGCGTCGCTCCGCGCGGGCCGAATCCTAAACACTCCCGAGTACGAAGCGTAAAGATTTTATTTGCACAATATGAACACGCTCATGGACTTCGCCTGATCGGCGAGTTCTTCTGGCTTCAAGGCCGATGTAGCCGAACCGAGCGTGTATTTGATCCCGTTGATATCGAGGAAAGATGCAATAATCGAAGCCTTCAAGGCAAAGTTTATGTTTTGTAGAAGGTCTCCGCTTGTCTGGATCAAGTCCTAACAAGAACCTCAGGCCCATATATCCTCCTGAACCGACCGTCGATGTTTTTCGTTGTCCGCTACTGTTCAGCGCTTGCTGCCAGGGATAGTGCTAGGGAAGCTCATCAAGCGTCCCTAAAAATTATTGATACTTCACGTGCTTATTGTTGAGGCGTGGCGGAAGGGGTGGGATTCGAACCCACGGTAGGCTTGCACCTACGGCGGTTTTCAAGACCGCTGCCTTAAACCACTCGGCCACCCTTCCGAACAAGACGGAAACCGGATCGAAACGGCATATCCTGAGCGGGGCTTGGCGGCAAGCGGAAGGCTAGATCACGATGATTTTGGATCGACTCAATCCAAATCATGAACGTGATCGATTCCAAAAGTTTAGAGCGCCCGGCCTGTGACGTCGCGCGTCATCGGAGAGCGGGCGGGATTTTAAAAATTTTCCGGGCCACCCGCGTGCCGAGACGACATCCTCGAGGGCGTCCTGGAACACCTCGACCGCGTGCAATAGATCGGTTTCCTCGATGATGAGGGGCGGCGCAAAGCGGATCACCGTCTCGTGGGTTTCCTTCGTGAGCACCCCGCGCCGGAGCATGGCAAGACAGACTTCCTTTGCCTTGACGCAGTTCGGATCGAGTTCGACGCCGGCCCAAAGCCCTTTGCCCCGAACCTCGACAATTCCCGGATGGTCGAAGCTCGCAAGCGCATCGCGCAAGGTCTTGCCGAGCACCCTGCTGCGCATCGCGAGGTCTTCCTCCTGAAGGACGCGGATCGCCTCGCGGGCCACCGCCGCGGCCAGCGGGTTGCCGCCGAAAGTCGAGCCATGACTGCCTGGATCGAAAACGTCCATCAGACCGCGCCGCGCGACAAAGGCGGAAACCGGCAGCAATCCGCCGCCGAGGGCTTTGCCGACGACCAAGCCATCGGGCCGCGCATTTTCGTGTTGAAAGCAGAAATTCCAACCGGCGCGCCCGAAGCCAGATTGGACCTCATCAAAAATCAGAAGGATTCCACGCCGGTCGCAGATCCGCCTCAGCTCCGCCAAATACCCCTCCGGGGGTACGATGATGCCGGCTTCGCCCTGAATGGGCTCAATCAAAACGGCAGCCGTGCACGGCCCGATCGCCGCCTCCAGCGCATCCGCCTTCCCGAACGGCACTTTGACGAAGCCCGGCGCGAAGGGCCCAAAACCGCGCCGCGTCGCCGGATCGCTGGAAAAGCCGATAATGGTGGTCGTTCGGCCGTGAAAATTGCCTTCGGCAACGATGATTTCGGCTTGGCCGTCCGGAATGGAAAGCTGGTCGTAGCCATACCGCCGCGCGGCTTTGATCGCGGTCTCGACGGCCTCCGCACCTGTGTTCATCGGCAGGCAAGCATCCAAGCCGGCGAGTTCCGCGAGCTCCTGACAGAAAAAACCAAGATTGTCGGAATAATAGGCGCGCGAACAAAGATCGAGGCGCCCCAGCTGACGCTTCAGGGCCTGGACGAGCCGTGGGTGCAAATGGCCGAAACTTGCCGCCGAATAGGCGCCCATCATATCGATATAACGTCGGCCCTCCGCGTCGAACACATAGGCGCCCTGCCCCCGGGCGAGGACGACCGGCATCGGGGCATAATTTTTTGCGCCGAAGCGGGCTTCCCGAGCGACAATGCCCGGCAGCGCCACCGGAACGTGAACGGTCATGGTGCACCCTTTTTGAAAAAACTTCGCCGATGCGAATTATCGCATGAAGAGCAACGCGCTTGTCCCGGAAATCAGCCGTTTTCAGCGCAGAATCTCCGCGACAACCCTGTTTCCACGCGCGAAAATGCGCAGACTCGATTCGCGCTCGGCCTCAAGCTGGCGCGGGTCCAACAGCCAGGGACTTGGGCGAAGCCGGAGGCGCATCGTGGCCCGACACATCGTCGATGAAATGGACCGTAAAATCATGAACCGGCTTCAGCTCGACGCGCGGATCAGCAATGTGCATCTGGCCGACGCGGTGCATCTGTCGCCAAGCGCCTGCCTTGAGCGCGTGAGGGCGCTCGAACGGGATGCCTTGATCCGGCGCTACATCGCCGACTTCGATCTGGCAAAGATCTGCAGCAGCGTGATGCTGCTGGTCGAAGTCGTTCTCGAAAACCATCGGGAAGCCGATTTCGAGCGTTTTCTCGGTGCCATCCGCAAACGCGATGAAGTGCTGGAATGCTACAAAATCGGAGGCCGGATCGACTATCTGATGCGGGTGGTCTGCCGCGACATCGATCATTATAACGAACTCAGCGACTTTATGAGCCGCGGCGAATTGGGCATCGAGAAATTCCACGGCCATGTGGTTCTGGCCCTGGACAAGACGTTTCGCGGCTATCCGCTGGATCTGCTGGCCGAGCGTCAAGGGCGCGAGTGAAGCGGGACATTAACGCTCGCCTTCAAACCCTTTGCGCCAAGGGTTGTTGTTCCGGCCCGGACCTTGGCTCTTGCGCAGAGCAGGCAAACCGGCCGTGTGGCCTGGGCGTCACCAAGCGGGGGCGCCCCCGGCGCTCCAAAAAAGTCGTGCATTTTCGGCAATCATGCTAGCAACCAGGCGGGGAGAGGAACATGACGCAAGCTGCATCGGTCACCGCGGCGCTCCTCGTCATCGGCGACGAAATTCTTTCCGGGCGCACGAGAGACCAGAATATCGGCTATGTTGCCAATTACCTGACCAAGATCGGCATCGATCTGCGCGAAGTCAGGGTCGTTCCCGATGTCGCATCCGAGATTATCGCGGCCATCAACGCGCTTCGGCCGCGCTACAATTATGTTTTCACAACCGGCGGAATCGGCCCGACCCACGATGACATCACCGCCGATGCGGTCGCCGCGGCTTTTGGCGTCGGAATCTCGGAAGACCCCGAGGCCATCAAATCATTGCTCGAGATCTTCACGCCGGCGAAATTGAATGAAGCCCGGCGGCGGATGGCGCGGGTTCCGCATGGCGCCGAACTGGTCAAGAACAAAGTCTCGAAGGCGCCCGGCTTCTGGATTGCCAATGTCATTGTGATGGCGGGCATCCCGGCGGTCATGCAAGCCATGCTCGATGAAATCGGCCCGCGGCTCACGACCGGCGCCCAAACGATCGCCGAGACGATTCACGTCGGCAATCTGGCGGAGGGGACTTATGCGGGGGCGCTCAGCGAAATCGCCGCCGCGAACCCGGATGTTTCGATCGGCTCCTATCCCTCGTTTCATGACGGCGCTTTCCACAATGAAATCGTGGTACGCGGTAAGGACGAAACAAAAGTTGCCGCCGCGGCCGCCACCATCCGGGTGTCGATGGCGCGTCTCAAAGAGCAGGCCTGAATCTGAATGGCGATCCCTCCCGTCAAAAACCTCCTGGGCGAAAAGTCCTTTCATGTTTCCTGGGATCAGTTCCACCGCGATGCGCGGGCGCTCGCCTGGCGGTTAAGCGCGGTCGGCCGTTTTTCCGGGATAGTGGCCGTTACCCGCGGCGGCCTGGTGCCCGCCGCAATCGTCGCGCGGGAACTCGACATGCGGATCATCGACACATTCTGCGTCGTCAGCTACGCCCGTGAAAAAGTCCAAGGCGAGGTCAAGATCCTGAAGGGGGTTTCGCCGGAGATCGGGCGCGACGGCGGCGAAGGTCTGCTGATTGTCGATGACCTCGCGGACACCGGCGCGACGGTCAAGATCATCCGCAGCCTATTGCCAAAGGCGCATGTCGCCACGGTCTACGCAAAGCCTCTCGGCCGACCGCTTGTCGACACTTTCATTACCGAGGTTTCCCAGGATACCTGGATCTACTTCCCTTGGGACCTCGGTTTGAGCTTTCAGGCGCCCATCTCCGAGTCGGGAGACGGCTGACCCACCCGCGTTTGCGACCGCCTCCCCGGTTCGGCGGACGAGGCAGGCCGATCGCTTGTGCAAGAGGCCGCACAACGCTAGAGCATGATCCTTTCAGTCGCGTGCGGACGTGGCGAAACAGGTAGACGCAAGGGACTTAAAATCCCTCGACCTTTGGTCATACGGGTTCGACTCCCGTCGTCCGCACCAACAGCCTGATCGCCCCATTCAGGCCCCGACGCCCTTATCGAAGCACGACGACCTTGGTGCCGACCTTGACCCGATCGGAAAGATCGACGACGTCCCGGTTGGTCATCCGAATGCAGCCGGACGACACGGCGGCCCCGATCGTATCGGGCTCATTCGACCCATGGATGCGATACATGCTGGAGCCGAGGTAGAGAGCGCGCGCGCCAAGGGGGTTGTTTATGCCGCCAGGCATATGGCGCGGCAGGTCGGGGCGGCGCTTGATCATTTGCGACGGCGGGGTCCAATCCGGCCATTCGCGTTTCATCGTCACGGTCTTCACGCCGGACCAGGTGAAGCCTTGCCGGCCGACGCCAACGCCATATTGGATCGCTTCCCCATGCCCGAGGACATAATAGAGCCGGCGCTCGCTGGTCGAGATCACGACCGTCCCCGGCTTATAGCCGCGGTCCCAGGCGACGATCCGGCGCGGGATCGCCTGCTCACTGAATATATTGAGAAAATCAGCCAGCGGACCGCGTTCAAGGGGATTGAAGCCAGCCAGTTGCACCCCCGCCAGTGGATTTTTGAAAGCGAAGGCCGACGTTCCGCTCAATTGAATGAGGAAAAGCGCGAGGAAGAGCCTGGGAAGGGCAGTTATCCGGACCATTGGTGTCCCTGAGTCCTTTCGGTGATAAAAGCTGGATAAAACGAGGCGCTATTCCTTTTAAGTTTTGAGGCCAAAGTTGGGCCGCGCAGCGGCGATTGATCGCGCGCCAATGAATCGGCGGCACGTTGCGCGCGATGGCTGACGAATTGCGCCTCACTGCTGCAAAAAGGTCTCACCAACGGGAGGGCCTTCGGGGCGATGGAACTCGGCCGTAGATGTGGAGTTTTACTACGCCAACGGCAAAGCTGGGCGGCGAGGCGCCTTATTGATGCGATCTCGCGCCTGCCGTTTTAATCTCTGCCAAAGACTTCAATCAAACAGGCCTGGACCGAAGCGCGCTCATCCCGGGCATGGGTTCGAGGTCCACCCAGAAGAGACAAATGCCGTGGACTACCGCAAAACAATGCTCGTCAAGCCCGGCAAAAAGCTCCGTCTTGAAGACCAAGATCCGAGCTTCAAGGGTCGCCACGAAACGTCCGAAGCGGCGGCACAGGATTTGGACCACTACTGCAAGAAGCTCGGCCATATGCAAAGCCTCTTGTATGCCGGGAAGAAATACTCGCTCTTGATTGTCATCCAGGCGATGGACGCCGGAGGCAAGGACGGCACGATCGATCATGTGTTCGCGGCCTTCAATCCGCTCGGTGCATCGGTCACAAATTTCAAGCAGCCGACCCCGATCGAACTAGCGCATGACTTCCTTTGGCGCGTCCATCCCCATGCGCCGGAAAAAGGATGGGTCTCCATTTTCAACCGCTCTCATTACGAGGATGTCCTGGCTGCGAGGGTTCACAAATTAGTGGACAAGCAGACCTGCAGCGAGCGCTACGAGCAGATCCGCGCCTTCGAACGAGGCCTCGCGGACAGCGGAACGACGATCTTGAAGTTTTTCTTGCATATCGGCAAAGAGGAACAGCTCGGGCGCTTCGAGCAGCGGCTCGACGATCCGGCGCGGAATTGGAAAATCAGCGAATCGGACTATTCCGAGCGGGCGCTATGGGATAAGTATATGAAGGCGTTCGAGGATGCCCTTCCGGCAACCAGCACGCCGGAAGCGCCTTGGTATGTAATTCCCGGCAACCATAAATGGTTTCGCAATTTGGCGGTGTCGCAAATCGTTGCCGATACGATGGAAGAGCTTCGCATGTCCTTTCCAAAACCCTCCGTTGATCTTGCCGAGATTCGCCGCAAGTATCACGCGGCGGTGATCGAGGAAAATAATACCGAACGCGGCAGAGCGGACCGCCAAGATAAATCTGTCAAAAAAGGCGGCTAGTCTGGCAGGCCCTTCCATCGGAAATGGATCAGCGATCAGCGCGGGGCAACAAAGAAGCCGGATAGTACAAGACCCATGCGGCAGAGAAAATTTGAGCGCCGCCCGACATCACCGAATGGATCGTGCTCCGGACGCAGATTTGTGGGCCGAGCTTTTGAGAGGGTTGCTTTTGCATGACCAAGTCGGACACCGAGGGCCCGCATGCAATCAACCGTAAGACTCACAAGCTAGCGCAGCGTCCTCCCTTCGAACGGATCGCTCTGATCCTGCAAGGCGGCGGCGCCCTCGGTGCCTATCAGGCCGGCGTCTATCAAGCGCTGGCGGAGGCAAATCTGCACCCCGACTGGGTCGCCGGTATTTCGATCGGCGCAGTCAATTCCGCTTTGGTTGCCGGCAATCCTCCCGAAAGGCGGGTCGAGCGCCTGCGCGAGTTCTGGGAAACCGTCAGCACGTCTCCTTTTGGCATTCCTTATTTCTCGGACGTCCAGATCAAGGACGAGTTTACGCGCCGAATCGTCAATCAGCTGCGCTCGTTCAATATAATGATCGGAGGCGTGCCGGGATTCTTCGAACCGCGCATGCCGCCGCCCCTGCCCCTCACGTCCGGCGGTCCCGACGAACTCAGCTATTATGATACCGCGCCTTTGAAAGCGACGCTTGAGCGCCTTGTGGACTTCGACCTGATCAACAAGGGAGTCACCCGCTTCAGTGTCGGCGCGGTGAATGTGCGCACCGGAAATTTCGTCTATTTCGACAACAACACGCATGTGATTGGCCCCGAGCATGTCATGGCGAGCGGCTCCTTGCCGCCGGGCCTGCCGGCTACGGAAATCCAAGGTGAGCAATATTGGGACGGCGGACTTGTTTCGAACACGCCGCTGCAATGGGTCCTTGCCGACAGGCCGCGCCTTCACACGCTCGCCTTTCAAGTCGATCTCTGGAGCGCGCGCGGCCAACTGCCTCGAAATCTGATCGAGGCCGAATTGCGCCTCAAGGAAATCCGATATTCGAGCCGCACGCGGGCGGCGACCGACCAGTTCAAGAGAGAGCAGCTCATGCGCCGGGCGGTCCATCATTTGCTTGAACGGCTTCCCGACGAATTGCGCCAGCTGCCGCAGGCCAATCTTCTCGCCGGCGAAGCGGACGAGAAGGCCTACAACATCATCAATCTCATCTATCACGCCCAAAACTACGAAGGGACCTCCAAAGACTACGAGTTTTCGCGGCGGACGATGGAGGAGCATTGGCTGGCGGGCTACAATGATGCGGTGCGCACCCTGCGTCACCCGGAGGTCTTGCAGCGCCCCGACAATAATGAAGGCGTTTTCACTTTTGACCTCGCGCGAGACGGACGGGAATAGTCCGCGCGCAGGACCCACCAGAATAGCTGATCAGGAGACCCAAATGAAGCTCGCGGATGTCGCCAAAAAAGCCTTCGCTATGCCTTTGACCGACCCCGCCTACCCACGCGGTCCGTATAAATTTTACAACCGCGAATTTGTCGTGATCAGCTACCGGACGGATCCAGAGGTCTTGCGCGCCGTGGTGCCCGAACCTCTGGAGGTCGTCGGCGATATCGTCAACTATGAATTCATCCGCATGCCGGACTCGACCGGCTTTGGCGACTATACCGAGACGGGGCAGGTTATTCCGGTACGGTTTCGCGCCGCCGACGGCTCGGTGCAAGAAGGCGGCTATGTGCACGCCATGTATCTCGACGATAATTCTCCGATCGCCGGCGGGCGGGAAATCTGGGGCTTTCCCAAAAAGCTTGCCAGCCCGGAAATCCGCCACGAGAGCGAGACTTTGGTCTGCACCCTGCACTATGGTTCGGTGCTCTGCGTTTCCGCCACCATGGGCTACAAGCATCATGAGCTTGACCCGGGGCCTTTGCTGAAAAGCCTCGCAAAGCCCAACTTCATGATCAAGATCATCCCGCATGTGGATTGCACGCCGCGGATCTGCGAACTCGTGCGCTATTATTGCGAGGATGTGACGCTGAAAGGTGCTTGGTCGGGTCCCGCCGCCATTCAACTTTTCGAACATGCCATGTGCGATGTCGCCCGGCTGCCCGTGCGCGAGGTGGTCTCCGCCAGTCATTTCGTCACCGACCTGACGCTGGGGCTCGGCGAGGTGGTGTTCGACTATTTGGCCTGAGTACGAAACGAGTTGGATTTGGAGCGGAGCGTCCGATGCAATTGAAGGATAAGGTCGCCGTCATTACCGGCGCCGCCAGCGGGATAGGCAAGGAGATTGCGATCATTTTCGCCCGCGAGGGCGCCAAGGTCGTCATCGCCGATCTTGACCAAAAGGCCGCCGACGCCACCGCCGCCGAAATCGACCCGTCCGGGGCGCGGGCGATGGGCGTCGCCATGGATGTCGCCGACGAAGAGCAAGTGAACCTTGGGATCGACAAAGCCTTCGAGCGATTTGGCGCGCTCGATATCCTCATCAGCAATGCCGGGATTCAAATCGTTTCGCCCCTCGTCGATTTCGACTTCGCCAAATGGAAAAAGCTGCTTGCGATTCATCTTGACGGAGCGTTTTTAACGACTCGCGCAGCGCTGCGGCATATGTACAAGCAGAACAGCGGCAGCATCATCTACATGGGCTCGGTACACTCGAAGGAAGCCTCCGTATTGAAGGCGCCTTATGTCACGGCCAAGCACGGCCTGATCGGCCTCGCAAAAGTCGTGGCCAAGGAAGGCGCGGCGCATGGCGTTCGCGCCAATGTGATCTGCCCCGGTTTCGTTCGCACGCCGCTCGTGGACAAGCAGATCCCCGAGCAGGCCAAAGAGCTCGGAATTACGGAGCAGGAGGTCATCAAGAATGTGATGCTGAAGGAAACCGTGGACGGCGAGTTCACCACGGTCGAGGATGTCGCCGAGGTCGCCTTGTTTTTCGCTTCGTTCAAATCCAATGCGCTGACCGGCCAATCCCTGATTGTCAGCCATGGTTGGTTCATGGAATAAGCGATGGGCCAGTGCCTTTGTTTGCTCCGTTGACAGTCGTTTCGCGATCTTGAATGAGAGGGCGTGGCGGCCCATCTTCGGGGCATCTGGGTATCGACGCTCGCCCACGCCCGCGAATTTTAAGTCCCACCGAAGAGGGTTCGCCATGACCTGCAAATTGGCCGCCGCATTGATCCTTGCCGGGATTTTCGGTTTTCCCATCGCTTCTGCCCATGCCGGGCCGTGCACCGCGGAGATTGAAAAGTTCGAGAAGTCCATCCAGGAGGCTGGGCCGGGCGCAGGACCGAGCGCGCCCCAATCGATCGGAGCGCAACTCAGCCATCAGCCGACGGCAGAATCGGTAAAGCAGGCCGAACAGCGGGCCCGCGCGGGATTTGCGGCAATCTTGGCACGAGCCAAGAAGTTCGATGCCGAAGGCAAGCGGGCCGAATGCACCGAAGCCCTGACCGATGCAAAGCTCATCTATTTCGAATGAGCCAGGCGCATATCGCGTTTCCATCCGGGAGCCGGATCATCCCGGCAATTCGCTCGGGCCGCGGACAAGCTTGAGTTGGCCCCGGCGGCCTTTTCCCTTTACCCCTGCTTCACCGCAATCACCTCCATGCAGATCCGGTAGCGTTCGCTGACATTATACTCGACCGGCACAAATCCATGTTCTTGCAAGAGTGCATAAAGACGCTTGCGGGAAAAATTGTGATAATGCTCGATCTCGCCCCAATAGGGATTGACTTTGTTGGCGTGCAGCAGCTTCCAGACCATGTTCTCCATATTCGGCATCGAGAGGAAAAGCACACCTCCCGGACGAAGCAGCCGATGGGCGGCAGCAAGCCCGGCCTTTGGGAACGGTAAATGTTCCAGAACATCGGCCATGCTGATGACGCTATATCGCCCATCGTCGCCGAGGTCCTCGATGGACAGGCAATGCGCCTCGTAGCCGAGAACATTGAGCGAGCGGACATTGTCCTTACGAAGATCAAGCCCGACTGGCAAAAATCCCCATTCCTCCGCCGTAAACAGCAGGGACCCATTGCCGAAACCGACATCGAGCCAGCGCCCCTCCGGCGCCCGGCGCGCGACCCGCTCGACAATTTTTGCCGAGACCGGGCGCTGGCGTTCCATGTCGTAACCGACGGTCTGATTGGGGTGGGTTTTGGCGAACACGATCGACGCGGCATCCGCGTCAAAATAGCCTTCGGTGAAAACATGGCCACAGGCGCGGCATTCGTGCCAGTTCATGACCGGCGGAAGGGATGGGTGATAGATCGGATGTTTCGAGCAATCGGCCCCGAGCACCGCCGGAAATTCATGGCTTCCGCACAGCGGACAAGCGCGATAGGCGACCCTTTCGACGGTCGGCGCGGCGTTGGCATGCCGCTCGCGTTCGAGCGAAGATGCAATGGCAAAGCCTTGCGGCTCGTGACCATTCGCCCAATTTTCCCACATTTGGGTGAGCGCGGATTCGTAATGGCGGGTATAGCGCTCGATATCGAACAAAGGCGTGCTCAGCCGGTTCCCGACCAGTCTGTGCCGCAGGCCTTGCAGCATGGATGGTTCGCGGGCAAGCCGCAACGCCTGCGATTCATAGTCGGCAGGCGAAAAAGTTACGAGTTCGGGCAGACCGATCGCCTGCAACAGGCTGCCCGCGACGCGGCCAGCAAATCGGTCCCCGGCGCAGGTCAGAACCGGTAGCCCCGCCCATAAGGCATCGCTCGCCGTCGTATGCGCATTGTAAGGCAAGGTGTCGAGAAACAGATCCGCGAGCCGATGTCGGGCAAGATGTTCAGGCGACGAGCATTTTGGTGCGAAAACGAGGCGCTCCGGCGCGACGCCGCGCTTGACGGCCTCCTTGCGGAGATTGTCCTTGACGAGCGCGTTGGCGTCCAGCAGCCAAAGCACGCTGCCCGGTATCGCCGTCAAAAGACGCATCCAAATATCGAAAAACGCGGGCGTAATTTTATAGCTATTGTTGAACGAACAGAAAACAAATCCCTGTTCGGGCAGACCGCATTCGGCGCGGGTGGGCGTGATCTCTCCGATCAGCCGGCGGCTGTCGTTCGGCTGATAGCAATGCGGCAGATGGACGATTTTCTCGCGATATAAGTGCTGCTGATCCATCGGCAGCACAAAGGGATCGGCGATGACATAATCTATAAAGTCGGCGCCCAAGGTTCCGGGAAAACCGACGAAGCTTGCCTGAACCGGAGCCGGTCGTCTGGCGGAAATCCCAGTGCGCGCGCCTTTGGTGTAGCCTTTCAGCTCGATCAGAACATCGATCCTGTCGGAATGGATGCGGCGGGCGGCTTCGTCGTCGGTCATCCCGCGAAGATCGATGAAAGCGTCGAATGCATCGTGCAAACGCGCGCCGAGTTCACTCCGATCGTCCGGCCCATGCGAATAGGCAAGAATTTCGAAATTCGACTTGTCGTGACGCTCGAACAGTTCCGCCATCAGATGCGCCGTCGCGTGACGGCAAAAATCGGCCGACAGATAGCCGATTTTGAGCTTCCGGCCAGCCGCGAAATCTTCCCGCCGATGCTCGAATACCTCGACACCCGCCGTGAAATGTGCCGCAAAGGCTTCCGAGACATGCAATTGTTCGGCCCCGCTCACCGCCATGCTGAGGACCGGGAACGGATGCACGGGCTGCCGTTGCGGCGCCGAGGCCATGAGGGTGCGAAGCTCGGTTTCTTCGGCCTCGATTTGATCCCAGTCGCAGATCAGACGCCGCTTGTGATGCAGCCAACCGCGAGTCGCCAAAAATTTCGGATTGAGTGCGATCGCGGTGCGATAGGAGTCGATGGCCTCTGGAAGACGGCCGAGGCTTTCGAGCGCCGCGCCCATATTGGCATGCGCGTCGGCAAGATCTGGACGCAGCGCGACGGCTTCGCGATAGGCGGCGACCGCCTCCTCGAACGCTTCCTGGCCCTGCAAAATATTCCCCAGATTGGTATAGACCTCGGCGAAATTCGGCCGAAGCTCGAGCGCCCGTCGATAGGCGCGCACGGCCTCTCCGGGTTGGCTCAGCTCCCTCAAAATATTGCCGAGACTGAAATAGGGTTCGGCAGAATCGGGCCGATGGGCGATAATATCCTCGCAGACCGCAAGCGCTTCCTCACACTTGCCGAGTTTGCGCAGCACATTGGCGCAATTGGTGTGGGCCTCGACGAAACCATGGTTGAGGCTGGCGGCTTTTTGGTAGGCCGCGAGCGCGGCATCGAGAAGGCCCTGGTCTTCAAGGGCGTTGCCGAGATTGGAATGGGCCTGCGCAAATTCCGGCGCCAAAGCGATCGCTTGCTGCGTCACGGCGAGGGCTGCCTCGGTATTGCCGAGAGCGCGATGGACCGCCCCAAGATTGGATAGAGCTTCAATATAATCCGGTTTGATCACGATTGCCTGTTCTATAAGCTTTACCGCGGCCGCATGGTCGCCTTGCCGGTGGGCAATCAGGCCCAAATGATGCAAGCAAATAAAATGATCGGGCTCATGGCTGAGGATGGTCGTATAGCTCGCCTCCGCCTCGGCATAGCGGCCGGCGCGGAAATATTCGAGCGCGTTTGCGAGCAGATCCGCGTCCGCCCATTGGAGTGCGGCCTGCTCGGCCGCGGGATCCGTAGCTTCGAGCCTGTTCCCACTCGTCAAAACAGTCATAAAAATCTCTTCTGTGGAGATAAGGGCATGCCCCCAGAGTAGAGGCGCGCCCTTGCGCCAAGCCGACCGCCCGGCGCCCGCAAATCTCCGCAACGCTTGCAGTCCGATAAACGACGCTCATGCATTGCCCCGGCGGCAGCCCCGGTGCTATAGCCTCCCCTTGCTTCAGCCCAAACCCAGGGAGACGTCATGTCCGTCGATCAGGCGACCGTGCGGCGTATCGCGCATCTGGCGCGGATCAAGGTCAGCGAGGACGACGTGCCGCATCTGCAAAGCGAGCTCAACGCCATTCTCGCCTTCGTCGAGGAACTGGCGGGCGCCGATGTCGACGGCGTCGAACCGATGACATCTGTGATGCCGATGCCAATGAAGAAACGGACCGATGCCGTGACCGACGGCGCCATCGCGGACAAGATTATCGCCAACGCGCCGGTCTCGGACGATCATTTCTTCGTCGTGCCCAAAGTGGTGGAATGAGAGCGGACATGGCTTTGACCGACCCCACCGAGCTGACGCTCGCCGAGGCGCGCGACGCTTTGAGAGAGAAAAAAATCTCGGCTGTCGAACTCGCGAAGGCCCATATCGCCGAAATCGAAAAAGCCCGCCCGCTGAATGCGTTCATCGTCGAGACGCCGGAAAAGGCGCTCGCCATGGCGAAGATGGCGGATGCTCGGCTCGCGAAACACGAAGCCGGACCGCTGGAAGGAATTCCGCTCGGCATCAAGGATCTCTATTGTACCGAAGGTGTGCAGACGACGGCGGGCAGCCATATTCTCGAGGGCTTCGTGCCGCCTTATGAATCGACTGTCACCGCCAATCTCTGGCGCGACGGCGCGGTGATGCTCGGAAAACTTAATCTCGACGAATTCGCCATGGGGTCGTCGAACGAAACATCTTATTACGGCCCGGTGATTTCGCCCTGGCAGCGAAAAGGACCCAATGGGGCCTCGAACACCGCGCTGGTTCCGGGCGGCTCATCCGGCGGCTCGGCGGCGGCCGTCGCCGCGCGGCTCTGTTTCGGCGCGACGGCCACCGATACAGGCGGGTCGATCCGGCAGCCTGCGGCATTTACCGGAACGGTGGGGATCAAACCGACCTATGGCCGCTGCTCGCGTTGGGGCATTGTGGCCTTTGCCTCCTCGCTCGATCAGGCCGGTCCGATCGCCCGGACGGTGCGCGATTCCGCAATTATGCTGGGCTCGATGGCGGGCCATGATCCCAAGGATACGACATCGGTCGATATTCCAGTGCCGGATTTCGAAGCTGCCGTTGGGCGCGGCGTCAAAGGCCTGACGATAGGCATTCCGAAGGAATATCGCCGCGAGGGCATGCCTGGTGAAATCGAAGCGCTCTGGGCGCAGGGAATTGAATGGATGAAAGCGGCGGGCGCCTCGATTGTCGAGATCTCGCTTCCCCATACGCGTTTTGCCTTGCCTGCATATTATATAGTGGCGCCGGCAGAGGCGTCCTCGAACCTCGCGCGCTACGATGGTGTCCGCTACGGTCTGCGCGTCCCGGGCAAGGACATCGCCGACATGTATGAAAAGACCCGGGCGGCGGGTTTTGGCAAGGAAGTCCGCCGGCGCATCATGATCGGCACTTATGTGCTCTCGGCCGGTTACTACGATGCTTATTATGTAAGGGCGCAGAAGATCAGAACCTTGATCAAGCGCGATTTCGAGACCGCCTTCGCCGATGGCATCGACGCAATCTTGACCCCCGCGACCCCCTCCGCCGCCTTCGGTCTTGGCGAGAAGGGGTCCGTCGATCCGGTCGAGATGTATCTGAATGATATTTTTACCGTCACCGTGAACATGGCGGGGCTGCCTGCCATCGCGGTTCCGGCGGGACTGTCGGCCGAGGGCCTGCCCTTGGGGCTTCAGCTGATCGGCCGCGCTTTTGACGAAGAAACATTGTTTGCGGCCGCGCAAACCATCGAGGACTCGGCACCCAAATTGGATCTGCCGCCGAAATGGTGGGCGTAATCACGCCCGACCCGTCGGCTTCGCCGCCACCCTCCCCGTACCGGGGAGGGATTGCCTATATGGATGAGTTCTGGCCAATGAGATTGCTCGGCGGTTACGCAAGACGATGACACCGCAAGAGGTAAAGCTTTGGGTTCATCTGCGGGCTTTAGGATCAGGGTCTGCACTTTCGTCGGCAAGTGCCGCGCGAGGGCTTCATCGTTGACTTCGCCTGTCTGAAGTCGTGGCTGGTTATCGAAATAGATGGCGCTCAGCATGGCGAGGACGGCCATCTTCATCGGGATACGGAACGGGATGCGAAACTAGCAGCTGCCGGCTTCAAAGTGCTCCGCGTTCTGGAATAATGAAGTGAATGAAAATCTGAATGGTGTCGTTGAAACGATCTATCACGAGGCCCAGGCGCGGCGCGGGGTCGAACAATCCCTCCCCTGAAAGGGGGGGGGGTCAGCGAAGCCCGGCTTCGCTGACGGGTGGGGAAGGACGATCATGAACACATATGCAAAACCCTCCAAACTCATCAAGGGCGCGACCGGCGACTTTGAAGTCGTGATCGGGATGGAGATCCACGCCCAGGTGACCTCGCATTCGAAACTTTTCTCCGGCGCCTCGACCGAGTTCGGCCAGGAACCGAACACCAATGTCTCGCTTGTCGACGCCGCCATGCCCGGCATGCTTCCGGTCATCAACGAAGAGTGCGTCGCGCAGGCGGTGCGCACGGGGCTGGGTCTTAAGGCGAAAATCAACCTCCGCTCGGTCTTCGACCGCAAGAATTATTTCTACCCCGATCTGCCTCAGGGCTATCAGATCTCACAATATAAGAGCCCGATCGTCGGCGAGGGCATCGTCACGGTCGATGTCTCGCCGACGGAGCAAATCGAGGTCGGGATCGAGCGGCTGCATCTCGAACAGGATGCCGGCAAATCTCTGCACGACCAGTCGGCGACGGATTCTTTCGTCGATCTCAACCGGTCCGGGGTCGCGCTGATGGAAATCGTCTCCAAGCCGGACATGCGTTCGGCAGAGGAAGCCCGCGCTTACGTCACCAAGCTGCGCACGATTTTGCGCTATCTGGGGACCTGCGACGGCAATATGGAGCAGGGATCCCTGCGCGCGGACGTTAATGTGTCGGTCCGACGCCCCGGCGAGCCACTCGGTACGCGGTGCGAAATCAAAAACGTCAATTCGATCCGCTTCATTGGGCAGGCGATCGAAGTCGAGGCCCGCCGTCAGATCGGCATCATCGAGGATGGTGGAGCGATCGAGCAGGAAACCCGGCTGTTTGATCCCGGTCGCGGCGAGACACGCTCCATGCGCTCCAAGGAGGAGGCGCACGACTACCGTTATTTCCCCGACCCGGATCTTCTGCCGCTCGAGTTCGACCAGGCCTTCGTTGATGCTTTGGCCGGCTATCTGCCGGAACTTCCCGACGCCAAGAAGGCGCGTTTCGTCGAAGACTACGGCCTGTCCCCCTATGATGCCGGTGTCCTCGTCGCCGACAAGGACACCGCCGATTATTTTGAAGCCGCGGCCAAGTACGACGGCAAGAAGCGCGACGCCAAGCTTGTCGCCAATTGGATCAATGGTGACGTCGCTGCGTTTGCCAATTCCCAGGGGCTGTCGATTCCGCAGACACATATCCGGCCAAGCCAGATCGCTTCGATTGTCGACCTTATCGGCGACGGTACAATCTCCGGGAAGATCGCCAAGGATTTGCTGGCGATCATCATCACCGACGAAAAGGATGGCGATCCGCGCGCCATCGTCGCCGCACGCGGCATGACGCAGGTCACAGACCAGGGAGCCATCGCTGCCGCCGTCGATGCGATCATCGCAGCCAATCCCGACAAGGTCGCGCAAGCACAGGCCAAGCCTTCGATGCTCGGCTGGTTTGTTGGTCAGGTCATGAAAGAAACCGGCGGCAAGGCCAATCCGCAAACCGTCAATGAGCTGCTGAAAGCGAAGCTCGGCATCTAAAAATGCCGCGCGAATCACTCAAGTGATTCGGGTGATTCGCGCAGTCTGCGTCGATTGAAGCGACGGCAGTGCCATTGCGAAGCACTTTTTTTTTCATCCCACGAAATTTTTTTTTGCGGCCTTCGACGCTTTGGAAAGGTGTCGTGCGATTCCTTTCTCGAACTTGAACGGCGACTCAAAACAGCGCTTCGGAAGCGCTGTTTTCGACAGATAAAAAACCCTGCGAGTGAAGGCCCTGACATTGCAATGGTTGTTGCGCATCACATCGACGCGCGACATGCGCCGACACGTGACGAATAGAATAGAGCCTTTAAATATCAACGGTTTTTAAATCTAAGAAAACGATTGACGAGAGTCGGCGCGCTTCGTTTCAACGGCGATCGACGCTGATTGCGAATATCGTTGCAAGCATCTTGCGCGGCCTCTCACGCTCAATCATCAAGCCTCACTAATAGAGGCTTGAAGTGTTCTGAAAGAGCGCAGGTGAAAGCATTTTCGGATGCGTTGCCGATGCTCTATTGGCGGCCATTTGCGTTGCTTGCCAAGCAACACCTCTTGCACGACTGATGAACAACGCTACGCTGTGTAAGCCTCTAGTCGGCATTTTGAATCAGTCGACTAAAACAGCAGAGGGAACTTTGAACATGGTGAAGGCAACCACCAAAAAGCCAATGAAGAAATCCGCGGCGAAAAAGTCGGCCGCGAAAAAGGGCGCCGTCAAAAAGGGCAGCGTTAAGAAGACCGCGCGCAAGGCCGTGAAGAAGGCCGTAAAGAAGGCGACGAAGAAGACGGCTACCAAGAAATACGCCGCCAAAAAGTCAGTCGCCAAAAAGGCCACCAAGAAGTCTCCGGCCAAAAAGGCTCCGGCCAAGAAAGCCGCTGCTAAGAAAGCACGCCGGCCAGTCGTCCGCAAACCCCCGCCGCCGCCTTCGGGCTCGCCGGAGACGGTTTAACGACTGCACAGTTGGAATGGAGACAGCCGGCCGCGACTCTCGCACGCAATGCATGGGGCGAGAGAGTTTTTCCGCGTCGCCGGTTGTTTCCCTCTGACCTTTGATGTCGGTTTTCGCGCGGGCCAGACTTCCGCGACGGCAAGTCGATTGGATTTGGGCGTCCCACGAGCTTTGGCCGAGGGCGTGTCGGCACGCATGGACCGGGCGCGAAGACAAGGATCTTTGCGGCGGCGTGGTTTGCCGCACCGATACCACCCGGACCGGGCTTTATCTCGTCAGGCAAGCTAGCGCGAAATCCAGCCAGGTCTTATCGACGGCGGTTCCGGCGCGCTTCATGTTTTGCCATTCCAGGCCGCATGCATGCATCCGAGCCCGCGATGCGGGCGGAAGCTTTCGCGGCTGCAGCAATCCTTCCGTTGGAGTCGGTTGAGGCGGAGCGACGGCCGGTGGCGCCAGCAGGGATGGTGCCAACACCGGACTTACCGCGGCGGGCTGAACGGGCCGCGTCGGTGGTAGTGGGACCGTGAGGGACGGCTTCGACTTGGCTGGCTGGACTTCCGCCTGCGCCGAACCCAACGGCGATTGAAGGGGGCTCAAAGCGAAGCATGCGAGGGCGCCCGTCATCGCCAGGATCCACCCTCCGCATCTGGTTGAACCGCCCCTTTCCTGAATCATAGACCCACTCAAATTATCTTGCTGCCGCCTTGGCGCAGCAGTCGCGGTGTTCTCCCGCGGTCGGCGCCAGCAAGAAGCAACACGATATCCGGGCGCCCGGCAGCAGGCCCATGTTGCGAACAAGCGTCACGGCTGAACCGCCAATGGCTTTGGAACCGCCTGAGCCTTGGTAAAAGTGTCGGTCTTGCAAAGGATTTTTAAAACGCAGCCTCTGATTTCCGCAGTATCGCCACCTGTCATGACTTTAAAATCGACATCATATGTTTTGCCGTCCTCGGGATTATAGGCTTGACCCTGCCAATGGTCTCCGTCCGATTTCAGATCAATCAATATTTGAATGCCGATCACCGGGCGAGCGCGTTTGCTCTCATCCTCATTCGCAATATCGGTTTTGGGTGTCCCGTCGGGCTTATTGGGTTCCTTCAGCCAAACCAAAGTGCCGCAAAAAAGCTTGGCGCAGGGCACAATCTTGATAATCGAGCCATTGTTTTTGGTCCACCAGAGGCCGGAGGGGTCTGCGGGCGCGGCCCGCGCCGGGGCGAAAGGCCCGACGGCAAGCACGAGCAAGAGCCCGAGCGCGCATGCGGCCGACCGAAGTCGGAGAAACAGTCGAAGGGGCCAAACGAAACAATGACGAGCCTGCTGCATCGAACCTACTCCCAGCCTGATTTTCAGTTTCAAACTCTCGCGCGCGGGTTCGGGGAGCGGTCGCGCCAACCCCTCGCCAGCCCAGATTGTGATCGTAAATACGTCGGCTGGCGGAGACGGAGGGATTCGAACCCTCGATAGGGCTTTACAACCCTATAACGGTTTAGCAAACCGCCGCCTTCAGCCGCTCGGCCACGTCTCCTTACACACGGAAATCGGCGCATTTGGATGCTGTTCCGGATGCTCGTGCACATATGCCCGAGGCCCATCATCCTGGCAAGGCCTTCACGACAGGCACGCAGGAGGGCAAGCCTCGCCCTCCTGCTTCATCCCACCTCAGCCTCGCAGAGCATAGTGATAGCATTCCAATGTTTATCTTAATATAGTTTTCAACAAAAAATGCTTTATAGCAGCAGCTACCAGCGATAGCTAAAGTGATGGCGCAAGCTATACGCCACATTATTGACCGCAATATTTTCCTTATTTCTTTGGCCGTCCAATCATGGCAAAAATGCGGCTTTGTGACCGGTTTGATCTGGCTTTTCGTTAACCGGCATCCCGACCAGCTTGCCCACTGATGCTACCCCTCATCTCTCTCGGATATCTCCGCCGACTTCGCGTTCCACAGCTTTAAAAATGTTGCTCTAAAGCCACACCCGTCCGCGAAAGCATGCGTTCCACTAAACTTCGTTTTACTTGGGCAGCATTGTAGCTAAGCTGCCCTTGCGGCCAAAGGAACTGCCTCGAATCGGGCGCCCATTGGCTGAGGCCAGTGCCTTGATATATACTGAGAAAAGTCCGGAGTTCTATCAAAGTGAAACGTTTTCAGAATTTGATGAGACAGGACGCTCGTACAAGGCAATTTCCGCTTGAGCGGGGGACGGGCGGTCTTGCCGCCAAAACCTTTAGGGGCCGCCGCAAGCTTCGAATGGGCTTTGCAAATTTTTTCACAGCCGTTCTTCTTGGTTCAGCCGCGGGCGTGGCAGGGGTGTCGGGGGCGAAGGCCGCCGATCTTCCCGCGCGCGCCGCGGCGCCAATCGAATATGTTCGCATCTGCGATGCTTACGGCGCCGGCTTCTTCTATATCCCGGGCACCGAGACCTGCTTGCGGGTCGGCGGCCTGGTGTTGGCCGAAGGACGCACCTTCGATCCGAGCTACAGCATCAGCGGCACCGGTTTCTACGGCAATGGTATTCCGGCCTTCCATGGCGGCCTTGCCGGGGTTGGAGTCGCTGCGGGCCCCGGCTTCCTTCCGGGCGTCGCCCAATATTCCAACAATCGCTCGCGCGATGCGGCGAGCTTCAACGCCTTGGGCCGGGTCGAACTCGATTCCCGGACGGCCTCCCCCTGGGGCACCTTGCGGGCCTTCGCGCGGGTCGATGCCTATTACGGCTCCGGCGCCAACTCCGCCACCGGCAGCCTTGCGTCGCTCGGCAACACCTGGAACACCACCGCCGGCACCAGTTCGCAGCGCGAGACGACGATCATCAACAAGGCCTTCATCCAATTCGCCGGGTTGACCGCGGGCCGCGCCCAATCGATGTTCGATTTCTACGCCGATGCCTATAACTGGGTGAATGTGCGCGGCTCCAACGCCACCGTCGCCCTGTTCTCCTATACCGCGACCTTCGGCAGTGGGTTTTCGTCGACGATCTCCTTCGAAGACCAGCCGTCCCGCCGCGCCGCGATCGGCAGCACCATCGCCAGCGCCACGGCGACCGCCGCCGGCGCGCCCATCCCGATCAATGTCGGGGGCATCACCGGAACCTCGTTCCAAGGCCAGCCCGCCGGCGCCCGGGTCCCCGAAATCGTCGGCAACCTCCGCCTCGACCAGCCTTGGGGCGCGGTGCAATTGTCGGCCGCGGCGCATCAGGTCCGGGCCAGCCTGTTCGGCTCCACCGCGCTCGGCACCCCGCCGGCCACCGGCGCCGGGCTCACCCCCGCCTATGCCTTCCCGGCTTTGGTCAGTAATTCCTATGGCTTCGCGATCCAGGGCGGCGTCCAGCTGAACGCCGATTTTCTCTCGCCGGGCGACAAGCTCTGGCTCCAGGCGGCGTATGAAAAAGGCGCCTTCGGCTATATCGCCGGCAACAACCTCGGCTACAACTATGGCGCGGTCAACCAGAACCGCTATGCCGGCTCCGGCTTCACGGCATCGGATTACAGCACCGGCTGGAACAGCCAGCCCAATTCGGATTGCGTCTTCACCGGCAGCGGCTCCTGCGAACAACAATGGGGCTGGGACATCACCGGCGCCTACAAGCATTACTGGATCCCGACCCTCAGCTCCGGAATCTATGGCTCCTATATGGAGGTCCATTATCCGGCGAATGCCCTCTCCGGCTTCGGCGGCGGCGTCGGCATCTCCAACATCAAGGAAGCGCGGGTCGGCACCAATCTCATCTGGACGCCGCTCAAGGGCTTCGATATCGGCGCTGAATTCATGTATGTGCATCTGAATCAGACGCGGCCGGTCGGTCTCGCTCCGGATGCGCTGCTCACTGCCACGGGCTTGCCGGCCTTCAGGCCAAACCAAAGCCAATACGAAGGCCGCGTCCGGGTCCAGCGCGCTTTCTGACAACCAGTTTTAACTGGCTGTTCTCAACCGATCATCAGCGAGCTCAGATGGCCCAAGGCCCGGCAACCGATCGGCCGGCCTTTGGGTCGGACTTTATTGCTCGCCGAGACTACCGCCCGCTTCAGCCAGCGCGGCGCCGACTTCCAGTCCCAGCTCATCCATCGTGGTCTCTTCTTCCATATGGATCGCTTCGCCTTTGGCCTGGCGTTCGGCTTCGGCGGCAGAGCGCGCGACGTTGACGCTGATCGTCGCCTCGACTTCGGGGTGCAAATGCACCGGGACCTCATGCAATCCAAGCGACTTGATCGGCGTTTTCAAAACGATTTGGGTGCGGTTCACGCTGAAGCCGCCCGCCGTGATCGCGTCGGCAACGTCGCGCGGGGAAACCGAGCCGTAAAGATGGCCCGTCTCGCCGGCTTGGCGAATGATGATGAAGGCTTGGCCATTCAGTTTTTCGGCGATGGCGGCAGCTTCATTCTTTGATTCGAGATTGCGGGTTTCGAGTTGCGCCCGCTGACTTTCGAAGCGGAATTTATTGGCCTCCGTGGCACGCAAGGCTTTGCCGCCGGGCAGCAGGAAATTGCGCGCGTATCCGTCCTTCACGCGCACGGTGTCGCCCATCTGACCCAGTTTGGCGACGCGTTCGAGCAAGATCACTTCCATAATATGGTCCTTTAAGTTGCATTAGGTTTTGAATGACGCCGCCTTGTCCTTGCGGTCGCGCAAGGAGAAAGCTGCCTCGAGGATGCCGAGCGCGATCAAGCCGAATGCAAAGACAAGCCACGTCACGGGGACTGCAAGGCCAAGATAGATTGCAAGCAGCAACAGAATGCGGAAACTGAGCCCACGCGTCAGGTAGTGCGCCACAGCGAGCCCTTCCAAGGCGAAGGCCACACCGACGGTAACCCCGACAACCCCAATGATGAGGCCGGGAAGCTTGCCGAGGTAAGGTCCGGCCAGGGCGGCGGCGCCGAAGACCAGCAGATAGATTCGCGGCATGGCCAATTCGCGCGGAATGTCGGGCCACGGACGCGGCAGCAAGCCCGAGAGCTGGACCACGCGTCCCGCCAGCCAAAGATTCAACATCAGCATGAGAAGGCTGGAAGCCGCCACGGCCGGCGCTGCGGCCAAAACCATGAAGCGCGCCAACACCTGCGCATTGACGCCTTTTGGTAATTGTGTGTTCGGGCCCACCAGGCCTTCGACGAAGGGGGCCACATTGCCGACCAATCGCTCCAGCGCGATGTCGAACCCGCCATAGAGGGAGGACACATAAATTGCAAGGGCAACCCCGATCGTCGCGCAGATCGAGACGGCGTAAGAGAGGATTCGCTCGAGAGGGCAATATTCGCGCGCAAAAAAACTGCCGACCCGGGTCGTCACGACCCAATTGGTCGCTCCCTTGCTTCGGCTCAAAACCGCGAGAAAACTGAGCCACAAGGCGGGCAAGCCCAAATCGAACGCGAAGACCAGCCCTTGCAGCGCCGCCTCATCGACATTCACGCTGCGCTGGTGCGCATAGGCGATCGCAGAGACGACCAGCGCAGCCGACGCAGCCGCTCCGGCCCCGACAAACCCTCCAAAGCCAAGCATGGCGATCATAATGGGAAGCGGGGCTAGCGTGGCGAGCACCCACGCGAAAAAAGTCGCCTGACCGGCTAAACTAAATAAGACGGCGGCAGCAACTCCCGCGCCAATCGCAATGGCGGCGGGTGGACCAAGTTTCAGCAAACGTTTTTTTTTCATTAGGACCTGCTGTCCCGCCGAATTGGCGGTTAGGGGCCGGCGGAACTTCAATTCCGTTCGTCCCAGCAACACCGCACGGTCTCGCCGAACGGCCGGTTGATCTATCTTGTTCTTAGCGACTTCATATTAGAGCAATTCGACACGGCAGGAAATCTCCCGAGGCAGACCTCCCTGCCGGCGCGAACTGCTGTCTGTCATTTACCGGATTACGTAAGGCAAGAGCCCCAGGAACCGCGCGCGTTTGACCGCCTTTGCGAGTTCGCGCTGCTTCTTGGCCGAAACAGCCGTGATCCGCGAAGGGACGATCTTGCCCCGCTCGGAAATGTAGCGGGACAGAAGGCGCGTGTCCTTATAATCGATCTTGGGCGCGTTCGGGCCGGAAAACGGGCAGGTCTTGCGGCGGCGGAAGAAGGGTCTGCGGGGTGCGGCTGCAGTTGTCATCAGAAGCTTGCCTCCTCGCCAGCAGCTGCATCATCGCGCGGACGTCTCGGGCCTCGATCGCCCCGATCCGGGCGCGGGCCGCGGGAGCGATCCCCACGGTCTGAGCGGTCGCCGCGATCATCGTCGTCACGTTTGCGCATCATCACCGACGGACCTTGTTCCAAGGCCTCGACCCGGATGGTCATGAAGCGAACGATGTCCTCGTTGATGCCCATCTGTCGCTCCATTTCGGTGAGCGCAGCGGGAGGCGCATCGATATTCAGAAGCGAAAAATGCGCCTTCCGGTTTTTCTTGATCCGGTAGGCGAGCGATTTAACGCCCCAATATTCGACCTTTTCGATCTTGCCGCCGAAGGATTCGACGATCGTCTTGAATTGTTCCGTCAGCGCTTCCACCTGTTGGGCGGAAATGTCCTGACGCGCCATATAGATATGCTCATAAAGAGCCATGGGGCTGCCTTTCCTACTCACATGGCGACGCTCGGCGCGGAGCCCTTCGAGCCCAGGAAAGGCTCGATTTGGACAAACGAAGGCGGAGACACCGGGAAACGGATCCAAGGACCCTGCCCGCCAAAGCGGGTTCCCATTCAGCCTCCGGCCGAAGTCGCGAAGGCGTTTTATACAAGGATTTGCCTTGGAAGCAAGGCGCGTCGCAAGGGGGGAGGCGGATCATTTGTCCCGGCGCCACGCGCCAGCCCTATCAGGCGGGCTGACCGGCCACATCATACATAAGGAGCCCATTGGCCGTTGGCGCGAACGCGCCAGGACTTCAATCCTGCCTTAGCCACGACAGTCCGGCCGTTCTTGGCCATGAAGACGAGATGCTTGAAAACCAAGGGCGTCAGCCATGCGAATGGCTTTTCGGGATCGCAGACGGCCCGATATTCATCGGAATCAGGATCTTCCATCAGGAGCGTTCCGACCCGATCGGGCCGCAAACGCGAGCTTAAAGTGCGGTCGCTCTTCCAGAGGCATTCGTAATCGCGGCACACATTGGGTCTTGTCTCATAGACGCCGCAACCGCCCGAGGATCCGCAGTGCTCGCATAATTTGCCAGGCGGCTTTGCAAATTCGACGATTTCGAGAACCCTGCAACACAGACTGCATTCGGCACAAGCTTTACCGGGAATTTCAGGCATCGGACATCTGCCTTCGCATTTTGCGCGTGATTCGACTTGGAAGATCTTGATCAGGCAGGCTGCGGGCGCAAGGGCATTCACAGCCCGCCGAGGTGTTATGCGCGCCTAAAGAGGCGCCTAAAAGCGGAAACGCCGCCACGGTCAAGAACCGCGACGGCGTTCCACGGCTACCAAGGCGCTTTTGATCAAACCTCGCGGTCTAATCTCAGGCCGGCAGCTTTACTCAGTATTTCGCGACGACCGGAGCGGCGGCTCCCCAGCCAAATTTGTAGGTCAGGCCGACGCGCGCGGTCTGCATGGTCTCTCTTGTGCTGTGGTTAGGAATAGCGAAAGGCAAGAGAGGGGTCGGGAACCCAGCGTCGTTGAAGCCCCGGCGACCAAAATCATAATAGCGATACTCGACCCGCGCGGTCCAATTGCCAGCGAAGTTGTATTCGATACCGCCGCCGACATCGTAGCCATAGCGGTTCATGGCGAAGAAGCGGGAGATCGGGAAGCCGGCCAGTTGGACGGAGTTGCGGATGTCGCCATAAGCGAAGCCGCCGATTGCATAGAGGAGAATGTGGTCGAAGGCGATGCCGACGCGGGCGTCCGCTGATCCAAATTGGCGGACCGACGTGGTCAGATAATCAAGCGGGAACGAACTGCGGTGTGCCGTGATGCCGGCGAAGTTATATTCGCCCTGGACGCCGACAACGAGCGGCCCCATCAGCTGATAGTTGAAGCCGACGTGCAGACCCCCGAAAACACCCGCGCCATTGTAGCTTTGGGAAAAGGGAGGAAGGTTAAACCTCGTCTGATTCCATCCCCCGCCGACTTGCGCGCCGAGCTCAAAACCAGTCCAGGTAAAGACCGGCGGCGGGGCAGGCATGGGAGCCAAGGGAAGATCCGCTGCAAAGGCCGATGCTCCGGTCAAAAGTAAACCGGCTGCACCGCCGGCCAGACACCGCAAGAAGTCTCGCTTCATGGAATCACTCCCCTCTTTCATTTGACTTGTCGTCATTGTCAGCAACGACTCTTACCACTCGAAGAAAACCTAACAAGCGTGCCAGCGCCACAACGGCCTCTGAAACGCGCAAACGCGCTGCAATTTCGCGGCGTGTTGCATTTTTGTTGCGGATCGGAGTTCCGGCCCGATTCTCTTGCTTTGAGCGGTAGTTTGCAGCCTCTCAAACAAGGCCGCTGACAAGGAACGGGTTTTTCGACCGAGCCACTTGACTTGCGCCAGTCGCAATGCGAGTCGCTGCGCTCGCAACGAACGCGGCAAAAAATCAATACGGGATGGGATGTCCAAGGCTTTCGTTTTTCCCGGACAGGGGTCTCAGGTCGTGGGCATGGGAAAAGCCCTCGCGGAAGCATTTCCGCAGGCCCGCGCGGTTCTCGCCGAAGTCGACGACGTGTTAGGGCAGAAGCTTTCCGCGTTGATGTTCGAGGGTCCGCAAGACGAGCTCACCCTGACCGCGAATGCTCAACCTGCCTTGCTGGCCGCGAGTCTGGCCGCCGTCCGGGTTCTTGAAGCGGAGGCCGGCCTCGATCTCGCCCGGGATGCGAGCTTTGTGGCAGGTCATTCGCTCGGCGAATATTCGGCCCTCGCCGCGGCCGGCTCTTTGAGCGTCGGGCAAGCGGCAAAACTGCTGCGCGTGCGCGGCCTTGCCATGCAGGATGCCGTGCCGCCCGGCGAGGGCGCAATGGCAGCGGTGCTTGGGCTCGAATATGATGCGGTTTTACCCATCGCCAAGCAAGCAGCTCAGGAAACCGGCAACGGTGCCGTCTGCGACGTCGCCAACGACAATGGCGGCGGTCAAGTGGTCGTGTCGGGATCCAATGCCGCCGTGCAGCGGGCAATGGAGCTCGCCAAGCAAAAAGGCGCGCGGCGTTCAATTCTTCTGCCCGTCTCCGCCCCTTTTCATTGCGCATTGATGCAACCGGCAGCCGAGGCGATGGCCGAGGCGTTGGCTTTGGCCGTCATCAAGCCGCCTTGCGTTCCCCTCGTCTCGAACGTCATGGCCGCGCCAGTCATCGATCCCGACGAGATCCGCAGGTTGCTCGTGGCGCAAGTCACCGGCCGCGTGCGCTGGCGGGAAAGCATGGTTTTTATGGCAAACCAGGGGATTACGCTGTTTGTCGAGTGCGGCGCCGGGAAGGTCCTCTCGGGACTCGTCAAGCGAATAGCCGAGGCGGCGAGCGGGATTTCGGTAGGAATCCCAGCCGATATCGATATCTATAAGGCTCAGGCTTGAGCCCTGCGTTTTATACGCCGTCATCGGGAGCTGCTTTTAGATGTTCGATCTTACCGGAAAAACAGCCCTCGTAACGGGCGCGAGCGGCGGTCTTGGCAAATCGATCGCCCGCGCCTTACACGAACGCGGCGCCATCGTCGGGCTTTCGGGGACGCGACGCGACGCGCTCGATGCCCTCGCCGCCGAAATCGAAACTGACGTCCATGTTTTTCCGTGCGACCTTGCCCATAAGGCTGCGACGGAAGCGCTTGTGCCCGCCGCCGAAGCGGCAATGGGAAGCATCGATATTCTCGTCAACAATGCCGGAGTGACCAGGGATAATCTCTTCATGCGGATGAAGGACGAGGAATGGGACACGGTCCTCAACCTCAATCTGACCGCGGCTTTTCGGCTTTCCCGGGCCTGCCTCAAGGGCATGTTGCGCAAGCGGCACGGACGCATTATCGGGATCAGCTCGGTCGTCGGCGTCACTGGCAATGCGGGACAGGGCAATTACGCAGCCGCGAAGGCGGGAATGATTGGCATGTGCAAGAGCTTGGCCGCCGAAGTGGCGAGCCGCAACGTGACCGTCAATTGTATTGCCCCCGGCTTCATCGAAAGCCCGATGACCGATGCCCTGAATGAAAAACAGAAAGAGGCAATTCTCGCGACCATCCCGATGGGACGGCTGGGAAGCGGCGCCGACGTCGCCGCGGCGGTCGTTTATCTGGCCAGCACGGAAGCCTCCTATGTCACCGGTCAGACCCTCCATGTAAATGGAGGAATGGCAATGATTTGAATGTGGTACTGCCCTGATTGCGGGGGCCGCGCCGGCTCTCGCCAACCGCATTGAAGTATGTTACCAACCACGCTTAAGCGACTGGGACGGCAATTCGCGGGGAAGATTAAGGCAAAGTCGAACTTTGCCCCGGGGGGATCATGGTCAAGGGTGCGGCAAATTTCTTTGCCCAATCTTTTCCCATATCCGACCTGCACCGCGTTAACGCTGGCCCGTGGCGCCAAATCGTTAGGACGAGGATCAGAAAACCATGAGCGATGTCGCCGAGCGCGTAAAAAAGATTGTAATTGAGCACCTCGGTGTCGATGCCGACAAAGTGGTCGACAACGCAAATTTCATGGAAGACCTTGGCGCCGATTCTCTCGATACGGTCGAACTCGTCATGGCTTTCGAAGAGGAATTCAGCGTCGAGATTCCAGACGATGCCGCGGAAACGATCGTGACCGTGGGCGACGCCATAAAGTTCCTTGAAAAGGCGTCCGCCGCTTGAATTTTTGACGTTGGTCCGACCGAAGGCAGCGTATTCGGATGGAGTCTCCATCGAAGGAAGACGCTGCCTTTAGGGGCTGCGGCGATTGTAGAAAGGGACGGGGGACCGTTTAACCCGAGGATATGGTGGCAAGGTCGTAGAGATGCGGAGGGTGGTTGTTACGGGACTTGGCATGATCTCGCCGCTTGCTTGCGGGGTCGAGCCAAGCTGGAGTCGCCTGTTGGACGGGAAAAGCGGTGCCCGCCGCATCGAAGAATTCGACGTCTCGGATCTGGCCTGCAAAATAGCGATGCCGATTCCCCGTGGCGACGGCAGCGACGCGAGCTTCAATCCCGATCAATGGATGGAGCCTAAGGAACAACGCAAGGTCGACGATTTCATCCTTTATGCCGTCGCCGCCGCAACGCAGGCGCTCGAGGATGCCGGCTGGGCTCCCAAAACCTATGAAGAGCAAGTCAAGACCGGCGTTCTCATAGGAGCGGGAATCGGAGGCCTGGGCGGCATTGCGGAAACCGCGATCGTCCTGAAGGAAAAAGGCCCCCGGCGCGTTTCGCCGTTTTTTATTCCCGGTCGCCTGATCAACCTCGCGGGCGGCTATGTCTCGATTCAGCATGGGCTGAGGGGCCCCAATCATTCGGTCGTAACCGCCTGCGCGACGGGCACCCATGCAATCGGCGATGCGGCCCGGCTGGTCGCCTTGGAAGACGCCGACGTCATGGTGGCGGGCGGCGCCGAATCGGCAATCAACCGCATCGGCATCGCCGGATTTGCAGCCTGTCGGGCTTTGTCGACCAATTTCAACGACGAGCCGACGCGAGCTTCGCGGCCTTACGACCGGGACCGCGACGGGTTTGTCATGGGCGAAGGCGCCGGCTGCGTCGTTCTCGAAGAATACGAACACGCCAAGGCGCGGGGCGCCAAGATTTACGCCGAGATCGTCGGCTACGGCATGTCGGGCGACGCCTACCACATTACCGCGCCGGAAGAGAGCGGCGACGGGGCTTATCGGGCCATGACAGCCGCCATCAAGCGCGCCGGAATCGGCCCGAGCGACATCGATTATATCAATGCGCATGGAACCTCGACGCCGCTTGGCGATGAAATCGAGATTCGAGCGGTTGAGCGGGTGATCGGCAATCGCGAACATTCGCTTTCCATGTCGTCGACGAAATCGGCCATCGGACATCTTCTCGGCGCGGCCGGCGCCGTGGAAGCGATTTTTTCGATCATGGCGATCCGCGACCAGACCGTACCGCCGACGCTCAATCTGGATCACGTATCCGTGGAAACCACCCTAGATCTCGTGCCGCATACGCCGCGCAAACGCGAGGTCGAATTCGTCCTATCGAACTCCTTCGGTTTCGGTGGCACCAACGCCTGCTTGATCTTCAAACATCCGGGCTGACCGCCGGATCGAGCGCTCAGCAAGGGAAGGCGCGGGGGGGTAGTGTCTCAGTTTGAAATTTGAGGCGGTTGACTTTCCCTCGCGCGTCCCTGATCTCCCATGATATGCTTAGCGCAAAGCAGGAGGCCGCGCTCATGGACGACATCAAGGCATTTAATCCCCCGAACGTAAGCGACGACGAACACATCATACGGCGTCTGGGTTGGGCTGTTATTCGACAATGGGCTAGCTTACCGGATAAGCTTAAGGCGCATATCGCGGAACAGGCGGTATTCATCGACGATAAATATAAAACCGTTCAGTTAAGGGAACAGATCGCCGCCTTTATCCGCAAGCATGCGGGAGACAAGTAATGCCTCGCGGTCCTAAAGGCGAGAGGCGCCCCGCCGACGTTATCGGCGCAGCCGTCAAAGTCATGCGTATTGCCACGGGCGAAGAGCCAGAAGATTACGGCGCCGAGACAGGGAAGGACAAAGCCGCCGCTGAGCTTGGCCGAAAGGGCGGCGCGGCGCGAGCTAAGAGACTCACCTCAGAGCGGAAGGTTGAGATCGCGAAGAAAGCTGCGAAATCTAGATGGAAGGATCGATAGGACGCGCCAATTTTTTTTGCTCACCGAATCGCTTCTTCAGCTCCTTAATGGGCGACTCAATTGGCAGATTTTCGGGTAGCGTGGCGCCGCTATCCTTCATCGCCTTTCGCACCCGATCCGCGACGCTTTTGTTCGTTCGTATCGCGCTTTGCTCGCCTTTAACATTTTCCTGCTTGAGCACCTCGGCTGCTAGATTCATCTGAAAGTCATTGGCAGAAAGTTCAAGCGGACCAGCAACATCATAAAGAGGAAGCTTTTCGGGGATTCCTTTTTTCCTTTTCACGTCTTTTAGGTTCATGCCGTAAAGCCCTTGATAGCGCGCATCGTGAAACACACCCTGCATGGCGCTCCTGACACCGGCTTCTTGGGCAACTCCGCTGACTAACTTGTGTGACTGCGCAACTTTATCGCGTAGTTCAAGGCGTTTTTCGTCACTCGATTGAGCATCTTGCTCTTCCATTCGTCGCGTCTGAACAGCGAAATATGCCTGCGCTGCCGCGATCTCCGGTTTCGAGGGGTCGCCGTTCATAGTGATGAGATAACAGGCCGAGCGGCTTAGAAAATAGTCGTCACCTCGGAGCTTGGCACCCTTTCCAACTCCCATCAGTTTGTGCGTCAACACAATCTGATGGGAGGGGTCAACGCCGTTTTTTCTAAAAGCATCCCTTGCGCGGCTGAGCACATTCTCGAACTCTCGCCAATTCGGATAGCCGAGAATCTCGTTGATTTCCCTGGCGTGCCAATATTCTACTCCGGTCGAGCTTTCTCGCTTCACCTGCTCCAACCGAGCCATGGTAACCCGATACTCTGGCAAATTCGTCATTTCTTGCGCCATATGTGATTCCTGACTTGTCGCTGGGAGTCACATCACATATCATCTGTCACATACAGAGTCGAGGGTGTGGTAAAATGGATGATAGGGAGAAAATCGCAGAGCGTCTTCGGAAAAAGGAGCAGGAAATCCAAACGCTAGAGGACCGTCTAAGAACGGCGCGCGTGTATGTTCAAGCGCTTCACGATATTCTTAAGCTGCTGGAAATAGATGCTTCTCCCCCACCGCCCTCACCAGCCACACCAGGAAGCACCGAATCGATTCTTCGCTCTGGAAGCGCGGTCGCTCGAGCGAGGCATGTGATCCTTAAACAAGGAAAGCCGGTCCATATAGTGGCGCTTTTGGCAGCACTTGGAAGGGATTCAAGCCGTGAGAGTCGTGCTTCTCTTGCCAGCTCTCTCGCGGCGTATGTGAGACGGAGCGAGATTTTTACCCGCCCGGCTCCTAATACCTTTGGGCTTATAGAGCTTGGCCATAAGACGGTTGTGGAAGATGAGGATGACCAACCACCTCCTGGGTTTGGTTCGATTCGAAGCGAGCCGGAACCGCCATCGGAACCACCGGAACCACCGGATCCAGACGATATTCCATTCTGAATTTAATTGCTTGACGCTAAGCAAGAAAGTTCATATTATGCTTGGCATGAACAAGCTTCCTGTCGCCACGCGCACCCAAATCCTTTCGATGCTCTGCGAAGGCGCTTCGATGCGTTCCGTTTCGCGTCTCACAGATACGAGCATCAACACGGTTTCAAAGCTCTTGGAAGACGCTGGGCGCTTTTGTGCGGGCTTCCATGACGCGAAAGTTCGCGGCGTGAAGGCGCACCGCGTCCAGGTCGATGAAATCTGGTCTTTCACCGGCGCTAAACAAAAGAACGTAGCGGCGATGAAAAATCCGGTTGATGGCGCAGGCGACACTTGGACATGGACTGCGATCGAAGCCGATACGAAATTGCTTATTTCGCACTTTGTTGGCAGCCGCGATGGCGAATGCGCCAAGTGGTTTATTGACGATATGGCGTCGCGGATCGCCAATCGTATCCAACTGACTTCGGACGGCCACAAAGCCTATTTGGAGGCTGTTGAAGGTGCGTTCGGCGCGGATGTTGATTACGCCATGCTGAACAAGATTTATGGCGCGTCACCAGAGAGTGCCAAGGGTCGCTACAGCCCTGCGGAATGTGTGGGTTGCCGCAAGGAGCGGATCGAAGGCTCACCCGATATGAAGCACGTCAGCACGTCCTATGCCGAGCGGGCGAATCTCACAATGAGGATGCACAATCGGCGGTTCACGCGCCTGACGAATGCTTTTTCAAAGAAATTCGAGAACCATGCTCATATGGTTGCAATCTATGCCGTCTGGTACAATTGGATACGCATTCACAAGAGCCTTCGCGTAACCCCAGCAATGGCCGCTGGCCTGAGCGAGACAGTCATGGATTGGGCGGATATCGTTGAGGTTATGGATGCGGACGCTCCGGCCAAGAAACGCGGTCCTTATAAGAAAAGCGCCGACGCCGCTTAGACGGCCACACGGATTCCTAAGATGTCTAAAAGGCGATATGCCGCATCAGTGTTTGGAACTGTAGCTAGCACGCGAATCCCAACAGAGGATGGGTCATCGCTCGCCTCATAAAGATATAGTCCGGATCTGTCCCCATCGAGTCCATTATCTCTCAATGTCTGCGAAGATAACTCAGACATATATACTTGTGTATCAATTTGAGTCGTCCCGATGATTAGGAACTCATCCATGCCATTATCTCCCGTTCGCCTCACTCCGAAGCTGTCTGCTTCGCAATTAGCTGACTATCTTGTTGCGCCGACACCAATCGGCCAAATAGGAATCCTACGCCAAGCCAAGAATCCTGGCCAGAACAAACCGCTCATCATCCAGTACCAGCACGCGCGCCGTTGCATTTCGGCATGTCTGCAATCGCCATCTGGATTAAACCGAATTGTCGCCAGTGCAATTGTTGCGCTTGAACAACGAAGAGACGACCCAGCCAGTTCACCATTGGTTCGAGATGACGCGATTCGGTCTATAGGAGTGATCGAAACATTCCAACGGACAATTAACGCTCTTGATATCGGAGGGGCCAATTATCAGCCTGGCCCGAATCCGAGCGACCCATTAATAATCTCTGGCGTTGAGGTTTCGGTCTGGCCGGACGCAGTCGCCAGCGTTGCAACGCGCGGTGGGGAGACTCGGGTCGGTGAAGTCTTTATTCGCTGCACAATTGGAACGGCTGGCGATGGCGCGGAAAATCGTAGGTCGGAAGCGAACGGGCATTTGGCGACTATTGCCCACATGCACGCCGCCCAATTTCTAGGCCATCTTGGCGTTTCGCATTCTCCAACTTCTATGGTTATTGACGTACCTCGTGAAACGGTTGTTCGTGGCCCCGCCAATATTACCAGAAGGGTCGCCAACATTCAGACTGCTTGCTCCATGATCGCGGCGATCTGGCCGACGGTTTAAATTTCAAACTGAGACACTACCCGCGGGGGACCGGCCTCGAACCCGAATTCGCCATATTTTTCAGGCCGGATAGATGGACTTGGCCTTGAGGGGTGAGCGAACTCTCCTTTGCCCGGAAAAATACGCTATATTCGAAGCTTAGAGCGCTTTCGTTCTGGAAACTGCTCTCAACGTGAAACTTGCGAGCTGGCTTGATGGGCGACATGCCTTCAAAACCGAATGAAGACGATGCGGCCGAGGGCCTGGATCAAAACCGCGCCGCGCCGACCCGTCGGGGCGGCCGGTTTGCCGGCCAAAGAGTGACTCCGCAAAGTCCGAAAGAGGCGTTGCAGCCCGACGCGGCGCCGCCACCGCCGCCCATTCCGCCGAGCCGCAGACGCCCGACGCTCTCAGCCCTCAGCGGATTTCTCTCGTTCCTGCTGATCTTGGCGGTTGCCGGGGTCTTCGGCATCGTCTGGAGCCAGCAGCGCATGCGAGCGCCGGGCCCGCTCACTACCAACAAAGTTCTGTATATCGCGCCGGGCACCGAGGTTCCCGATATTATCGCCGAACTTGATCGCGAAGGTGTCATCGACAATGCTTTTGCGCTCAATCTCGCGCTGCTGCTCGAAGGCAACCGGTCCAAGGTCAAGGCCGGCGAATATATGTTCAAACAGAATGCCAGTTTGCGCGACGTGATCGATACGCTGGTCAATGGCAAGCAGGTTCTGCACGCGATCACCATTCCCGAAGGGCTAACGAGCGAACAGATCGTCGAGCGGCTCCGTGAGAGCGATGTCCTACAGGGCGATCTTGCGGACCTGCCGAAGGAAGGCAGCCTGCTGCCGGAAACTTATAAGGTCGCGCGCGGGACCTTGCGCGCCGACCTTGTGAAGAAGATGCAGGACGATCAAAAGCGGGTTGTCGACCAGATTTGGTCGCGCCGAACCAATGGCCTGCCCCTGCGCTCCCCTTATGATCTGGTGACTCTGGCCTCGATCGTCGAAAAGGAAACCGGCAAGGCGGACGAGCGGCCGCGGGTCGCCAGCGTGTTCCTGAACCGTTTGCAGAAAAGAATGCGCCTGCAGTCGGATCCAACGATCGTCTATGGATTGGTTGGCGGCAAAGGCAGCCTCGGCAGGGGGCTTTCCCGCGCGGAAGTCGACAAAGCCACGCCTTACAATACGTATACGAACGAGGGCTTGCCGCCTGGACCCATCGCCAATCCCGGCCGCGCGGCGCTCGAGGCGGTTGCCAACCCCTCCCGCACCCAGGATCTTTATTTTGTCGCCGACGGCACGGGCGGGCATATCTTCTCCGAAACGCTCGATCAGCATAGCCGCAATGTTCAGCGCTGGCGCCAGATCGAAAAAGATACCAAAGAGAAACAGGAGCAGGAGCAGGCCGCGCCGGAGGTCGACACGACAATTCCGCAAGGGGTGCCGCCGGCCCCTCCACCAAGCGGTGAGCGAAAGAGCGAACTTGGAACCGGCTCGTCCATCTATGGGTCGCTCCCCTCCTCGTTCGGGACCACGACCGCCAACCTACCCCCGTCGATGCTGCCCTATGCCTCCGCAGTGACGGCGATCAACGAAGTGATGCCGACAACCAAGAATGCGCAAGCCAATAAGGCTCGGGGCAAAACCGCCCAAAAGGTCAGCGCCTTCACCTGGGGACCGGGACTCGATGAACTCGGGATCACAGTTCAGGCGCCCAAGCCCACCTCCGCCGCGGCGGTGCTCGACGGTCCGGTCGGCCAGTCGGATGCGGAGGACGGTCCCGCCGGCCGGGACATGACCTTCCCGGTATCGACCGACCGCCTTGCCGAGCAAAAGAGCCGCGCGGCCGGCCTCTCGCAAAACAGCGATGATTTAGCGGACCGATCCGACGAGGCTGGAACAAGCCCGGCGCCACAGCCGCAAAATGCCGAAGCCGCCGTGCATCGTGCCCGCGCCTTCGACGCATCCGAAGGCACCCCTCTCGATCCGCTGCGCAACAAGACCTATGATTTGAATTACCCCAAGACGGTCCCGGCGATACGCTAGAGCGGGATGAGGAAAAGTGGAAACCGGTTTTCCGCCCGCATCCCGCTCTAAGCTTTTGGAATCGATCACGTTCATGATTTTGGATTGAGTCAATCCAAAATCATCGTGATCTAAGGGAATGGCGCGCGCGGCTTCACGCCGCAAGCGCTGCTTCGGGAGTCTTGGCGGCAAGCCCGAGGCTCGCGGCAATAGCTGGATGGGTGATCTGACCGCGATGCAGGTTGAGTCCATGGCGAAGCCCCGGATCGGCGGCGATTGCGGCGAGCCCTCCGGCCGCAAGGGCAAGCCCATAGGGCAAGGTGGCATTGTTAAGCGCGTGGCTCGACGTGTATGGCACCGCGCCGGGCATGTTCGCGACGCAATAATGGACCACACCATTCTTAATGAAAGTCGGATCGGTATGGGTCGTTGCGCGCGAGCTTTCGAAACAGCCGCCCTGATCGATCGCCACATCGACGAGCACGGCGCCGCGCTTCATGCTTTTCAGCATCGGCTCCGTCACGAGCTTCGGCGCCGTGGCCCCCGGGATTAGAGCCGCGCCGATCACCGCATCGGCGGAAAAAACCGCATCGTCGATCGCCGCCGCCGAGGCGAACCGTGTCTTCGCCCGTCCTTGAAATAATTCATCGAGTTCGCGCAAGCGCGCCAGCGAACGATCGAGGATCGTCACATCCGCGCCGAGACCTGCGGCCATCCGTGCCGCCTGGGTTCCGACGACGCCACCGCCCAAGACCACAACCCGGGCGGGTTCGACGCCGGGAACCCCACCGAGCAGAATGCCGCGTCCGCCGTTCTGACGGCGAAGGGCCATGGTCGCCGCCTCGATGGCGAGCCGGCCGGCGACCGCGCTCATCGGCGCCAGCAAGGGGAGCCCCAGCCCGTCCGGCCCGGTCACGGTTTCATAGGCGACAGCGGTGCAGCCGGACGCCAGCAATCCACGGGTCAGCACCAAATCCGGCGCAAGATGCAGAAATGCGAATAGGATTTGATTTTCGTGCAGCTTCGACCATTCACTCGGCTGCGGTTCCTTAACCTTCACAATCATTTCGGAGTTCGCATAGATTTCATCGGCCGTAGCGACGATTCGGGCGCCGACCGCCAAATAGGCTTGGTCCGAGGCATCGATCCCGGCGCCCGCCTCTGTTTCAACGCTCACTTCGTGCCCCGCCGCGACGAATTCGCGGACCGCGTCGGGGATCAATCCGACACGATATTCATGATCCTTGATCTCTTTGGGAACTCCGATCCGCATTCACCGACCTCCAACCTAAGTGCCGGGCCTGCCCGATCAGCTTAAATGTGGTAGGTTGATTCTGGAAAACAATCCGGCGATTTGAACAGCCACGTCGACACAAGAGGCGCGGTCGATCGCCGTGGCGGCTGGCAACAAAGGGCAACGCCGTCATTTGCGCAGCCGGATGTCAAAAAACATGCAGCGCTGGCGAGCGTATTCGTAATAGTCACGCTCCCGTCATTTATTGTGACGAAGGTCCAACGATCTTTGGCTTTAGGAGGTCATATTGACGTCGCAGGTAAAGGGACAAAAGCTGGCTGCGGTAAAGCGCCCGACGATGTCAAGAAGCGGGATGAAGACCAATTCGGCCGCCGTGAACAAGGCTCCGCGGCCGGCCGCTGCGCTGGAGCAAGCGAGCGAGCCGCGCGCCGAGATTGTCGATCTGGCCGATCAGGCTGGCTCGGCGCCGGTGGAAACCACGCCCGAGATTGCGATCGAGAATTTCGACAATCAGGAAAAGGGGCTCACGCGCTCGATTGAACTCATGCAATCGCCGCATCGCTTCATCAATCGCGAATTGTCCTGGCTCGAATTCAACCGGAGGGTGTTGCAGGAAGCTTCGAACCGCAACCACCCCTTGCTCGAGCAACTCAGATTCCTTTCGATTTCGGCCAATAATCTCGATGAGTTCTTTATGGTGCGCGTCGCGGGCCTTCGCGGCCAATTGCGCGCCGATATCGCGACTCCATCCGAGGATGGGATGTCTCCGCCGGAACAACTTATCAAGATTCGCGAGCGCGTGAGCCTCCTTGCCGCGGAACAACAGCGCCGCTGGCGCGAGTTGCGCAGGGAACTCGAGAGCGCCGGAATCATGATCGTTGACCCGCCCGATCTCACCAAACCTGAGGTTGACTGGCTGCGGCAGCATTTCATGACTCATGTATTTCCGGTGCTGACCCCGCTTGCGGTGGATCCGGCGCATCCGTTCCCGTTCATTCCCAATTTTGGCTTCACGATCGCCCTCGAACTCCTCGGACCCAGCGATCAAAAAAATCTCAAGGCCTTGATTCGCCTGCCCGCGAAGATTGAGCGCTTCATCCGTCTGCCCGACGAGCTAGCTGAAAAGGGCCAGCGCTTTGTTGCGCTCGAGACCGCGATCGGGATGTTCACCCAAACCTTGTTCCCCGGCTATCAAGTGCGCGGCCACGGTCTGTTCCGAGTCATCCGTGACAGCGACCTCGAAGTTGAGGAAGAGGCCGAGGACCTCGTTCGCCTGTTTGAAAGCGCATTGAAGCGCCGCCGTCGGGGCTCAGTCATCAGACTCGAATTCGATAGCCTGATGCCGGAAGAGCTTCGCGCCTTCGTGGCCGAAGAACTCGATGTCGTGGGAGAGGAAGTTTTTGTCCTGGACGGAATGCTGGCTCTGAACGAACTTTCCGAATTGGTCAGTCTCGACCGTCCGGACCTCAAGTTCAAACCCTATAATCCGCGCTATCCTGAACGCGTCCGCGACAATGGCGGGGATTGTTTTTTGGCGATCCGACAAAAGGACCTCGTCGTCCATCACCCTTATGAATCCTTCGACGTGGTGGTCCAGTTCCTCAATCAAGCGGCGGCCGACCCCAATGTGGTCGCCATCAAGCAAACGCTTTATCGCACCTCCTCGGATAGCCCGATCGTGCGCGCCCTCATCGAGGCGGCGGAAGCCGGCAAATCGGTCACGGCTCTCGTCGAACTCAAAGCGCGGTTTGACGAGGCCGCCAACATCCGCTGGGCGCGCGATCTCGAACGCGCCGGCGCACAGGTCGTGTTCGGCTTCATCGAATTGAAGACCCATGCCAAACTCTCGATGGTGGTCCGGCGCGAAAGCGGTTCCTTGATCACCTATTGCCATATCGGCACTGGCAACTACCATCCGGTGACGGCAAAGATTTACACCGACATCTCCTTCTTCACGGCCGATCCAGTGATCGGACGGGATATCTCGCGTATCTTCAATTACATCACCGGCTATGCCGAACCGGCCGGTCTTGAACGCATGTCGGTCTCGCCGATTTCGCTCAAAAAGCGTCTCCTTGAGCATATCGCGCAGGAAATCGCCTTTGTGAAAGCCGGAAAGCCCGGTTCGATCTGGGGGAAGTGCAACGCCCTTGTCGATCCTGAGATCATCGATGCGCTCTATGAGGCGAGCCAGGCCGGGGTGGGCATCGAGCTGATCGTGCGCGGGATTTGCTGTCTGAGACCCGGCGTCGAAGGCCTGTCCGAAAACATTCGCGTCAAATCCATCATCGGTCGTTTTCTCGAACATGCGCGGGTCTATTGCTTCGGCGGCGGCCATGAGTTGCCGCATCCGAAGGCGCATGTCTATATTTCCTCAGCCGATCTGATGCCGCGCAATCTGGACCGGCGCGTCGAAGCTTTGCTGCCGATCCTCAATCCGACCGTGCATGAACAGATTCTCGATCAGATCATGGTCGCCAATCTGATCGACAATCAGCAGAGCTACATGGTCTTGCCGGATGGTTCGAGCGCGCGCATAAAGGCACCCCAAAATGAAGAGCCCTTTAACGCGCATTCCTATTTCATGACGAACCCTAGTCTGTCTGGCCGTGGCAAATCCCTCAAGAACTCGAGCCCCAAAACACTCCTCAAGCGACTGGAAAGTCGTTAAGGCCTCCATGTTCGACACCTACCACGAGGGTGCTGCCGCCTTGCAGGCCAAGCAGCCGATTGCAATTGTCGACGTCGGCTCGAACTCGGTGCGCCTCGTCGTCTACGAATCCTTGAGCCGGTCCCCACGGCCGATTTTCAACGAGAAATCGTTTTGCGCCCTAGGCCACGGCGTGGCGACGACCGGCTACCTCCCAAAATCCGGCATGGAAAAGGCCCTCGGCGCGCTGCGCCGCTTCCGAACCCTTGCCAACATCATGGGCGTTGGCGAGCTGCATGTGCTGGCAACGGCAGCGGCGCGGGATGCCTTGAACGGGCCTGAGTTTGTGGCTGCGGCCGCGCAGGCGATCGGGGCGCCGGTCTCGCTTCTGTCCGGTGACCGCGAAGCGCAGCTTTCCGCCTATGGCGTTATTTCCGGCATCAACAGGCCGGATGGCGTCGTCGGGGATCTCGGCGGCGGCTCGCTCGAATTGATCGACGTCAAAGGCTCGCATGCCGGCAAGGGCGTGACCCTGCCGCTGGGCGGCCTCACTTTGATGGATGCCTCGGGCCGGTCGCCGCGAGGGGCCGTCAAAATCGTTCGCGAAAGCCTGGCAAATTCACGAATTGCCGACCGGCTCGCCGGACGCGTTTTTTATGCGGTCGGTGGTACCTGGCGAGCCTTGGCCAAGCTGCATATGAGCCAGCGCAATTATCCGCTGAACGTGATCCACAACTATGTTATCCCGTCCCAGGACGCCGCCGATTTTGCCGGCCTCGTCGAACGGGTGAATACCGAAACGCTGATTTCGATCGACGCGGTCAGCGAGGCGCGGCGCCCGCTTCTGGCCTATGGCGCGGTTGTGCTTGACGAGATCATCCGCCGCGCGCAGCCGATCGAGATCGTGATTTCCACGACCGGCGTGCGGGAGGGATTCCTCTACGAAATGCTCAACATCGAGCAACGCCGTCAAGATCCGCTTCTCTTCGCGGCGGCCGAGCTCAACCAATTGCTGTCCCGGGCGCCGGGTCATGCCCAGGATCTTTGCGATTGGACCGACAAGTTCATGAAGTCGACCCATCTTGAGGAAACGCCGGAAGAACGCAGGCTGCGCCACGCCGCCTGCTTGTTGACCGATGTGAACTGGCGCGCCCATCCGGACCACCGGCATCAGGAAAGCGTGAACATCGTTGAAAACGCCGCCTTTGTCGGCGTCGATCATCCGGGCCGTTCGTTTCTCGCGCTGGCGGCTTCCTATCGTTACCTCGGCCTCGATGCCGACGTCAGTCCGCAGATTCGCGCGCTGGTCTCGTCGCGGATGCTCGACAAGGCGCGGATTCTCGCTGCGGCAACTCGCGCGGCCTATGTCATCTCCGGAGCAATGCCGGGTGTGCTGCCGTCAACGCCCCTGGTCTGCGTCAAAAACAAATTGATCTTGAGCTTGCCACAGAAATTCTCCGATCTCGCCAGCGACCGACTGCAGAATCGTTTGAAACAGTTGGGGCGGTTGATCGGCCGCGAGCCGGTCATCACAGCGGTCGGCTAGAGCGGGATGAGGAAAGTGGAACAGGGTTTTCCGCCCGCATCCCGCTCTAAACTTTTGGAATCGATCACGTTCATGATTTTGGGTTGAGTCGATCCAAAATCATCGTGATCTAAAGGCCTGACCTCCGAAAAGGCGACCCGAAGCGGCCCATGCTCACGCTTCGCCGTCTTGCGGCGCGTCGGCTTCCCGCCATTCGAGAGGTACCACCCGGCCCTCCTCGACGGTGAGCGCCAAGCGCCCATGCTTCAGTTCGAGCGCCTTGGCCCCGAAGAGTTCGCGGCGCCAGCCCGTCAACGCCGGGACCTTGGCACGGTCGTCGGCGGCGATCGCTTCGAGATCGTCGACCGTGGCGATCATCTTCGCGGCGACCCCATGACTTTCGCTGACGTGGCGCAGGAGTACACGCAAGAGTTCGACCGTCGCCGCATGGCCACCATTCCGGCGATCGCGTTCGAGCTTCGGCAGGGTTTTGGGATCGCGCGCCAAGCCCCGTTCGACCGCGGCCAGAATATCGAGGCCCGCGCGGGAGCGTTCCATCCCGCGCGGAAAGGCCCGAAGATTGCCCAAGCTCTCGGCCGTTTTCGGCGCGGCAAGGACAAGTTCGATCAACACATCATCCTTGAGTACCCGTGAGCGGGGCACGTCCCGGGTCTGCGCCTCGGCCTCGCGCCATCCGGCGACCTCCATGAGGACGGCGAGATCGCGTGGCTTTCGAACCCGATTCCGAAACCGCTCCCAGGCATTCTCGGGATGCTGTTCATAGGTCGATGGCGAGGTCAAAAGCGTCATCTCGTCGTCCAGCCAGTTCAGCCGCCCGCTTTCTTCCAGCTTGACCCGGAGATAGCTATAGATGTCGCGGAGATAGGTGACGTCAGCGATGGCATATTCGGCCTGGGCCGGCAAAAGCGGACGCCGGGACCAATCGGTGAACCGCGATGATTTGTCGAGCGTCACTTTCGTGATGGTCTGGACGAGATCGCCATAGGAGACCTGATCGCCAAAGCCGCAGACCATTGCGGCGACCTGGGTGTCGAACAAAGGCGCCGGGATCAGCCGCGCGAGATTCCAGATGATTTCGAGATCTTGGCGCGCCGCATGAAAAACCTTGGTGAGCCGCTGATCGGCCATGAGTTCGAAGAAAGGCGAAAGATCGAGCCCTTCCGCCATCGCATCGACCGCCACGGCTTCTTCAGCGGAGGCAATCTGCACGACACAAAGCCTGGGCCAGAAGGTGGTTTCCCGCAAAAACTCGGTATCAACCGTGACAAAGGGATGCGTTGCAAGGCGGCGGCAAACGGCGGCTAATTCTTGTGTCGTAGCGATCAGGGTCATATTTGCTCAATAATCCAAAGACAGACCGACGGCTATAGTCTGCATTCAAGCGGCGCGCCGAAACCGACCGAGCCTTGACAGATGCGCCCACCCATGCCGTTCTCCGCCCGCTTGGCGCAAACCGCAAGGTCTTGCCCAAGCCTTTCCTCTTACACACGACGAGAAAATGCACCGCTACCGTTCTCATAGCTGCGGCGATCTGCGCGAAGCGCAGGCCGGCGAAACGATCCGTCTTTCCGGCTGGTGCCACCGCATTCGCGATCATGGCGGCGTGCTTTTCATCGATCTGCGCGATCATTACGGCATCACCCAATGCGTGGCCGACCCGGATTCACCGGCATTCGCTCAAGCCGAGAAGCTTCGCTCGGAATGGGTCGTCCGCATCGACGGCGAGGTGCGCCGGCGCCCGGCCGGCACGGAAAATCCCGAAATGCCGACGGGCCTTATCGAAATCTATGTGACCGAAATTGAAGTTTTGGGAGCCGCCGCTGAACTGCCTCTGCCGGTTTTCGGCGAGCATCCCTATCCGGAAGACATGCGGCTTCGCTACCGGTTCCTCGATTTGCGGCGGGAGAAGCTCCATAAGAATATCATGCTGCGGGGTCAGATCATCGATTCTCTGCGCGCGCGCATGAAGTCGGAAGGGTTCTTCGAGTTTCAGACCCCAATCCTCACCGCGTCGAGCCCCGAGGGAGCCCGCGATTTTCTGGTGCCGTCCAGGCTGCATCCCGGCAAATTCTACGCCCTGCCGCAGGCGCCGCAGCAATTCAAGCAGCTGATCATGGTAGCGGGCTTCGACCGCTATTTCCAGATTGCACCCTGTTTCCGCGACGAGGACGCGCGCGCTGACCGCAGCCCGGGGGAATTCTATCAGCTCGACATCGAGATGAGTTTTGTCACCCAGGAGGATGTCTTCGCGGCGGTCGAGCCGGTGTTGCGCGGCGTCTTCGAGGACTTCGGCAATGGCCGCCCCGTGACGCAAGAATTCCCGATGATTCCCTATGCGGAGGCCATGCTGAAATATGGTTCCGACAAGCCGGACCTACGCAATCCCCTGCAGATCGTCGATGTAACGGAGGAGTTTGCCCGCGATGAGGTGAACTTCAACGCCTTCAAGAATGTCATCAAGACGGGCGGCGTCGTCCGCGCAATTCCAGCGCCAGGAGCGAGCGCCCAACCCCGTTCCTTCTTCGACAAGCTCAACGATTGGGCCAAGGGCGAGGGCGCGGCTGGGCTCGGCTATGTGATCTTCGAGGGTGCAGAGGGCGGACTAACCGGCAAGGGACCGATTGCCAAATTCCTGCTTTCGGACGTTCAGACGCGGATCGCGGGGAAGGCCGGGCTGAAATCCGGCGATGCGGTCTTTTTTGCCTGCGACCAGGCGGAAAAAGCGGCCAAACTGGCCGGCGCCGCGCGGCTCAGGATCGGGCATGAACTCGGACTGTCCAAAACGGACGTCTTCGAGTTCTGCTGGATCGTCGATTTCCCAATGTATGAATGGAACGAGGACGAAAAGAAAATCGACTTCTCGCATAACCCTTTTTCGATGCCGAACTTCGATCCCGAGGCCTTTGTCGCGCTCGACGCAGCCGACGAGAAGGCCATTCTCGGCATGAAGGCCTTCCAATATGACATCGTCTGCAATGGAATCGAATTATCCTCCGGCGCCATCAGAAACCATCGCCCGGACATCATGAAGAAGGCGTTCGCCCTCGCGGGTTACGGCGAGGATGTTCTCTTGGAAAAATTCGGCGGGATGTACCGCGCTTTCCAATATGGGGCGCCGCCCCACGGTGGCATCGCGCCCGGCATCGACCGGATCGTCATGCTGCTGGCTGGGGAAGAAAACTTGCGCGAAATCGTGTTGTTCCCGATGAACCAGCGCGCCGAGGATCTCCTCATGGGCGCGCCGTCCACGGTCACGCCGAAGCAATTGCGGGAGTTGCACATCAGGCTCAATCTGCCGGATGCCAAGACCTGAAGACCGGAGGCCTCGATGCATGTTGTGATGTTGCTTTATCCGCGCATGACCCAGCTCGACCTCACCGGGCCTTTCGAAGTGCTGACGCGCTTCAAGGAATTGACCCTGCATCTCGTGTGGAAAAATACCGATCCGATCGTCGATTCGGGCGGCCTGCGGCTCCTGCCGACGACAAGCTTTTCAGACTGCCCGCAGGCTGACCTTCTGTTCGTCCCCGGCGGGCCCGGCCAAATCTCGCTCATGGAAGACGGGGAGGTTCTGGACTTTCTACGGCAGCAGGCCCGGCAAGCAAGCTATGTGACGTCGGTTTGCACCGGCTCACTTGTGCTGGCCGCGGCCGGCCTGCTCACCGGCTATCGGGCGGCCTGCCACTGGCTGTCGCTGGACCAGCTGGCCTATTTCGGCGCCGTGCCGGTCGCCGAGCGCGTCGTGATCGACCGCAATCGGATCACCGGCGCGGGCGTTTCATCCGGAATTGATTTCGCCCTGGTCCTGGCCGCCAAACTGTTTGGCGAGGATCGCGCCAAATGTGTGCAGCTCGCGATGGAATACGACCCGAAGCCGCCGTTTGCCAGCGGCTCCGCCGTAACGGCCGAGCCCGAGACCGTAAAAACGGTGCGGGCAGAGAATGCTGAATTTCAAGAGCAACGCGTAATTGTGGCGCGCCGCGTCGCGGCGGCCTTGCAAAAGACCTGACGCCAGCTCGCTATAGAGCGGAACGGACCCGAAAAGTCAGGAAACTTTTCGGGCCCAATCGATCTATTGCGGACGAACGGCATTGCCTTCGGGACGCCGCTTGGATGCCGGCCTTGCGCCCGCTGCAACAAAACGGGACGGCCCTTTCGACTTCGCCGCCGGCCCGCGCGGAGCTTGCCGCGACAAGAATTGCGGCAAACCTGCTCCGTCGGGGCTCGCACCGTTGGAACCGGGCGCTGCCCTGCGGTTTTCCCACCGCCGTTTTGCACCCGCCGGAGGCGCGGACTTGGCGCGCCGAGGCAAATTCGTCTCCTCGGTGCGCACGAATTCCGTCGGCACGGCGCCACGCCGGTCGATGGTCGGCAATTGCAGGCGGGTCAGCTTTTCAATATTGCGCAAAAGCTGACGTTCGGCGCCATCGCAAAGCGAGATTGCAATGCCATCGGCTCCGGCCCGCGCGGTGCGGCCGATCCGATGCACATAAGCCTCCGCCACCTCCGGAAGCTCGAAGTTCACGACATGCGTCACTCCGTCGATGTCGATGCCGCGGGCTGCAATATCGGTTGCCACCAAGGCCCGGACCCGCCCGCTCCGAAAGGCTTCGAGCGAACGTTCCCGCTGGCTTTGGCTCTTGTTTCCATGGATGGCACAAGCTGCAATTCCGCTGGAATCGAGATGCTGGGTGACCTTGTCGGCGCCGCGTTTCGTCCGGGTGAAGACGATCGTGCGCGACATTTGCGCATCGGCGAAAAGTTCGACAAGCAGATCGCGCTTGCGGTTGGTGTCGATAAGCAGAACCTGATGGTTGATGCGGTCCGCGGTTTTCGCAACCGGCGTGACTGACACCTCGATCGGATCGACCAGAAGGTCCCCCGCGAGCGCGGCGATCTCGTTCGGCATCGTCGCCGAGAAGAACAGGTTCTGACGATTTTTGGGCAGCGTGCCGATGATCCGGCGGATCGCTTTGACGAACCCGAGGTCGAGCATGCGGTCGGCTTCGTCGAGGACGAAGAATTCCGTCTGAGAAAGACGCGCCGCGCGGGAGTCGAGGTGATCCTCAAGCCGGCCGGGGGTTGCAACCAGAATGTCGAGGCCGCGCGCGAGCGCCTTGATCTGCGCGCCATGCGGCACGCCGCCGAAGACAACGCCGACCGTGAGCGAGAGGCCCGCGCCCAGGCTGCGGAAGCTGTCGGCGATTTGGCTCGCCAGTTCCCGCGTGGGGCTGAGGACGAGGACACGGCAGCCATGCCGCGGCGCCGGCGCCGGATGCGTCGCAAGATGATGAAGAATCGGAAGAGCGAAGGCAGCGGTCTTGCCGGTGCCGGTCTGGGCTATGCCGATGAGATCGCGACCCGCCATGATCGGCGGGATGGCTTGGGCCTGAATGGGGGTCGGTTGAGAGTAACCTTGTTTAGTCAAGGCATGCAAAAGCGGCGCGGCAAGGCCGAGTCGGGAAAAATCGTTCAATTTTGAGTCTTTCGGTAAGCCGCATTTTTGGCCGGAAGAACCGGCACGGCGGCCAAAGAGAATATAAATGTGACGCCCTGCGTGGCCTGGGCTGTCGAGCGGAGTCAGACTAGCGCGCTCGGAAGGAGAACAAATGTTCTTCACGCGGCCGGAAGCGCCAATATCCACAATGAAGCGGATGTCCCCTACATCGTGGCTTTGCGCCCGAAAGTCAAACGAAAAGCTCAGCCATGCGTCTTTCGAGCGCGTAATCGCACAAATCCGCACCTTATTGCCGCGAAGGACCCGAGCGGCAAATTTCAGCGTTGCCGTTCATGGCAAGTTCAGGCGGCCGGAGCCATGTAAGCTTGACTAGCGCCAAGTCCCAAGCTGGGAAGACAGCTCGGCGCTGCCACGGCATGGAGAAATGAAATGACCAAAATGTTGAGGAAAGCCGCCATCGGCGCCGTCGCCGCCCTGAGTTTGGGACTCGGCATGACAACGCTCGCGACACCCTCGGTGGCCCAGGGCTGGCACGGCCGGGGCGGCGGTCACGGCTGGCACGGTCGAGGCGGCTACGGTGGCTGGCACGGCGGCTATTGGCGGGGCGGCCGCGGGTACGGCGGTGGCTGGGGCGCACCGGTTGCGGCCGGAGTTCTCGGTGGCTTGGCTCTCGGCGCGCTGGCCGGTTCGGCCTATTCCTACGGTCCTGGCTATTATGGCGGGTGTTACATGCAGAATCGGCCCATCTATGATGGCTGGGGCAATTTCGTCGGTTATCAGCCGGTTCAAATCTGCAACTAGAGCGCTTCCCGATCAGATGGAGTCATCTGATCGAAAAGGAATCGCTCAAGTTCAACGAGTTGGAGCATGTTCTGATCGAAAAAGTCGGTCAACTTTTTCGGAACAGGCTCTAGGCCGCCGCATCGCCTTGGTTAACGGATTCTTCCATTAACCCTTCCAATTGAAAAGTCCCGCCTTGGGGCGGGGCTTAATTTTTTTTCAATTTTTTCCCCTCCCAGCGAAACCTTTTCGGTGAGCCGGCGTTTAAGCTTGTGTATTGCCGCACAGCAACGGTCGGCATTTTTTAAGAGGTTGCTCTTGCTGGCGCCGGACGCGGCAGCGAGAGGGAGTTGAAATCATGATCAGTTCGCACCAAGCTCTCGGAAGACAGGCTTTCAAATATGCCATGGCTGGGATTGCCGTGTCCTGTCTTGGTGCAGCCGTGTTCGCCGCGCCGATGACCATCACCCCCAAAACCAAAGTTTTCTCGCAGTCGCAGGAAGCCAAGACGGCTTTTGAGCCTCTCGGCAAGGGACCGGCCTTTCAGCTTGGTCGCGCCGCCGCTGGCGAAGACGAAGATTGCGTCCGGGTCACCCGCATGGTGGGGCCGGATGGCCGGGTCTATGTCACCCGCGGCCTGATCTGCCAGGAATAGGTGCCGGGAGAAGAGGCGCAGGGGCTTTATAACACCAGCCTCGCGCCTATATCGCTGAGGCATGGATGTTTCCGACGTTTTAAGTTTGACGCCCGCGGGACTTTATTGCTCCCCGGGCGATTTTCATATCGATCCGCTGCAGCCGGTCCCCCGAGCGCTCATCACCCATGCCCATTCCGACCACGCCCGGCCCGGCCACGGCCGAGTTTTGGCGACGCGCGAAACCCTGGCCATCATGGCGATCCGGTGCGGTCGAGACTTCGCGGGTTCGACTCAAGCGATCGGACTCGGCGAAAAGCTGCAACTTGGTCCTGCCGAGGTAAGCTTTCATCCGGCCGGTCATGTCCTCGGATCGGCGCAAATCCGCATTCAGTATCGGGGCCGCACGGTCGTCGTCTCCGGAGATTATAAGCGGGAGCCCGACCCGACCTGCGCCGGCTTCGAGCCTCTCGCTTGTGATGTCTTCGTCACGGAGGCCACATTCGGCTTGCCGGTTTTTCGGCATTCCTCCGCAAGCACCCAAATCGATAAGCTGCTCGCGTCTCGGGCGCTGTTTCCCGGAAGGACCCATCTTGTCGGCGCCTATGCGCTCGGCAAGGCCCAGCGCGTCATGGCGCTCATCCGCGCGGCCGGCTACGACCGGCCGATCTATCTTCATGGCGCGATCGAGAAGCTGACCGAATTTTACGCTGGCGAAGGCATGGATTTCGGCGACATCCGCAAGGTTGCGGCGGTGGACCGGGCCAGTCTCGGCGGCGAAATCGTCATCTGTCCGCCGGGCGCCCTGCATGATCCCTGGTCGGCGAGATTTCCCGACCCCGTCGCAGCCTTTGCCTCAGGCTGGATGCGGGTGCGCGCAAGGGCGAGACAACGGGGGGTCGAACTTCCGCTTGTGATTTCCGACCACGCCGATTGGGACGGTCTCACCGCGACAATCCGGCAAACGGGCTGCGGCGAAGTGCTCGTGACCCACGGCGAGGCCGATGCCTTGGTCCATTGGGCCACAACCCAGGGAATTTCAGCCAAGCCGTTGCATTTATTGGGCTATGGCGACGAGGAAGAGAGCGCCGGGGAAGAGACGGCCGCGCCTTGAACCGCTTCGCTGAACTCATCGACCGGCTCGGGTTCGAGCCCTCGCGCAATAATAAATTGCGTCTCATGACGGATTTCTTCCGAACCATTCCCGATCCCGAACGCGGCTACGCGCTGGCCGCATTGACCGGCGCGCTATCTTTTCCGCACGCGAAGCCAGGCCTTATCCGGGCTTTGATCGCCGAGCGCTTCGACCCTTTCCTCTTCGAACTTTCTTATGATTTTGTCGGCGATTTATCTGAAACGGTTGCGCTGCTGTGGCCAGCGCCGGCCAGCACCACAACGGGAAATCGCGCGCCGCTTCTTTTGTCCGACGTGATCGAAGGGCTCACTTCGACCGGCAAGCTCGATCTGCCCCGAAAGCTTGCCGGATGGCTCGACGCGCTGGATGAGACAGGCCGCTGGGCCCTGCTTAAACTTGTGACGGGTTCGCTCCGGATCGGCGTTTCCGCGCGGCTTGCAAAAACGGCCCTCGCCGATCAAGGGGGCGTCACCACCAAAGAAATCGAAGAGATCTGGCATGGGGTGGCGCCGCCCTATCTCGACCTTTTTGCCTGGATCGAGGGACGCGAAGCCAAGCCCAGCACGACCAACCCGGCGCCCTTTTGTCCGCCCATGCTCGCCCATCCGGTCGAGGCCAAGGATTTTGACGAACTCGTCGCCGACGAATTTTGCGCCGAATGGAAATGGGACGGCATTCGGGTGGAGGCGGTCGGCGGACTGGCCCCTAGTGGCCAACGGATAACTCGGCTTTTTTCGCGAACCGGCGAAGAGATTTCGGCCGCTTTTCCCGATCTTATGGAGGCGTTGGAGCAAATTCCCTCTCCCTCTTTCGCGCTGGACGGCGAATTGCTGATCCTGCGTGGCGGGCGGGTGGAGACATTTGGGGTTCTCCAGCAAAGGCTCAATCGAAAGACGGTCTCGGCAAAGCTTCGCGCCGATTATCCGGCTCACATCCGCGCCTATGATCTGCTGCGGAGCGAGGCCGGAGATTTGCGCCCCCTGCCCTTTGTGGAGCGGCGGCACAAACTCGAAGCCTTTGTCGCGGCAGCGGCCTGCCCGCGCCTCGATTTGTCGACCCTCGTTCCGTTTTCGTCCTGGGCCGACCTAGGACGTGCGAGGCACGATCCCCTCGCTTTCGGCGCCACGCGCGATTCCGAAGCGATCGAAGGGGTGATGCTGAAGCGCGCCGATTCGATCTATGTGCCCGGACGCCCCAAAGGACTTTGGTACAAATGGAAACGGGATCCGTTCACCGTCGATGCCGTGCTCATGTATGCGCAACGCGGCCATGGCAAGCGCTCGTCTCTCTATTCGGATTACACATTCGGAGTCTGGCGGGGTGACAATGAAGGCCGCGCCCTGGTCCCCGTAGGAAAGGCCTATTTTGGCTTTACCGACGCCGAACTGCGACTGCTCGACCGCTATATAAGGGAAAACACGATCAATCGTTTTGGGCCGGTGCGTGAAGTCGTCCATGGCGAGGCCCAGGGTCTCGTCCTGGAAATCGCTTTCGAGGGGCTGAACCGCTCAAGCCGCCACAAATCCGGCGTCGCCATGCGGTTCCCGCGGATCGCCCGTATCCGTTGGGACAAGCCGGCGGCGGAAGCCGACCGGATTGAAACGCTCGAAGCTTTGTTATCCTCGACGTGACGCGTCAGCTTTTGACGGCGCAGAAGACCGCAAAGTGCCACGCCTTGAAGGTGCAATCGACGTCAGCAAAGCCCGCGTCCCGCAACCAGGCCAATTGATCCTCAAGGGTGGCGCATCGATCGTGGCGCATCCTCTCTTCCGCGGCGACGAGATCGCTCTCACGCGCGCCAAGCTTCAGGGCCTGTTCGCGCCACATCCTATGGTCGCGGTTCTGGCGCGTTTGTGCAGGGGCGCGAACCTGATCGGCATTGATGAACCAGCCATCTGACTGCAAGGCAGCGTAAACTCGGCCGAACAATTCGCGTTTTACCGCATCTTCCAAATGATGAATGGCGAGCGCGGAAACGACCACGTCCCAGGGCCCGCCGAGCTCGGCTTGCGTCATATCCGCCTCGACGAAAGAGACCAAGTCATCGCCGGCAAAACGGCCGCGCGCCTGGTCCAGCATCGCCTGCGAGCCATCGAGAAGTTGCAATGAAACGCTCTGCCATTTCTGCCGAATCATCGCCGAGACCAGACCGGTTCCCGCTCCGAGGTCGAGGATGCGGGTCTTACCCGTAACTCCCTTTTCCGCGATCAACTCGCCAATGTTTCCGTAAAACGAATCAAAACACGGGATCAGAGCGCGCCGCACCGGATCATAGACGGCGGCATCCTTTGTGAAGGCGGCAATCGCGGCGTTTTCTCCCTCTGCTCTCAAATTTGGCATGTGACGCCCAAACTCCGCCTTATTTCAGCCGCGCATTTTTCCTGTTATACGGAGCTTAAGGTTATTTGATGTGGCGAACTCCAGGTTATTTCGACCGAGCCAAAGCAGAGCGGTCACGCCACGGGCGAAACCAAACGCGAACGGAGAGCGATAGACACAGCAATTGTTCAGGTAACGGGTGCGGTTTAGGTTCCCTGCGTGTATAGAGAAGCCAGGGATAGTAGTTAATTTTGCCCTTGAAGCCTGCTGAATGCACCCTTTTGCCGTTGCGGCCACGGATTCTAATAGACCGCGCCGCAACAAAACGGCCAATTCGGGGCGAAAACCTTTCGCTAATGCGTCGCTAAAGGTCTAACCACCCCGTGGAAAAGAATTCGAGCGCTCGAATTCGCAATTAGGACGATTCATGCCGACGATTGCCTTGGTTGACGACGACCGCAATATCCTCACCTCCGTGGCGATTGCCCTTGAGGGAGAAGGCTACCGCGTCCAAACCTATACCGACGGGTCGACCGCGCTCGACGACATGAAAACCAATCCGCCGGATCTTGCCATTATTGACATCAAGATGCCCCGCATGGACGGGATGGAATTGCTGCGCCGCCTGCGCCAAAAATCCGATGTGCCGGTGATATTCCTGACCTCGAAAGACGAGGAAATCGATGAATTGTTCGGCCTCAAGATGGGGGCCGACGATTTCATCCGGAAGCCGTTCTCGCAGCGGCTTCTCGTCGAGCGCGTCAAGGCTATTTTGCGCCGCGCCAATCCCAAGGAACCAGGGTCCCAGAAGGAAACCGAAGCGAAGATTCTCGAGCGCGGCCAGCTGAAGATGGACCCCGAGCGCCATGCCTGCACCTGGAAGAATGATACGGTCACTCTGACGGTCACCGAATTTCTCATTCTTCAGGCGCTGGCCACGAGACCTGGCGTCGTCAAAAGCCGCAATGCCTTGATGGACGCGGCCTACGACGATCAGGTCTATGTCGACGACCGCACCATAGACAGCCACATCAAGCGGCTGCGGAAGAAATTTAAGGTGGTGGACGACGAATTCGAAATGATCGAAACGCTCTATGGCGTGGGCTATCGTTTCAAGGAATGATTGGGTCAAACTGAGCCATCCGGCTAAGCCATCGCTTGTGCCCAAAAGCGGATTTTTTTGAGTTTTTTTTGCGCTGCTGCTAAGACAGCGGCCTGAGCAATCCGCGCCGGCAGCTGTGGATTGGCTATATTCATCGGCGCAGCCTACGGCCGATTCATGCCGGGAAAGAGTCCGGTCACCTTTTCGGGACTTGCCCATGGGACTTTCTGCTTTGCGGGTTGGAATAACCGGTCAATGAGCTTTGAAGCGCGGGAGGGGCTGGGCTTCGAACGAGCGTTTGAGGCCGCGCGGCGGGTTAAGCGTATCCGGCGGGGTCTTGCGGTACGCCTGCGGGCTTTCGCCCGCGCCGCCGGTGCGCGATTTGCCTCTCCGCTGACACGCCGCATCGTTGTCTTGAACCTCGGCGGCCTCGTCGCTCTGCTGATCGGCTTTCTGTATTTGAACCAGTTTCGCGAAGGGCTGATCGACGCGCGGGTTCAAAGCCTTCAGATCCAGGGGGAAATCATTGCCGCGGCGGTCGCCGCTTCCGCCACGGTGGAAACCGATTCGATCGCCATCGATCCGGAAAAGCTGCTGCAGCTCTCCCCGGGAGAAAGCTACGCGCTCGCCGAGGAGACGGTTCCGTCCCTGGAGTTTTCCATCAATCCTGAGCGCGTCGGTCCGGTTCTGCATCGTCTTGCCTCGCCGACTCGGACGCGGGCGCGCATCTATGATCGCGACGGCTACCTGCTGCTTGATTCGCGCTCCTTGACCAGCCGCGCGAACATCATGCGGTTCGACCTGCCGCCGCCGGCACGGGAAGATTCCAAGAACCCGTTGGAGGGCATCGGCAATTGGTTCAAACGGCTGTTTGGCCGCTCCGACCTTCCGCTTTATGAGGACATTGGTGTCAGCAACGGCAAGAATTATCCGGAAGTGGCGCGCGCCCTGAGCGGCGGCGCACGCTCGGTGGTTCGGGTCAACGCCAAAGGCGAGACGATTGTGTCCGTCGCCGTGCCCATCCAACGTTTCCGGGCCGTGCGTGGCGCCCTGCTCCTATCGACCCAAGGCGACGACATCGACAAGATTATCGGGTCCGAGCGAGGGGCGATCGTCCGAATCTTTCTGGTCTCCTCGGCGATCATGTTCCTTCTGTCCATGTTTATCGCCGGAACCATAGCGGAGCCGATCCGGCGCTTGGCGGAAGCAGCGGAAAGAGTCCGGAAGGGGACGAAGTCACGCCGGGAAATTCCCGATTTCACGGGGCGTTCGGATGAAATCGGGCATCTTTCCGGGGCCTTGCGGGATATGACCAAGGCTCTCTACGACCGCATCGAGGCGATCGAAAGCTTCGCTGCCGATGTGGCGCATGAACTGAAAAACCCGCTGACCTCTTTGCGCAGCGCGGTTGAAACCCTGCCGATCGCCCGCGCGCCGGAATCGCGGCGCGCGCTGCTGGCGATCATTGAGCATGACGTGCGCCGGCTTGATCGGTTGATCAGCGATATTTCCGACGCGTCGCGACTCGATGCCGAATTGGCGCGCGCCGACGTTGACCTTGTGGATCTTACCCGGCTGCTTGAAGCGGTCGTCGCCGTGGCCAATTTGGTCACCGACACCGGCGCCGTGCGCGTCAGCCTGACCATCGCCCGGGAAGCCTTCAACGACCCCCGCAGGTTGAGCTATATGGTTCTCGGCCATGATTCCCGCCTCGGCCAAGTTTTCAATAATCTGATCGACAATGCCCGCTCGTTTTCGGAGCCTGGCGGAAGCGTCCGCCTGCTTCTGCGGCTCGCCAGAGCCCATTCGGCCCAGGGCCATATCACCGACGGTTTTGAAGTTGTCATCGACGATGACGGTCCGGGCATTCCGGCCGACGCCTATGAGCGCATTTTCGAGCGGTTTTATACCGACCGCCCCGAACAAGGTTTTGGTCAGAACTCCGGACTTGGTCTTTCCATTTCCCGGCAGATCATCGAGGCCCATGGCGGCTACATCTCGGCGCTCAACCGAGTTGGCCCCCCCGATAAGGATGGGGTGACCCCGGTGCTCGGCGCCCGCTTCCTGGTGTTCTTACCTAGAGCACAATAATATCTTGTCCGATTTAATTGTCGAGTCGACCGATACCCCGCGGCAGTCAGTCCATGCAACGGCGGTTGTCCTGGGAGAGGCCGGCGTGTTGATTCGGGGCAGCTCGGGTTCAGGCAAGAGCCGGCTGGCTTTCGCACTGATCGAAGCCGCCGAGCACGCCGGCCTGTTCGCCCGCCTCATCGGCGATGACAGGATTGGCGTTGAACTGAAAGCCGGTCGCCTCATCGCCCGCGGGCACCCGTTGATCCTTGGAAAAATCGAGTCCCGCGGCCAAGGTATCCTCGAGGTGCCGTTTCTGCCTGCCGCTGTGCTTCGGCTTGTGGTCGATCTTGCCGATGCGGGCGCCCCGATCCCAAGGTATCCCGAACCAGACCAGGACCAGGTCACCGTCGCCGGTGCAAACTTGCCTTGTCTGACCCTGCGGCAAGACGCCGCAGCTTCGGACCTCGCGCGGGCTGTGCTGGCAAATCTACGCCAGCGCCACCAGCTGCCGTCGCTTTCAAGGTTCCGTTGAATACAAACAGGACTTTCCGCTTATGGATAGGCATTTCGGGATCGGCATCCGTCCAAATCAAACTGACATAAATCTGTCCCATCGGAACCAATGGCATGTCATTTCGCTTGCCAATTCCATTGCGCCGCACAAGATGGCGCCGCGAACTTGTCTTGATCGGCGATCGTTCCGATCAGGTCATGCGTGAAGGTGCGTTTGTGGGGTTAGATTTTTATCATTTTTGGAACAACCTTCGCGAATGTGGGGCGAGTAGCTATCTTCTATCCTTGGTATTAAACGGTTAACCCACGTGAGCTGCCGGGCTCTGTCACGGCGCCTCTCACCTTTGGTCTACGCATGGTCCCTGCCTTGACGAACACCACTCACGTCCGTGCCGCTCAGGCACGAGGTTCCTGAACGAACAGGTACGTTTGATGATTGGAATCGTCCTCGTGACCCACGGCCACCTGGCATCGGAATTTCGTGCCGCGTTGGAACATGTGGTCGGTCCGCAAAAACAGATCGAATCGATTGCGATCGGTCCGGACGACGATATTGAGCAGCGGCGCAAGGATATCGTTGCCGCCGTGGCCAAGGTCGACAGCGGCGACGGCGTGGTGGTACTTACCGATATGTTCGGCGGGACGCCTTCGAACCTCGCGATCTCGGTTATGTACGATTCCCATATAGAGGTCATCGCCGGCGTCAATTTGCCGATGCTGATTAAGCTGGCCTCCTTGCGGGACAGCACCAACCTGGAACAGGCCGTGATCCAGGCCCAGGAAGCAGGGCGGAAATATATTTATGTCGCGAGCCGGGTATTGAGCGGAAAATGAGCTCGGAAAACGTCAAATCCGCCGACGCCAGCGATTGCCCCGAATTCGAGGCCCCTGAAGGCGTGCTGGTGCGCACGGTCGAAATCGTCAACCGCAAGGGGCTGCATGCGCGCGCGACCGCAAAACTCGTGCAATGCATCGACGGGTTCGATGTCCAAATCACGGTCAGCCGCTGCGGTGAGACCGTCGGCGGAACTTCGATCATGGGCATATTGACGCTCGGCGCAGGTCCGGGAATGACGGTGACCTTCACCGCCACCGGGGCTCAGGCAACGCAGGCTCTCGAGGCGATCGCAGCGCTGGTTGCCGATCGCTTCGGCGAGGATGAGTGACCGGCAAAACGCCGCCCTCAGCCTTCGCCATATTCGCGCGCCTCTTGGATGAGGCCGGCGGTCGACGCGTCCAGGCCGGCCGTCGAGCGGCTCCGATCGGCGACGATCGGCAACAGCTTATTGGCGAGTTCCTTGCCGAGTTCGACGCCCCATTGATCGAAGGAATTGATATTCCAGATCACGCCCTGGACGAAGACCTTGTGTTCATAGAGGGCGATCAACTGGCCGAGGACGCGTGGCGACATCTGCTTATAGAGAAAAGTGCTCGAGGGGCGGTTGCCTTCGAAGACCTTATGTGGCGCGAGCGCCTCGATGGCCGCCTGGCCGAGCCCTTGGGCGCGCAACCGGGTCTCGACTTCCTGCAGCGGTAATCCCTGCATTAGAGCTTGGCTCTGGGCCAGGCAATTGGCAAACAACATCTGGTGATGCGCGGTGTCCGCGTCCAAAGGCTGCGCCGCCACGAGAAAATCGATCGGCACGATTTCGGTGCCCTGATGCAAGAGCTGGAAGAAGGCGTGCTGGCCATTCGTCCCTGGCTCTCCAAAAATGATCGGCGCGGTCTCCAGCTTGGCGCGCGCCCCGTCGAGGCCCACCGATTTCCCGTTCGATTCCATTTCGAGCTGCTGCAGATAGGCCGGAAATCTGGCCATGCGTTCGTCATAGGGAATGACGGCATGGGTCGCAAAACCCCAGATGTTACGGTACCAGATGCCGAGAAGCGCCATCAGGACTGGAACATTGCGGTCGAGCGGAGCCTCCACGAAGTGGGCATCGATATCCTGGCCGCCGCGCAGGAATTCATTGAATTTTTCCTTGCCGATACCGATCGCCAGTAAAAGCCCGATCGACGACCAGAGCGAATAGCGCCCGCCGACCCAATCCCAAAACCCGAAGACCCGATCGCTGCGGATGCCGAAGGCGGCGATTTTATCGAGATGGGTGGAAACCGCGCAGAAATGATCGGCAACCGCCGCCTCACCGAGCTTCGCCGCGACGGCTTTGCGCGCCGAGGCAGCGTTGGTCATCGTCTCGATCGTGGTGAAGGTTTTCGAGCAAACGATGAAAAGCGTGGTTTCGAGCGGCACCCGCTTGAGTGTGTCGCCGAGATCGGCGCCGTCGACATTGGACACGGTGTGCAAGGTCAGATGCCCCGCGACGAAGGGCAACAGCACGCGCGCGGCCATCGCGGGACCAAGATCCGAGCCGCCAATGCCGATGTTCACAATGTCGGTAAATCGCGCGCCATTCGCGGCCTTGACGTCGCCGTTGCGCACCGCCTCGGCGAAGGCTTCCATCTTGGCCCGCTCGGCCAGGACCTCCGGCATGACATCCCGGCCTTCGGAGAACATCGGCTTTCCCGAAAGATTGCGCAAAGCCATGTGCAGCGCAGGCCGATGCTCCGTCGCGTTGACCGGCTCGCCGGCAAACAGGGCCGCCCGCCGTGCCTCGACACCGGCGGCGCGTGCGAGATTGCCGAGCAGCCGGAGCGTTTCCTCGTCGGCCCGATGCTTCGAGAAATCGAACAGAAGATCGCCATGTTTGATGTGGAAGCGTTCAAATCGTTGCGGATCGTCGGCAAACAGATCGACGATCGTTCGCGCGCCTATCGCGGCCCTATGGGCCTTGAGCGCAGCCAGAGCCTGTGCAACTTCGCCATCCGCCATGCGCCACCTCTAAAGCCGTTCCGATCAGGGACAAGCCGACCGAGATCGACCGCTCAACAATGTAAGGCTGGGGCAGGTCCTTGTCGAAAAAAAGTCGCTCCAAGTTTTCCGGCTCTGATCGGAGGGGCAATCTAAAAAACCATGGACCGTTGTTCACGGCCCATGGTTTTCTCGTTTCCTGTTGAACTTTGGTCCTGACGCTCGGATCGCCAAGCGTCAGGACATCGCTTTACGGATTGTAAGCGCGCTCGCCATGCTCGGTGATGTCGAGGCCTTCGAGTTCGGCCTGTTTCGTCACCCTGAGGCCAATGGTCAGGTCGACGAACTTATAGATGATGGCCGAGCCTATACCGGACCAGAGAAGGGTGAACAGCACAGTTTTTACCTGGATCAGAACCTGCGTTTTCATGTCGTATTCGCCCGGCGAGGCAAAGCCGGGCTTGGCCATATAGTCGGTGAGGCCTATGCCGCCGAGATAGGGCGCAACCAAAATGCCGGTTCCGATCGCCCCGATGATGCCGCCGATGCAGTGGACGCCGAAAACATCGAGGGAATCGTCATAGCCTAGTTTGCCCTTCACGACCGAGACAAAGAAGAAGCAGACGGCACCTGCGACTAAACCAAGAACGATTGCCCCCATCGGGCCGGCATAGCCTGACGCCGGCGTCACTGCGACGAGGCCGGCAACCGCTCCCGAGATCATGCCGAGCAGCGAAGGCTTGCCCTTGGTCGCCCATTCCACGAACATCCAGCTAAGAGTTGCCGCCGAGGTCGCTACAAAGGTGTTCACGAAAGCCAGCGACGTCACACCGTTCGATTCCAGATTCGAACCGGCGTTGAAGCCGAACCAGCCGACCCACAACAGCGAGGCGCCGATCATCGACATGGTGACCGAGTGCGGCGGATCGATATCGCGGGGATAGCCGATCCGCTTGCCCAGTATCAGAGCGCCAACCAAACCAGCGATACCCGCGTTGATGTGGACGACCGTGCCGCCGGCAAAATCGAGCGCGCCTATTTTGAAGAAGTTTCCGGCGTTGGCGAGAACAGAATCAAGGTTTGCCTGCGCGGCGGCCTTGGCGGCCTCGTCGGGAGCGTCCGCAAGCGCTTTGGCGGCATCGCCAATCGCGTCCGGGCCCGCCCAGTACCAAACACTGTGGGCGATCGGGAAATAGATGAACGTTACCCAAAGCAGGATAAACACGAAAACGGCCGAGAACTTAACGCGCTCCGCGAAAGAGCCGATGATCAAGGCCGGGGTAATGCAGGCGAAGGTCATCTGAAACGCCATATAGACATATTCAGGAATGACCACGCCGTTGGAGAAGGTCGCGACCGTCGAATCCGGGGTCACGCCCTTAAGAAAGGCCTTGTCGAACCCTCCGATCAGGTTGTTCCATTCGAACCCTTGCAGAAATCCGAGCCAAGCGTGCTCGCTCTCGGCGAAGGGCACCAACGTATGGCTGCCCTCGGAAAAGGCGAGCGAATAGCCGTAAAAAACCCACAGGATCGAAACCAGCGCCACAATCGCGAAGACCTGCGAAAGTACGGACGCCATGTTCTTGGTACGGACCAAGCCGCCATAGAAAAGCGCGAGGCCTGGGATCGACATCATCAGGACCAGTGCCGTCGAGATCAGCATCCAGGCGGTATCGCCTTTGTTGGGCACTGGCGCATCTGCGAACGCCAGCCCTGCCGTGCTCATGGCTATCAAAAGCCCTGCTCCGACCGCTCGGGGAGCGATCCTCGGAAGCAAACAAAGATTCATATTCAACTCCTGAGAAACTTCAAATGGGGAGGAAGGCTAAATGGCTTCTTGATCGCGTTCGCCGGTACGAATTCGGACCGCTTGATCGAGCCCGCTCACGAAAATCTTGCCGTCGCCGATCTCGCCGGTTCTAGCAGCCGTCGTGATGGCGTCGATGGTCTGGGCGACAAGATCGCTCGGCACGGCGACCTCAAGCTTCAACTTCGGAAGAAAACTGACCGCATATTCCGCGCCACGGTAGATTTCCGTATGGCCCTTCTGGCGCCCGTAACCTTTCACCTCGGTTACGGTCATGCCGTGCACGCCGAGCGCCGTCAGTGCGTCACGGACCTCGTCCAACTTGAACGGCTTAATGATCGCAGTAACTATTTTCATGTTGATTTTCCTGCTTGCCTTTAACCTTTGACGTTGGAAACTGCGTGCAAATACGGCTCGCGACCGTAGAGCCGGACGCGAGCTATCGCGGCCCTGCTTGAGTTCTGGATAGCAATCGGCGGGCCAAGACTCGGGCCCGCAGCAGAAATGCCCGACGGCGATCGCCCCTGCGGCGGAAATCCGAGCCCGCCTCCTCTATTCCGGTCGAATAATCAGGCGGTTAACGCATCGCCCCAAGATGGCGAACCAGCCCCCCTCGAGATCGACATCGGGATCCCCGATCGATGTGATCCTGAGGTTCCCCATCATGTCTCAAAACTTCGGCTCGGCCTAGAGCACATCTTTGGAAATCCGCGGCCGCAGACCCGCTCAGCGCAAAGTTTTTAAGCTCTCTGGTTTTGGACGGATCAAGCCTTCCTGGACGACGGAGGCGACGAGCTGGCCGTCATGGGAGAAAAGAAGCCCCCGGGTAAAACCGCGCGCGCCGCCGGAGCTCGGACTGTCCTGCGCATAGAGCAGCCATTCATCGGCACGAAAGGGCCGGTGGAACCATAAGGCATGATCAAGGCTCGCGATCTGCAGATCGCTATCGAAAACCGAATGACCATGTGCGCTGAGCGCGACGTCGATGAGCGTCATGTCCGAAAGATATGCGAGGACAGCGCGATGGATGGCGGGATCGTCGGGCAGCGGCCCGCTCGCCCGGAGCCAGATGTTTTGTTGCGGCGCGCCAGGCTGGTGCCGAAAGTGGCGGGAGAGATCGACCGGCCGCAGTTCGATCGGGCGGTCCCGCATGAACCATCGGCGGATCGCCTCGGGCATTGCCGCCCCGAAACGCTCGAGCATTTCAGCTTCGCTCGGCAGGCTTTCCGGCAAAGGCACGTCGGGCATCGAAAACGCATGTTCAAGGCCCGGTTCCTCGATATGAAATGAGGCCGACAGAGAGAAAATGGCCCGCCCATGTTGGATCGCATTGCAACGGCGCGTGGTGAAGCTCTTGCCGTCCCGAATCCGATCTACTTCATAGACGATGGGCACCGCCGGATCGCCCGGCAAAAGAAAATAACCATGCAAGGAGTGCGGCGCGCGTCCGTCGACGGTGCGGGCCGAAGCCACGAGGGCCTGCGCGATCACCAGCCCACCGAAAACGCGTTGCCAGCCAACTTGGGGACTGCGGCCACGAAAAATATTCTCCTCGATCTTTTCGAGATCTAGAATGGCCAAAAGTTCTTCTACGGCGTTGGACATGGCAGGATCAACTTCCTTTTCCGCAGTGGGATGTTTGCGCCCGTCAATTCTGAAAAAGCTCACTTGGGACGGATCACCATACCCCCGGAAGCAGCCGATACCGGACCCGGCGCGCGTAATCCGCATAGCCGTCCAGCGAGCGCCGCAATTCGCGATCTTCAAGCGCCGTCCGCACAATTACGGCGATGGCAATCAAGGGCGCGAAGGCGAGGCCCGCCCAGGAGCCGAGCATCAGCGCGGTCATCGGCAAAAAGAGCAGGACACCGGCATAGAGAGGGTGCCGGACGATGCCGTAAGGACCCGTGCTGACGACTTTGTGGCCGCGCTCATCCTGGATTCTTACGACATTGGCCAGGAACGTATTGGCCCTGAAGGCCAGCTGGTAGATCCACATCGAGGCGATGACGCCCGCGGCGCCAAGCCATTGCAGCCAGAGGGGCATGACAAACCAACGAAACCGGACGGCGTCCAATCCCATCAAGATCAGCCACGCCGCGAAAAGCAAGACGACGCTCACCAGGATTATTTTGTCCCATAGCGGCTGGCCGTGCTGGAACAGGGGTTTCATCCGCTCGGCAAGCAAGGCCGGGTCATCGCGCGCAATGAAGCCCGTGATCATTGCGGACCAACCGAAGAACATGATGAGGAAGATCCAAGCGGCCGGCCAGAAAAACGTGCCGGCGGCGCCAAACAACAGAACGACGAAAACCAAGAACTCGCCCGCAATGAAGGTGCAAATCCTGGCCATCGCGGGAAAGTCCTCATTATAGAACCGGCCGGTTCCGAAGCACCTATTCGAACCCGGTCGAAACATCCTGCAGGGGCTGTTTCGAATCCATCGTGATGATTTTGGTTTTACCCTTTGCGCCGGCGATCGCGGCCGGAAGATCGACGCTGCGAATCGATTGATCCTTGTAGGTCCTGAAATAATATTTCAAGTTTTTGAGGTCGGCGACGCTCGTCCAATATGTGTACTCGGCATCGACCTTGCCGTCCTGGGTTCCCCGCACGGCGCCGACCGGAATGTCGAAGGCATTCAGAATATGGAAGACTTGGAGCACCGTCTCGGGGGCCGTTTGCGAAGGCAGCGCCGCCTGCGAAAAGGCGACTGCCCGGACCATCCGCGAGGGCGGCGTGAAGTCTCCCGGAAGCCCGTGCATGCCGCTCCCCTGACCGAGCTGAGCGAGCTTGAGGCTGGAGAGATCCACCGGCGGCACATTGGTCGCGGACAGATTGATGTAATTGCGCAAATTGGTCATGTGCCAATCGAAGGTCGGCGCGTTGGTCAGGACGCCAAGCGGGTTGTCATAAATCTTGAGCGTCCGTTGGACCGGCTCGATGACGACGGATTTGCCGCTGCGATCATGAACGACGAAATGAACCGGCGGCGCCTGCTTGATCGCCTCCAGAACCGTGGGGACCAAAACCACCTTGTCGAAATTGGCCTTGACCTCGTCCACATTGGCGAAATTGCCGAGAAGCCAATTGCCATATTCATACGGCGCCATGGCTCGGGCTGCATTTTCGGCGCTCGGATCGGCATAGGCTGCATAATCCGGGAAATAAAAAAGGCCCACATAGAGGCCTTGGTCGTTAATGCCATCGACAATGTCCGGCAGGCCCACCGCATTGGCGCCCAGCATGCCGTATTTGGTCGTATAGCTCAGTCCCGTTCCGCCTCCCGGCGTCGACCCCGTGAATTTGGTGCCTTTCGGAATGACCACGACATTCGAATGGAGGTCGAAGCCGAATTCCAAAGTGCGGCCGGGGACCACCGCGCCATCCTCGGCGGTGAGACGCAGTCCGGTACAGGCCTGCGCCGGTTGAGTGAGAAAAAGCGCAGCGAAAACAGCACTTATAAATCTGCGGGCCATGATGTCCCCGGAAATGGAATGAGCCGTAAGTCATCATCGATCGCCACCCGGCAGCTTGACGACGCGGCTCGGCGACCGATGCGATAAATCTCTGGTCGGCTACCCCTTCGGGGGCAAGCCTTAATCGAGCGGGCGCGCCTCGTCCGGAAGCATGATCGGAATGCCGTCGCGAATCGGATAGGCAAGCTTCGCGGCGCGCGAAATCAGTTCCTGATTGAGGGCGTCGTATTCAAGGGTGGTTTTGGTCCGCGGGCAGACCAGGATTTCCAGCAGCCTCGGATCGATGCGTGAAGCCTCCGGAGCCGTCTTGCCGCTTGAACCATGATCCTTGTCGGACATCCCGTTTTCCTCCAGCTTTTTCACTCGCGAGCCTTGGGGCCCGCACCACGCGTTTAGCATGGCGGCGCGACTGCACCTTCTAAGCGGATAGCCGCTAGGGTGGCCTGCGTCTAGTGCAAAGGCGTCGACGCGCTTTTCCCGCGGGCCAATTCGATCTCGGTGATCGCGACGAGGACGTCGGCCCGGCCTTTCAGGTCGCGCGCTTCCAGAAGCGCCTGTTTTTCCTTCGGGCTGCACGGGCTCATCATGGACAGCGCATTGACCAGCGCTTCGTTGGGCGCCTCGTTGATGCTGTTCCAGTCGATCTGGAGGTTGTTCGTCTCGGCAAAATCACGCAGCGTGCGCAAGACCCCTTCGCGATCGACCTCTTCCTCGCCGGCGCGGGGACTGAAATCGACCGCAAACGGCCCAAAGTCGGCCCGGCATTGCCGATAGGGGGTAACGGTCGCGATTTCCTCGACAATCCTGAACCGGGCGATCCCGGTCAGGGTAACGAGGTAACGTCCGTCGCCGGTTTCGGCCAATTGGGTGATACGCCCCGCGCATCCGACCGAAAAAAGCGCCGGCGTCGCACTGGCCGCCCCGGCCTCGGGGTCGGGTTGGATCATCCCCACAAGTCGCGCGGCTTTCATGGCGTCGTCGACCATGGCGATATAGCGCCGCTCGAAAATATTGAGCGGCAGTTCACCACGCGGGAGCAAAAGAGCGCCCGCAAGGGGGAAAATGGGGAATACGGCTGGCAGCTCCCCCGGATCGCGATAGGCGCGGTTCATGCTCATATCTGGTCCTCACCTTTCGCCGGGCTCCGCTCCTTGGGACCAAGGATTTCGCTGAGGACACTTAATATAACCCCGATGGCGACCTCGCGCCATTCCATCGAAAAATTTGCCTTCCGCCAAGCTTTTGGGCGATTGCCTATTAATTAAGCAATCAGCTATTTTTGATCAAGCTGCGGTCCGAGCTACGCTTTTCCGACGTCACGTTGAGCTTTAGCTACGCCATGCTCAATCGGTGATCTGTCTCAGCCGACGGGACGTTTGCCGAGCGGCACCGGTTTGCCTCAGGAAAACAGCAGGGCCGAAAGTTTTCGCCGGGCACCGATTGTCGCTGGATCGATCGGCCCCCAGGCGTCGAAGAATTGCAGCAATTGCTTGCGGGCGCCGTCGTCCTGCCAGGTCCGATCGCGCCGGATGATTTCGGTCAGCGCTTCGGCTGCTTCCTCGCGCCGGTTCTGGGCATTGAGAAGAAGAGCCAGATCGAACCGCGCCTGATGATCGGCCGGGTTGGCCGCGAGCTTTCCGAGGAGATCGGCGGAATCACCGAGGGAAGCCGCCTGTTCGGCCAGATCGATCGCGGTTTTGGCAGCAAGGATCGCGGTGTCGCTTTCGCCCCCGGCGGGGACCGAGGCCAACAATCGCTTGGCGCTGTCAATATCGCCCGATGCGACGAGGATTTTCGCCAACCCGGCTATGGCGGCAAGTTCATCCGGGTCTTTGGCAAGAATGCCTGCATAAATCTCGGCCGCCGCCTCAAGCTCGCCCGCCCCCATCAACTCCGCCGCTTCCGCGAGGCGATCGGCGCCGTCGTCGAGGGGCCCAACCAGCCGCTCGATGAAGCCTTTGACCTGGGCTTCCGGCAAGGCGCCCATGAAACCATCGACCGGCGCCGAGCGCTGGAAGGCGATCACGGCGGGGATCGACCGAACCCCAAGCTGTCCGGGGATTTCCGGATGCTCGTCAATATTCATCTTGACGAGCTTTACTTTGCCGCCCGCGGCCCTGACTATTTTTTCAAGAACCGGGGCGAGCTGCTTACAGGGCTCGCACCATGGCGCCCAAAAATCGACGATCACCGGCTGGCGGGCGGATTCGGCAATCACATCGGCTCCGAAGCTCGCGGTCGAGCCGTCCTTCACGAGGGCGTCAGCGGCCTCCGCGCCGGGCGGCTTGGCGGTTTGGCCCGCTTGGCCGGCGCCTTGATCTTTCCCTTGGCCGCGCCCCAGCCCGAAAATCCCCGCCATGTTCAAGCTCTCCTGCGCTATTTTTTGCGCGTGCGAATCTCCTGCCAAAATGCGTCTTCAACCGCGAAACCGCAACTGTCCATTATTGTCGCGTCGCACGGGATCGGCCTGCCGAGGGGACAGGCCGGCAGAAGGCTGGGCGGGCGCTTGCGCAACGGTGCCCCTTGCCTTATATGTGGGGTTGTTCATACTTCTCATGACGGTTGTTCGATAGAAGCGATCGCTTTATTGAGAGTGGGCCCTCCCGGACCCGCTCTTTTTTATTGCCAATTGGGCGCTGTCAGGGTCGAAGCGTGGTTCCCAGTTATTGTATGCCGGAGTGAACCGGCGATGGACCGGCTCAATTTGGATCACGACCACACCGCGATCAATACGGAGGCGCAAAGCCTCCTCGACGAGCCTCGTTTGATGGACGAAACGGGGGTCGCTGCGCGGGTGGCGCATATTGCGCAGCCGGTGCTCGCCGGCCTCGGTTACCGGCTTGTTCGGGTCAAGCTTTGGACGCAAGCGGGAACAGTGGTGCAGATTATGGTGGAACGGCCGGACGGGTCGATGAATGTCAACGACTGCGAGATCGTGAGCGCCGCTCTCTCGCCGGTTCTTGACGTCGAGGATCCGGTGAAAATTGCCTATCGCCTGGAGATTTCGTCGCCGGGTATCGACCGTCCGCTGGTCCGTGTTTCGGATTTCTGCCGCGCGCTGGCTCATGAGGCGCGGATCGAGATGAAGACCGGCGTCGAGGGACGCAAACGCTTCCGTGGCCTGATCGGCAACGTGGAAGGCGAAGGACAAAACGCCGTCGTGAGATTCGAACGCAGCGACGCCAAACCCGGCGAGACGGCCGAAGCCGTGCTCCCTCTTTATGATATTGGCGAAGCGAGGTTGATTTTGACCGATGCCCTCATCCGCCAATCCTTGCGGAGCGCGAAAGCCTCGCTCGACCCGGATGCCGAGGCCGAAGAAAACACTGCCGAGCCAAGCGGAACGGAGGCGAATGAAGACGCGTCCACCGGACCGCGTCGGGGACCCGGCCGCTTCGCATCTCGCCGCGCCCTCAAGGCCAAACCTGTGCTTCCGGCAGGGGTAAGGTCCGCGTTCAAGCCAACCAAAACGAAGCAGCCGAACGCCAAGCCAACGAACCAAAAACAAACCAGGCCGCTGGAGCGGCCGCAAAATACGGCACCGCACGGGTCAGACCCGGCCGTGCCCGAAACAGGAGACAGAGATGGCAGTCAGCGCCAATAGGCTCGAGCTCTTGCAGATCGCGGATGCCGTCGCGCGGGAAAAATCGATCGATCGGCAGATCGTGCTCGCCTCGATGGAAGACGCAATCCAGAAGGCCGCGCGCTCCCGCTACGGCCAAGAGACGGAAGTCCGCGCCGAGATCAACCCGAAAACGGGAGAAATCCGGTTTTCCCGGCTGCTTCTCGTGGTCGATCAGATCGATAATGACGCCACGCAGATCACGGTCACCGAAGCGCGCAAGAAAAACCCCGCTGCTCAAGTCGGCGACTGGATTGCCGAAACCCTGCCCCCGTTCGATTTCGGGCGGATCGCGGCGCAATCGGCCAAGCAGGTCATCGTCCAGAAGGTCCGCGAAGCCGAACGGGACCGGCAATACCAAGAATACAAGGACCGCATCGGGGATATCGTCAACGGCATCGTCAAGCGGGTCGAATATGGCAATGTGATCATTGATCTGGGTCGCGGCGAAGCGACCATCCGGCGCGACGAAATGATCCCGCGCGAAGTTTTCCGGCCCGGAGACCGGGCCCGTGCCTATGTTTACGACGTCAGGCGCGAACAGCGCGGCCCGCAGATTTTTCTCTCGCGCACCCACCCGCAGTTCATGGCCAAGCTGTTCCGTCAGGAAGTTCCTGAAATCTATGACGGCGTCATCGAGGTGAAATCGGTCGCGCGGGATCCAGGCTCGCGCGCCAAGATCGCGGTGATCTCCCGCGATACGTCGATCGACCCAGTGGGCGCCTGCGTCGGCATGCGCGGCTCCCGCGTCCAGGCGGTCGTCAATGAATTGCAGGGCGAGAAGATCGACATCATCCCCTGGTCGCCCGACGCCGCGACCTTCATCGTCAACGCATTGCAGCCGGCCGAGGTCGTCAAGGTGGTGCTCGACGAGGATTCCGCCCGGATTGAAGTCGTCGTGCCCGACGACCAATTGTCTTTGGCGATCGGACGCCGCGGCCAGAACGTCCGGCTGGCCTCGCAGCTCACCGGCTGGGACATCGATATTTTGACGGAGGCGGAGGAATCCGAGCGCCGGCAGAAGGAATTCATCGAGCGGACCAATATTTTCATGAATGCGCTGAACGTCGACGAAGTCGTCGGCCAGCTGCTGGCATCGGAAGGGTTCCGGTCGGTCGAGGAATTGGCCTTCGTGGAACCGACCGAGGTGGCCGCGATCGAGGGCTTCGATCAGGATACCGCCGCTGAAATTCAGGCGCGCGCGCATGACTATCTCGCCAAAATCGAGGCGGAGCAGGACGCGCGGCGATTGGAACTTGGCGTCTCCGACGAACTTAAAGAGGTCGCCGGCGTCACGACTGCAATGCTCGTCAAATTCGGAGAAAACGATATCAAGACCATCGAGGACCTCGCCGGCTGCGCAACCGACGATCTTGCCGGCTGGACCGAACGCAAGGAAGGCGAGACGACCAAGCACCCCGGGATTCTGGACGGTTTCGAGATTTCTCGCGAAGAGGCGGAAACGCTGATCATGACCGCGCGGGTCAAGGCGGGATGGATCGAAGCCCAACCGGAGCCGACGCCGGAAGAAGCCTTCGTCCACGAGAACGGCGAATAGGGAGAGTCCTTTGGATTTGGCCAAGGCCGCAGCCCCGAAGAGCGAAGCGTCGCCTGAGCGAACCTGTATCGTCACGCGGGCGAAGGGGACGCCGGAGGACATGATTCGTTTCGTGATCGGGCCGGACGCGACCGTGGTCCCCGATATTCGCCGCAAATTGCCCGGCCGGGGCGTCTGGGTGACGGCCCGGGCCGATCGCGTCGCGGAGGCGGTCAAGCGACAGGCCTTTGCGCGTGGTTTCAAGACCAAAGTCGTGGCCTCCGAGGCTTTGGCGGCGGAGATCGAAGCGTTGTTAACCAAGGATTGCCTGCAGGCCCTTTCGCTCGCCAACAAGGCCGGCCAGGTGGTCACGGGCTTTTCCAAGGTCGAAGAAGTGATTGCGACAGGAGCCATTGCGGGTCTTGTTCATGCCGCCGACTGCGGCGCCGATGGCGTCCGCAAGCTGGGGCAAAGCCTACGCCGGCGTTTCGGTGATGAGCCTGCCGTTCCGCGCATTGATCTGTTCCCATCCGGCCAATTGGATTTGGCATTGGGGCGGGCAAATGTGATACATGCAGCTCTGATCGAAGGAACGGCGAGCGCGGGTTTTTTGGAACGCTGCCGGAAGCTGGCACTTTATGGATCTGGATCGTCTCAGGCGGCGTCCCCGAAACAGTCGTCCGGTTAGAAAATTCGAATTGACATGGACTGGCGAGCCGGGCTTCGCATGCCCGGCACAATGTAACAGAATGGGCAAGGGCCCGGGAACGCAAGACTAATGAATGACACCAAGAACCCTGGTGATTCCACGCTGAGCGTCGCTCCGACGAAGACGCTGACTTTGAAGCGTCCGGTCGAAGCCGGTATTGTACGCCAGAGCTTTTCGCATGGCCGCTCCAAAGCGGTCGTGGTGGAAAAGGTGAAGCGTCGCGCCATGGCGCCGGGCGAGTCACATGCCCCCCGGGAAGCCACTTTGCCGCCACCGCCGCCACCCGCCGCGGCTCCCGTTGCCGCACCACCCCGGCCACGCCAGCCCGCAGCTCCAGCCCGCCCCTCGGCGCCGCAAAGATCGCCGTCCGGCGTCATTTTGCGCTCGCTCACGGAGGAGGAGCGGGAAGCCCGCTCCCGCGCCCTTTCCGGCGCGCGCGAACGTGAAGTGGAAGACCGCAAGCGTGCCGAGATCGACGCCAAAGCCCGTGAGGAGCGTGAGGCGCGCGAACGCGAGGAACGAGCCGCGGCCGAAGCCCGTAAGCTCGAGGAAGAGGCGCGCCGCGCGCATGAGGCGGAGGCCAAGCGCCGCTCGGAGAGCGAAGCGAAGCGGCGGCTTGCCGGTGGTGAGCCAGCTCCAGCGCCCCCGCCCTCGACCGTCCGCAAGACGCCTGCTGCTGTTTCCTCCCTCGCGCCGACCGGCCTGACGCCCGTGGCACGGCCCGCTGCTGCGGAGGAAGAGGAAGCCCCGCACGTCGTTCGCCGTCCCGGCATGCCGACCAAGGTCGTCGTCCCCCGCCCGGTCAAGGGGGCCGAACAAAAAAGCCGGGGCCGTCTCACCGTTGCCAATGTCACCGGGGAAGAGGACGAGCGCACAAGATCCGTTGCCGCCTTCCGCCGCCGTACGCAACGGCTGAAGGGTCATGTCAGCGAGGTCAAGGAAAAACTCACCCGCGAAGTGATCCTGCCCGAAACCATCACGATCCAGGAACTCGCCAACCGCATGTCGGAGCGCGGCGTCGATGTGATCAAGCTTTTGATGAAGCAAGGCCAGATGGCGAAAATCACCGATGTGATCGACGCCGATACAGCGCAGCTCGTCGCCGAAGAACTTGGTCATACCGTGAAACGGGTCGCCGAAGCCGATGTCGAGGAAGGGCTCTTCGATAGGCCGGACACCGACGAACATCTCGTGCCTCGACCGGCAGTGGTGACGATCATGGGCCATGTCGATCATGGCAAGACCTCGCTGCTCGATGCGATCCGTCACGCCAATGTCGTCTCCGGCGAAGCCGGCGGCATCACCCAGCACATCGGCGCCTATCAGATCGTCGCTCCGAACGGCGCACCGGTGACTTTCATCGATACGCCCGGCCACGCGGCCTTCACCGCCATGCGCGCGCGCGGCGCCAAGGTGACCGACATTGTCGTGCTGGTCGTTGCCGCCGACGATGGCGTCATGCCGCAGACGGCCGAAGCGATCGCGCATGCGCGTGCTGCCAAGGTTCCGATGATCGTGGCGATCAACAAGATCGACAAGCCCGACGCCAAGCCCGAGCGCGTGCGCAGCGAATTGCTGCAGCATGAGGTGCAGGTCGAATCGCTCGGCGGCGATACCCTCGAGGTCGAAGTTTCGGCCACCAAGAAACTCAATCTCGACAAGCTGCTCGATCTCATCGCCTTGCAGGCTGAACTGCTCGACCTCCAAGCCGACCCCACAAGGCCCGCCGAAGGCACCGTCATCGAAGCGCGTCTCGACAAGGGACGGGGGCCGGTCGCAACCGTGCTTGTACAGCGCGGCACGCTCAGGGTCGGCGATATCATTGTCGGCGGCTCACAGTGGGGCCGCGTGCGCGCGCTGCTTGGAGACAAGGGCGAGGTTCGCGGAGACGCCGGCCCATCGACTCCCGTCGAGGTGCTCGGATTTTCCGGTTCGCCGGAAGCCGGCGATCGCGTCGCGGTGGTTGAAACCGAGGCGAGAGCGCGCGAAATCACCGAATATCGTGAACGCCAGCGGCGTGAAAAAGCCGCCGCGCGAGGCAATTTGGCTCGCGGTTCCCTGTCGGACATGATGAGCCAATTGAAGACGGCGGGCCGCAAGGAATTCCCACTCGTCATCAAAGGCGACGTTCAGGGCTCGGTTGAAGCAATCGTCGCTACTCTCGAAAAGCTCAACACCGAAGAAGTGGCTGCACGCGTTATCCACGCCGGCGTGGGTGGCATCACCGAGTCGGATATTACCCTGGCTGAAGCCTCGGGTGCGGCGGTCATCGGCTTTAACGTGCGCGCGCACAAGGAAGCCCGCACGCTCGCCGATCAATCCGGCATTGAGATCCGCTACTACAACATCATCTATAATCTCGTGGATGATGTGAAGGCGGCGATGTCCGGCCTCCTCGCGCCGACATTACGCGAAGAGATGCTTGGCAATGCCGAGATTTTGGAAGTCTTCACAATTTCCAAGGTCGGCAAGGTCGCCGGTTGCCGCGTCACCGACGGAACCGTTCAGCGGGGCGCCAATGTCCGGCTCATCCGCGACAATGTCGTGGTGCATGAGGGCAAGCTCTCGACGCTCAAGCGATTTAAAGACGAGGTCAAGGAAGTGCAGGCTGGCCAGGAATGCGGCATGGCTTTCGAAAATTACCAGGATATGCGCGCAGGCGATGTCATCGAGTGCTACACCGTAACAGAAATCAAACGCTCGCTCTGAGCGGGCGTTTGAACAGATCAGTTTAGCCTTCAGCTGACTTTTATCCGACACAGTTCGCAATCAGATCCAGAGAGAAGCAGCGATCCGGACCATCGAACGCGGGTGGCGTTTCGGCTTGAACCAACTAAGGATTTTGCGCTAACGCGCTGGAGTTCCCGATGTCCAGACTTCATCATCAGCAGGGCGCCGAGCCTTCGCAGCGGATGCTGCGCGTCGGCGAACTCATCCGCCACACCATGTCCGATCTTTTGATCCGTTCGGCAATCAGCGACCCGGTCCTCGAAGGCCAGGTTGTGACGATCCCCGATGTGCGGATGAGTCCCGATCTAAAGCTCGCCACGATCTATGTGATGCCGCTCGGCGGCAAGAATATAAATGCGGTCCTCTCTGCTCTCGAACGCCACAAGAAGTTCCTGCGCGGCGAACTCGCGCATCGGATCAATCTGCGGATGGCTCCCGAACTTCGTTTCAAAGCAGATCCGAGCTTCGACTATGGTTCGAAGATCGATGCAATTTTTGAATTGCCCGAGGTCAAACGCGATTTGGAACCCAAGCCGAAAGAACAAGAATGAGCCCGCGGACCTCAACGCGGAAGGATGTCGACGGCTGGGTCGTCCTTGATAAGCCGATCGGGATGACGTCGACCCACGCCGTTTCGCGGCTGAAGCGCATTTTCAACGCCAAGAAGGCGGGCCATGCCGGCACGCTCGATCCGCTCGCCTCGGGCATCTTGCCGGTCGCGTTCGGCGAGGCGACGAAAACCGTCCCCTTCGTGCAGGACGGCGAAAAAACCTATCGCTTTACGGTGCGTTGGGGCGAGGAAACCGACACCGACGATTCCGACGGCACGGTCCGCGCGCACTCCGATGTGCGTCCCCTCACCGCCGACATTCTCGCCCTGCTGCCGCGCTTCATCGGGACGATCCAGCAGCAGCCGCCTGCCTATTCGGCCATCAAGATCAATGGCGAGCGCGCTTATGATCTAGCGCGGCATGGCGAAGAGCCGGTTCTTGCCGAGCGCCCGGTGACGATCCACGCCCTCGATCTCATCGCGGCCCAGCCCGACGAAGCCGTTTTCGAAGCGCGCTGCGGCAAGGGAACCTATGTGCGTGCGATCGCCCGCGATCTCGGCCGGAGTCTTGGCTGCTATGGCCATGTCAGCGCATTGCGCCGGACTCGCGTCGGGCCGTTCAACGAGGCCGACGCAATTCCGCTGGCGGAATTGGAAGACGGCGTCCAGGACGCCGGCGCGCTTCGCCGCGTCGAGGCGGGCCTGATGGAAATGCCGCGGGTCGTAGTTGATCGCGACGTCGCAGCAAAGCTCAGGCGTGGTCAATCGGTTTTGCTACGCGGCCAAGACGCTCCATTTGACGGGTCCGCCTATGCTGCGTGTGGCGGCGTCGTCATCGCCGTCGGCGCGGTGGAAAAGGGCGAATTGATACCGGGCCGCGTGTTCAACCTTCCCTTTTAGGGGGTAAATACTTCCGCTCTATATTGCCGAGTTCCCCTGGCGCTACGACAATCGGAACAACCGGGACATCTTTGATGCCGCTTAGGCCGGTGCTGCGGCACCGATCCCGGAGGAAACGACGGCGTTCTCAGAAAAGTGCAATAGATTGACATCCATGAGCACGCCAAAAAGTCCAGAACCAAGCGACCAAGGAAATAATAAGCTACCCAAGTGCTATTGGAAGGCCACAGAGTCCTTCTATGATCTGAAGCTCTCGCACTGGGTCGAAATGGCACTGACTATTGCCCTCCTCTTTGTCGGCATTGCTCAATTCACTGTCTACAAAAGACAAGCTAGTATTATGGATGAGCAAACCAAAATCTCGGCCAGACAACTTACTATGGTGGAAGCCGAACAGCGGCCGTGGATTTCGCTCGACATGCAGCCTGAAGGTCCGCTCACCCGCGATTCCAACGGCTGGAATTTCATCGTTAAATACACGATCAACAATGTAGGAAAGTCGCCCGCTTTCAATGTAAATTTTCTCGCTACAATGATCCCAATAGGCGATCCTCAACCTACTCCCCCAGAGCCATGGGGTTTCTCTCATGCCATGCCCACCAAAGCCGTCGAGACCGCAGTTGAAACTACTTGCAGAGACTTCGAACAGGGAAGAGTGGTGGGGTTAGGAGAAATTATGTTCCCAAGCGTTCCGCAAAATCGGCGCTGGAAACCCCATAGCAATCCTATCGGGCCTGGATTTATCCCCGGCTTTGTCATTATTGCCTGCGCCACTTACAAATTCGTTGGTGACCCTATTACACATCGGACAGTCCGAATTTTCGATTTGGAAAGGCGCGCTTACGGGCAAATGATTGATCTCGGGGCGGAAACTACTGCTACCGATGACCTCTCGTTTTTCCCCCATACCGAAAACGGAAGTCGGGCAGATTAGCTCTCGGAGTCGCGGCCGTCCTCGGCAAACAGCCGGAATTGCGGCGTGTCCCGTGCCGGCTCCGGGAGGCCGAGATGGCGGAACGCATGCGGCGTCAGCAAGCGTCCGCGCGGTGTGCGTTGCACGAAGCCCCGCTGTATCAGAAACGGTTCGATAATGTCCTCGATCGCGTCGCGCGGTTCCGACAATGCGGCAGCAATGGTCTCGATCCCGGCCGGACCGCCGCCGAAGGACACGGCGATCGTATTGAGATAACGCCTATCCATCGAATCGAGCCCGATCGCATCGACGTCGAGGAGGCGCAGCGCCCTGTCGGCGACGCCTCGGGTGATTTCGAGCTCCTTATCGACAATCGCGAAATCGCGGACTCGGCGCAAAAGACGGCCGGCAATCCGCGGTGTGCCGCGCGCGCGTTTGGCGATTTCATTGGCGCCGTCGTCGGAAATCGCAATGGCGAGCACCCGCGCGCCGCGCCGCACGATGCTTTCCAGCTCCTCGACGGTGTAGAATTCCAATCTGAGCGGAATGCCGAACCTGTCACGCAGCGGTGTGGTCAAAAGACCGGCGCGGGTCGTCGCCCCGACGAGCGTGAACGGCTTGAGGGGGAGTTTGACCGAGCGGGCACCCGGCCCCTCGCCAATCATGAGATCGAGTTGGAAATCTTCCATCGCCGGATAGAGAATTTCCTCGATCGCGGGATTGAGCCGATGAATTTCATCGATGAACAGCACATCGCGTTCTTCAAGCCCGGTGAGCTGCGCCGCAAGATCGCCCGCCTTGGCAATGACCGGACCCGAGGTCGAGTGGAAATTCACTTCGAGTTCGCGCGCGACGATCTGCGCCAAGGTGGTCTTGCCAAGCCCCGGCGGACCCACGAACAGCACGTGATCAAGCGCCTCGCGCCGAGATCGGGCCGCCTCGATAAAAACCTTCAGGTTTTTCCGAACCGCTTCCTGCCCGGTGAAATCCGAAAGCGCCAGGGGACGCAGCGACAAATCCTTGTCGTCGTCGCGCTTTTCCGGAGTGACGAGGCGGGGGCTTGGCACGGAGCTGCGGCCTTACGCTAGAGCATAGGAGCGAAAAGGATCGTTCGGCCGCTGTCTGACGCGGCGCAAACGGCGTCGATCGGGCAAAAGCCCGAATCGCCCGATATTGAGACGGCCAACCGGACGCGTAAAGGAAAATCGCCCGACGGCGCGCTTAGGGCGCCTTCGGTTGATTTCTCAATCGCGCCTTCACGGCCCGAATCGCCTCGATCAAGACCGGGGGGGCCAAGTATTTGATGGTGTTTGAAATTTTGTCGTATTGGGTTCGAGTGAGCGGTTTGAAGAACTGCGTTGTATGAAAAAGCGTCGTCTCTCCGGCCGCGCATCCATTGGTATAAAAATATGCTGCCGCCGACCGCCTGGTCCTTCCGTTCGGCGCATCGACCGGATTTGGATGACCGTGCAAGCTTTTTGACGATTGGGCGAACAAGATGGAGCGGCCAAAAATCGGCTGGATCTCGGCCATGCATTTTTGCTCGTCCATGCTCCACAATTCCAGCGCCCCGCCATAGCAAGGCAGCCAGTCCTTGTTGAGATAGGTGATGAACACTAGGCGATTTTCGAGCTTGGTGACCGAATGCTGATTGAAGTCGGTGTGGAGCTCAAACCGGCCACCGCTTGGTATTTCGTGCAGGCCTCCACTGGTGAGCCCAGGGTCTGGAATCAGACCCTCGATGCCGGTGATCCGCTGCAGGAAGTCGAAGAAGGCCCCAGAGTAGATTGTATTGAAATAGAGCTGTGCCGCGGTGCCCAGCCGGCAATTGGCCTTGGTCGCGATTTTTTTTTCATTGATATTATTATAGCGACGAAGCTGTTCAGGTCGCAGATCGTCAAATTCGGCGGCCATGATCTCCAGGAGAACCGGCGAAAATAATCCGTCGAAGACGATATGCGGGAACGGTTTATTGTGCCGAAAAATGTCTCTCAATTCGTCGATTCTATTCGACGTGAAAAAGGCCTCGTTCAAAATTTCACTGAATCCCAGCGTCCGGCCGCCTATGGAAAAGTAGTCTTGCAACTGCCGCCCGTCGTCGATCGAACGAGTTTGCAACATAAAATGATCTCTGTGATTGACCAAATGAGGACTATGGGAGCCTTCTCAGTCACATATCCGCAAATCGCAGTCGGTGCTAAACTTCACACCCCGGCCACTAAATCACCGGATTTGTGACATTCAGCCGAACACGAAACTCTCGCGCGATCAACTGACGATTATTGTCAGGCACTGAGCCGACGACAAACGGAGTACCCGCGAGATTCGCGCTTAAAGTTTACGGCGCACAAACGCGCTCAATTTACGAAATGCGTCGACTATGACCGGCGGCGTTACATATTTGACGGCAGATGCGAGTCTTTCCCGTTGGGACAAAGAGATGGGCGTGGGAAAGAGCGTACTGTGATAATTCCTGCTCTCCCCGTCGGACCGGCCATTGCTGTAGTAATAGGCGGCGGCGGAGCGCCGCGAACGTCCATCCGGCGCCTTGACCGGGTTCGGATGACCGTGGAGGCTTTTAGAGGAATGGGCGATGAGGGCCGACCGCCCAAAGGTCGGGAGAATTTCCGTCACGCATTTCTTTTTCTCCATGCTCCATAGTTCCAACGTCCCGCCGTAGGAAGGCAGCCAGTCCTTGTTGAGATAAGTGATGAAGACCAAGCGCGTGTCGAGTTTCGTGACCTCATGCTGGTTGAAATCGAGGTGCAACGAGAACTTCCCGCCAGTCCGAATCTCATGCATCCCGCCGCTTGCAAGCGCAGGGTCGGGAACGAGGCCTGGAATGCCCGTGATTCGCTGAATGAAATCGACGAAGAGACTGGAATGGATGATGTCGAAATATAACTGCGTTGCGTGGCCGAACCGCACGTTTGGCCGTGACGCGAGCTTACGTTCATTCTTGGTGTCGTAACGCGTCCAATCATTCCATTTGACGCTGTCGAATTCCGAATACATCAGCTCCAGGAGGAGCGGAGAGAACAGGCCTTCGAATTCGATATGCGGAAAGGGCACATTCCGCGTGAAGATCTTGTTGAGCTCCTTCACCTTCTCGGGAACGAAAAACGTCTCGTTCAAAATCTTGTCGAGAGAGAGCGTTCGACCGCCGAGGACGACATGATCCTCTCGCCGCTTGTCGTCAGACCAAACAGATGGCAGCACTGAAAAAACTCGGGGGATTATGTTGTGGCAGGGCGAAAGCCAGGACTATCGCTCCGCCCGCAAATACCACTATGCAGTTCGAAAGCTTATTCCAAGCCTAACAATAACAATTTTCGACATGAGACTGCTACATTTTCGCCAATAACCGTTCCACCCGGACCAAAATCCCCAAAGACACTCAAGCTGTAGCTAAAAAAACAGCCAGCTGACCGCACCAAACAACGGCAGCAGGATCACGCTCGACCAAGCCATGTAGGGGAAAAAGCCGGGCATTCGAATGCCGGCCCGCCGCGCAATCGCATAGACCATGAAATTCGGCGCATTGCCGATGTAGGTGTTGGCGCCGAGAAAAACCGCCCCGAGCGAAATGGCCGCCAGGGTCCTGGCAAGCGGCCCCATGAGCAGTGACGGATCCCCGCCGGCAAGCTGAAAAAACACCAGATAGGTCGGGGCGTTGTCCAAAAAGGACGAGAGAAGCCCGGTCGCCCAGAAGTAAACGACGTTGTTCGCGGTCCCATCTGCATGGGTCAAGATAGGAATCATCAGGGAAAATAGGCCGTTCGTGCCGGCCCGAAGCATCGCCATCACCGGAATGATGCAAATAAAAATGCCGGCAAATAGATAGGCGACCTCCCGGATCGGCTCCCATTCAAAACCGTTGGCGGCACGCAGAGTTGGACTCGTCAAATACAGCGATGCAACCCCGACAAAAACCATCGTGAATTCGCGGACGAGGTTCTGCAATTCGATTCGTGCTCCGAGCACGTCGAAGCCTATGCCTGGATGCCAGATGCCGCTGCCGACGATCGCAAGGACCGCGATGCCAATCAATCCGACGTTCACAAGCCCGTTCACCCGAAGGCCCGTTTGTTCACGGGGCGGATTCTTTTCGCGCCGATAAAGAAACGAGTCGATGACGAAAAAGACAAGAAGCAGCACGCCGACGGCGAACAGCGCTTCAAGCCACAAATTACGCGCCGTCCAAAAGAAATCGATCCCTTGCAGAAAGCCGAGGAAAAGAGGTGGGTCGCCGAGCGGCGTTAGCACTCCCCCGATATTGGAAACTAGGAAGATAAAGAAAACCACGACATGGGCATTGAACCGGCGGCCGCTGTTGGCAACGATCAGCGGGCGGATCAAGATCATCGAGGCGCCGGTTGTGCCAACGATGCTGGCGATGCCAGCCCCAAATGCCAGGATCAGCGTATTGGCGACCGGCGAACCATTGAGTCTACCTTCGACCACAATGCCTCCCGCCGCTGTGAACAGGGCAAAGAGCATGAGGATGAAGGGCAGATATTCGAGCGCCATGCTGTGCACAACGCCGGCCGCGGTCGCGGAAAACCCCTCGACCGCGACAAGGCCGGAAATCGCCGCGACCGCCCAAAAGGCAGCCGCCTTCTCGTAATGGATGTGCCACCATTCCTTGACGACGAGCGGGCCGAGCGCGATCGACAGGAGCATCCCAGCAAACGGCAAAGCAAGGGGCCATGAAAGCTGCGCGCCATCGAGCGAGGGCGACGCCACCGCCGAAGTCGCCATCGTCATCGAGAAAACCGCAGCCAAACCCACGCCTTTTGTCAGAGAAGATATCATGGGGGCGGTTGTCTCCAGGGGTGGGTCGCATATGGCTCTACAATTGAGCGATAGGCCCATCAAGGTCCAGCCGTTTTGGTGCAAATCGGCAAAGGCGCCGCGATCCATGCCCGCGTTCGAAACTTACGTCCGACTGGCACGTTTTACGCCGGTGCTTTAGCATGCACCTCAAATTGCGATGGCTCGCCGTTTCGGCGAGCGCCGAAAGGGGTCAAAATGCAGCTTGGCGTCATTGGCCTCGGCCGGATGGGAAGCAATATCGCGCGGCGCCTCCACCGGGCCGGACAGCATTGCGTGGTCTACAACCGGACCCAACAGCCGGTTGCCGAACTTGCCGCCGAGGGCCTGACGCCAGCCTCGGACATCTCGGATCTTGTCAAGAAACTCGATCCTCCACGGGCGATTTGGATCATGCTTCCCGCCGGCGCCGTTACCGAAGCCATGCTCGATCGCGTGAGCGCTCTGTTGAGCAGTGGAGACATTCTGATCGATGGCGGCAATACATTTTACAAAGACGACATAAGGCGGGCCAAAGCCCTTGCGGCGAAAAACATCGCCTATGTCGATGTCGGAACCTCCGGCGGGATCTGGGGCCTCGAGCGCGGCTATTGCATGATGATCGGCGGCACTGACACCGCAGTCGATCATCTCGATCCGATTTTCCAAGCCCTCGCGCCAGGCCTCGGCTCGATTGCCAGGACGCCCGGCCGGCAGGATCAAGATCCAAGAGCCGAGCGCGGCTATATCCATGCCGGTCCCGCGGGCGCTGGCCATTTCGTGAAAATGATTCACAATGGCATCGAATATGGTCTGATGCAGGCCTACGCCGAGGGGTTCGGCATTTTGAAGGGCAAGGCCGAGTCTGCCCTTCCCGAAAGCGAGCGGTTCACGCTTAATCTTGCCGACATCGCCGAAGTCTGGCGGCGCGGGAGTGTCATCTCGTCATGGCTACTTGATCTTAGTGCGATGGCACTTGCGGAAGACCCCGCGCTTGCGAATTTCACCGGCGCGGTCGAAGATTCCGGCGAGGGTCGCTGGACCGTCGATGCGGCCATCGAAGAAGCCGTGCCGGCCAATGTCCTTGCCGCTTCGCTGTTCGCGCGGTTTCGCTCCCGCGAGCAACATACATTCGGGGAAAAGCTGCTGTCGGCGATGCGTTTCAAATTCGGCGGTCATGTCGAACGCTCCGCAGACACTCCGCCGCATAGGTAGCGCGGGATGGAAATTGGCCTTTGAACTTCCATAACGGCCCCTTCGCGACAAAGATCATAAGATGACCCCAGTACCGATCCTCGACGTCGCAGATGACCCCGAGTCCATGGCGAACCGCGTCGCAGCTTGGCTTGTCACCTTTATCGCGCAGGCCTCCGGCGCCGTCGGCCTCGGCCTCTCCGGCGGTTCGACGCCGAAACGGGTTTATGAGCTTCTTGGCGGCCCCGATTTTTCCCCGCGCATCGATTGGGGAAAAATTCATCTCTTCTGGGGCGATGAACGTTTTGTGCCGGCAACGGATCGTGACAGCAATTATCGGATGGCGTGGGAAGCCTTGATCCAGTACGTGCCGATTCCGCCCGCACAGGTTCACCCGATTCCCACCGATTGCGCTTCGCCGGAAGAAGCGGCGGCACTGTATGAGAAGGTCTTGCAGGACTTCTATGGCAGCCGAACGCTCGATCCCGACCGGCCCCTGTTTGGTGTCAATTTGCTCGGTCTCGGCGAGGATGGACACACCGCCTCGCTTTTTCCCGGCACCGTGGCCCTGGAGGAACGGAAGGCCTGGGTGACTTCGATCCGCGGGGCGAAGCCGGAACCGCGCATTTCGCTCACTTATCCGGCACTGGAATCGAGCCGAATCATTTTGTTTCTGGTGTCAGGGCCCCAAAAACGAGAGATTCTCGGCCGCGTGCTCGCCGGTGACCAAAGTCTGCCCGCGGCTCGGCTCGCGACGCGGGGCGCTATCCGCATCTTCGCAGACCGCGCGGCGGCGCCGGGCCGATAATCATAAATCCCGGTCGCTTAAGCCGGCCGAGCGAAAGCTTTACGGCAAGCCTTGCGGTTTTTCGCACAGACCTTTGCCGTATTCTCCCGATTTAGTGCGGAAACCGCGATTGCGCCCTTGGCTGACCGCGTGGTTCCGCTTGGAGAGGAAAGCCAATGGACACAGGTCCCGCGCGTTAATTTTTCTCCTGGGAGGTGTACGGGTTGCGGCTGCGGGAATATGTGACACTTGTTTTTGCGACGGGCGCCTTGATGGCCCTGTCCAGCCGCCTCACATTGGCCGGACCGGAGCATGAAGATTATCAGTCGCCGGCGTTCGACTGCCTGCAAGGGCGTTCCCGGGCCCCCCGCCCGACCCCTCCCCCCAGTCGGGCGCTGCCTGCCCAGCAGCCCGCAAGAGGCAAATGCGCATCCCTAGCCTGCCCAGGGGTTGTGCTTCTCGGCGTCGGCTTCTGATTGAGGGAACGGCCTTGCATTTCCCTTGTCATTGCGTATAAGGCGCAGTTCCGAACCGCCCGGCTGATAAGGGCTGCCGTGGCGGTTCTTTCGCTTGTTTCGAATTCGTTCGAAACGCGAGCGGTCCCAATGGTCCGCTCGGTCGACACATTTTCGGGCGCGAGACGCCTGACGGAGACTTAAGCAAAATGCCCAAACTGAAAACCAAATCGGGCGCCAAGAAGCGCTTCAAGATCACCGCCACCGGCAAGGTGATCTATGCGCAACGCGGCAAACGCCACGGCATGATCAAACGGACCAATAAGCAGATTCGGAATCTGCGCGGCACCAATGTGATGTTCAAAAGCGATGGCGACAACATCATAAAATTCTTTCTGCCCAACGGCTGAAAGCGCGCTTCATCCTTTGTCCATTTCAGCATAAATCCGGAGTTCAGCCATGGCACGCGTCAAACGCGGCGTCACCTCGCACGCCAAGCACAAGAAGACACTGAAGGCCGCCACAGGTTTTTATGGTCGCCGCAAGAATACCATCCGCGCCGCGAAGGCCGCCGTCGACCGTTCGATGCAATATGCGACGCGCGACCGGCGCGTCAAAAAGCGGGTTTTCCGGGCCTTATGGATTCAACGTCTGAATGCAGCGGTGCGCGAACTCGGCCTCACCTATTCGCGCTTCATCGATGGCCTTGCCAAAGCCGGCATCGAGATCGATCGCAAGGTTCTTGCCGAACTCGCGATCAGCGAGCCCGAGGCCTTCAAAGCGATCGTCGAAAAGGCGAAGGGCGCTCTTCCCGCGCGGGCCTAAGCCCGCGCCGCGAAATGCTCAGCGCAGGCGCGTACGGCCTGGCACGACGCTGAACGCGAGCCTTTTGCTTTTACCCTGCGCGTGCTCGGCCGTTCCGCTGTGGCGCCAATGCCCGTGCCGCGCATGATGCGTAGAACTATGGTGTCGCGCCCAGCCATGCCGGCTCGCGTGGCGCCGCCCATGGCGGCCCTTGTCAACGGTTTCGTTTGAAGCTGCCGCCGTGGCAACCGAGTCTTCGGAGTTCTCGACGTTGGCCTCCGCGGCATCCTGGTTATCCGTGCCTGCGCCGACCGAACGATGCCCGCGGGCGACAGGTCCAAACAATGCCAGGCACTGGTTATAGGCGTCCGCCGCCTGGATTTTTTCGCAATCATTGATGCCGCGCGGAGCGGCTTGCGAAATCGCAGGGACCGCGACGAAGGCGGCTGCGAAAATGACGGGCATGATGGATCGCAAGGCTTTATCCTCTGAGGGTCGCGCCGGTTTTTTTGGTGACCTCCGCGATGATCTTGCCAGCGACGGCATCGATCTCGGCTTCGGTCAGGGTTTTTTCGCGCGGTTGCAGTGTGACAGATATGGCGACCGATTTCTTACCTTCGGGTATGCCCTTGCCTTCATAGACGTCGAAAACGCCGACATCCGAGACGAGCGCGCGCTCGCCCGCTTGGGCGGCTTTCAAAATATCGGCCGCCTTCACGAAACGATCGACCACGAAAGCAAAGTCGCGCTGCACGGGCATGAGCTCCGAAAATTCGAGCTTCGGTTTTGCCTTTGTCGGCTTCGATTTCGGCGCCGGTATGTCATTGAGGATAATTTCAAAGCCGACGACCGGTCCCTCTGCGCCAATGGCCTCAAGATGGCGCGGATGGAGCTCTCCAAACGCACCGATGACATTTTTTGGCCCAAATTGCAGGGTCCCCGAGCGGCCCGGATGAAACCAGTCCGGGCCTCCGGAGACGGTCTGCAAACCACTGGTCGGAACGCCGAGCGACGCAAGAAGCGCCAAGGCGTCGGCCTTGGCATCAAAAATATCGACGTCGGCCGGAGCAGCCGACCAATGCCGCCCGGTTCCCATCTGTTTCGCCCTGCCGCGTCGGATTGCACTGGCGGCGATCCGCTGATCGTTTTCGCCATCGCCCAAAAAAATTTGCCCGACTTCGAACAGCGCGACGTCCCCATGACCGCGGTCGGCATTGCGTTGAGCCGCCGCGATCAGCCCCGGCAGCAGGCTCGGCCGCATGTCCGATAGCTCGGGGGCGATCGGATTTGCGAGCGCCACAGACGGCGCGCCGCCACCAAATAACAGGGCCCGCTGATGCGAAACAAACGACCAGGTAACCGCCTCAACAAGGCCATTGGCGGCGAGCGCCCGTTTGGCGTTTCCCACCCGCTTTTGCAGCAGGGTCAAGACTGCAGCCGCGACCTGATCCGAAGCGCGCGGCAACGGCCGCGCCGCGACACGCTCGAGACCGGCGATCCGCACGATCTCCTCGACAAGATCGGCCTTGCCCTCGATGTCGGGCCGGAACGAGGGGACTTTTACGACGACCTCGTCGCTGTTGCCGGCGAAATTGGCCAGCTCGAACCCGAGATGTTCGAGAATGCCGGCCATCTCGGAAGTTTCGAGATCGAGCCCGGTCAATCGCTTCACTTCGCTCCAGGGAAAGACCACGCGTTTATCGGGCTGCGGCACTTTTCCCGCAACGACCGGCGTCGAGGCGACGCCGCCGCAAAGCTCGATCACGAGCCGCGTCGCAAGTTCCAATCCGGGCAGACAGAACGCCGGATCGACACCCCGTTCAAACCGGTAACGCGCATCCGAATTGATGCCAAGGCGCCGGCCGCTTCGCGCAATATTCACTTCGTCCCATAATGCCGCTTCGATCAGCACATCGGTCGTCGATTCATCGCACCCCGAGGCTTGGCCCCCCATGATTCCGGCGAGTGATTCAACGCCCGAATCATCCGCGATCACCAAAACATCCGGATCGAGCGTATAGGTCCGGCCATCAAGCGCGACGAGGGTCTCCCCCTCCCGCGCGCGGCGGACGACGATATTGCCCTCGACCTTATTTGCATCGAACACGTGAAGCGGGCGGGCGCGATCGAAGGTCAGGTAATTGGTGATGTCGACAAGCGCATTGATCGGCCGCAGCCCAATCGCCTTGAGCCGCTTTTGCATCCAGTCGGGGCTTTGTCCATTGCGAACGCCGCGCACCTGGCGCAACGCGAAGACCGGTGCCAGATGCGCATCGGCCGGCGCCAAATCGAGCCTGACTTGGCGAGGACAGGGAAATTTGCTTTCGACCGGCTTGATGGGCCGATCCTTGAACTTGCCGAGCCCCGCTGCCGCGAGATCGCGGGCGATGCCGTGCACCCCCGCCGCATCGGGACGATTAGGCAGGAGATTGATTTCAATCACCGGGTCATCGAGATGCGCCCATTGCGCATAAGCCACGCCGACCGGCGCCGCGTCGGGCAAATCGAGAATCCCGTCATGATCGTCGGATAATTCAAGTTCGGCGCCCGAACAGAGCATGCCGTTGGATTCGACGCCGCGAATGACGCCCTTGGCGAGCGTGATCTTCTTGCCGGGGATATGGGCCCCCGGCGCAGCAAACACCGATTTCATGCCGGTGCGGGCATTGGGCGCGCCGCAAACGACCTGCACCGGGGCCTCCCCGCCGGTATCGACGAGACAAACCCGCAGCCGATCGGCGTTGGGATGAGGCTTGGCTTCGACCACGCGAGCGACGACAAAATCCTTGAGCGCGAGAGCCTTATCCTCGACATGCTCAACTTCGAGGCCGATCTTGGTCAGCGTCGCGATCATTTCATCGAGGGTGGCGTCGGTCTCGATATGGTCCTTCAGCCAGGAGACAGTGAATTTCATTGCATTTCCAAAAAAGCGTCAAAACCCGGAGCGACAAAAGGTATTTTGTCCGGCCCGGTCAATGGTCTTTGCCGTTTCTAGAGGTTTTCTTAGCCGGCGGGAAATTCCCGAATCCAAATTGAACGAAGATTTTTCAAGCGATCCGGAACGGTGAATGGAGGCAAACATTCCGGCACAATCCTCCCGAAAGCTTCCGGCACCCCAGCCCTCCGGCTGTGGCCAGCGTAGGTATCCCGCGCATTCGCACTTGCGGCGAGGCGACTTTGCCGGCAAAGGTCAAATATCATTCTTTGCGAAGGATCGGATCATGTCCCGCACCTGGAGACCTGCGGTCGCAGCGACCCTCAAAGCCAAGCTTTTGCCGATCGCCGTGGTTTTGAGCTTTTGCGGCCCGGCACGGGCGGCAGATTATACGCCCGTTCCCGCCGGCGAAGATTTGGCTATCGTTGGAGTTCCATGCCGGGCCGGCGGGCCGTTCTGGGGACCGATTCTCCCCACGGCCGAACAATTGCCCTGGGCGTCGGTCTGGCTCGGCCATTTCTCCGGCGGGCGCCCCTATATCGATGTTTACGGCCAAGCCCTCGTCGATTGGCGTGAGGAAAAGCTCTGTTTCCCGTCGCGCGCGATCTGTCTGGACTGGATTCGGGAGATGCGCCGCGCCTTCCATCGGCCGGAGGGCTTTTGGACCTGTCTCCTGCTGCGCTGATCAATCAGCCGGTGCGCCGGGGACCGATCGGCCCTATATTTCAGGCAACCGTGTTTGGAGACCGTCAATGTTCGATGTCCTGAAGAATTTCATCGCCGAGGTCACCGGCGCGGACGCGGCCTCGCGAAATTTCGGCGAGGAGGATTACCGGCTCGCGGCGGTGGCCTTGCTGGTCCATGTCGCCAATGCCGATGGGAAGACCGACCTTGCCGAACGCCGCCGGCTGATGACGATCATCGAGGAGCGCTTTGGCCTGGATGCGAAGGCTGCGGCTGAGCTGGTGACACTCGCCGAACAGAGCGATCGCGAAGCCGTTGATTTCTATCGCTTCACCAGCATTCTGAAACGCGCTCTCGACGACGCCGGGCGGCAAAAGATCGTGGAGATGATGTGGGATATCGCATTCGCCGACGGCGTGGTCCATGAATTCGAAGAAAACACCATCTGGCGTGTCGCCGAACTTCTCAACGTTACAAACCGGGATAGGGTCTTGATGCGCCAACGCGTCGCCGGGCAAACGTCGGCCGAGACCAAAGTGGTCAATCCCTGGACGGCGGCGAAAGCATAAGCGTGAGCGAGGCCAATCTCCACCCGGAGAGCCAATCGCCGACCCGAGGCGTTACCCTTGTCACTGGCGCCTCAGGCGGGATTGGCGCCGATCTCGCCCGCGTTTTCGCCCGCCACGGTCACGATCTTGCCCTTGCGGCACGAAGCGGTGACAAGCTCGCGGCGCTGGCGGACGAAATCGCAGCGAGTGGTCGACCGCGGCCTTTGACCTTGGTCCTTGATCTTGCCCTACCGGGAGCAGCCCTCGAAATCGCGCGTCGGCTGGATGCCGCCGGCGCCACCCCCAATATTCTCGTGAACAATGCCGGTTTCGGCCTCGCCGGTCCGGTTGCCGACCTCGACCCGGCGGAACAACTCGAAATTATCGATCTCAACATTCAAGCGCTGGTCGGGCTGACTTTGCATTTTCTGCCGGCCCTCCGCTCTACTGGCGGCAAGATCCTGAACGTCGCGTCGGTGGCTGGCTATTTTCCCGGCGGCCCTGGGATGGCCATCTATTACGCCTCGAAATCTTTTGTTCTCTCCTTCAGTCTTGCCCTTTCGAAGGAGTTGCAGGGTCAGGGCGTCACTGTGACAGCCCTGTGTCCGGGCTATACAAAAACCGATTTTCAAGCCCGCGCCGGTTTTGGCCCGGGTATGCAGCTGGCGCTGGTTCCAAGTTCCACCGCCATGGAGGTCGCCGAAGCCGGCTACGCCGGGCTGCTCGCCGGACGGCGCGAGATCGTGCCGGGTTTATTTAACAAACTCAGCATATTGTCAGCGCGGTTTTTGCCAAAGTCGATAAGTTTGGCTATTATTTCGCGTATGCAGCAAAATCGAATCGGGCGCGCTTAGGGCGCGGCTGGTCCCAAAAAATTTGAGCCCTATGAATTGCAAATCATTTGGCCGGATTCTTATCGTTCTGCACCAAAAACATTCGACGCCGGGACGGTTTGGACGGATTTTGCGGGCGGAGGGGCTGGCCCTTGATGTCCGGCGCCCGCGGTTTGGCGATCCCCTGCCGGCAACGCTGAAAGACCATGCCGGCGTCATTGTCTTTGGCGGTCCGATGAGCGTCAACGACGAGCAGGCCTGGGTCCGCCGCGAGATCGACTGGATCGGCGTTCCCCTCAAAGAACGCAAACCCTTTCTCGGCATTTGCCTCGGCGCCCAAATGCTGGCCCGCCATCTTGGCCACCGCGTTTGCCCGCATCCGCAAGGACGCGTCGAGATCGGCTATTATCCCATCGATCCCACGGAACATGGGCATAAGCTTTGCGCGTGCCGCTTTCCCAGCCATGTCTATCAATGGCACGGTGAAGGCTTCGATCTGCCGCGGGGAGCGACTTTGCTCGCAAAAGGGCGCGAATTCGAAGCTCAGGCCTTTCGCTACGGTGAAGCTGCCTTTGGCCTCCAGTTCCACCCGGAGGTGACTTTGCCGATGATGTGCCGATGGACCGTTCTGACGACAGAGGGAATGTCTCGACTCGGCGCCCATCCGCGTCACCGCCATATTGAAGGCTGGTTTCGGCACGACCGCGCGGTTGGGCGCTGGTCGAGCGCATTCCTGCGCCGTTGGCTTTCCGGGAACGATCCGACCCGCGAGCCCGTAAACTGAAAATCCAGTTCCAATATGGTCTAGGTTAGCTCGGTTCGACCCGGAACCGTGTTGGCTCAGTTACGCCGGCAAATTCTTAAGGCGGCAGCGCGGCGACAAAATGCCGCCGTCCCGCCGAAGATCGCATTGAACTGCGAGAGGGCGGAACGGCGGAATCAAAGCAAATTGTTACGTGATTAAATCACTGGGGGGAGGCTTGGGAGGACCATTTCACACCCCCGCGATAAGACGGTTGTTGCAGAGTTCCCGTTGCGGCGCATCGGACATATGTTCTAAATCGTGCGATGGTCCAATCTTGTAGGCCTCGTTTTACAGTTCTCCCTCCTCAGTTAGGGACAGGGTGATGTGCCGGTGATCAGCAGACCCTTCATGCCTGCGGACGCACGCGGAAGCACGTGGGGGGTACGAACCGCCCACCGCGCCTTTCATCCATCCTCCCCCGTCCAACGATGACCGACCGTAAGCAGGTATAGCGACACCATGAATGATGAAGCTGAGTTCATCGCTCTGATCGACCTGGTTTACGCCGCGGCGCTGGAGGGCAACCTATGGCCGTCGGTGCTGGCGAAGCTCGCCGATGTCGTGGGAACGATGCAGGCGATCATCGCGACCATGGACCGGCGCGCCAACACCTTCGATTCGATTTCCCGGCGGACCTATCCCGAATTGGACGCCAGCTACAAAAGCTACTGGGCGTTCCACAATCCGCTCTGGATTAACTCCGGCACGCAACCCGTCGGCAAGCTTTACTCGTTCGACACCCTCATGGATCGGCAAGACTTCGCCAAGACACCCATTTTCAACGAATGGTGGAAAAAGGCCGACTACGGCTTCGCGATGCTTGCAGCAAATCTAATGTCTGAAAATAATGTTTCGGCGCTGATCTGCATGGTCAACGATCCGAAACATGAGGCGCCGACGCCAAGGCAAATCCGCCTATTCGAGGCGGCGATCCGCCACATCGTACGCGCGGTGCGGATCCATCGTCAGCTTTGGACGTCCGATCTGGGGCATGACACGACGCCGGAGCGCTTCGAAAATATTCGGCAGGCAGCAATCATGGTGGATGCCGTAGGCCACACGCTTTACGCAAACACCGCGGCGCGTGCGTTGCTCGACGCCGGCGATGGGCTCGTCATCAAAAGCGGTTGCCTCGCCTCAAAAGATGGTCCGTTCCGCTTGCAACAACTGATCGCCTCTTGTGCGCCCGGGGTCGGCCCGTTGCGGGGGCCATTCGGCGGACAGTTTGAAGTGCGGCGAGGTTTGAACCGGGCCCCTCTCAAAGTTGCGGTGACCCCGATGCGGCCCAAAACGCCGGTCGTGGAAATCCCTTGGCTCGGCCTTCGCGCCCCCGTCGCGATGGTGACCGTGGTGGACCCCGAAATTGATCGGGCGATCCTCACGCGAGGTCTGCACCGGCGTTTCAATCTCACCGCTGCGGAGGCGAGATTGGCGGCCGAGATCGTCAAAGGCGACGGCCGCGAGGCGGCGGCCCGGCGGCGCGGCATTTCGGTCGCGACGGCCCGCGCTCAGCTTTCCAGCATCTTTGAAAAAACCGGCACCCATCGACAGGCCGAACTTGTGCCTCTTCTGCTCGATATCGCCGATAAAGGTGCGACGGAATGCTGGGATTCCTGATTCAAGGACCTTCCGGTTCATAAAAGTGCAAATTGTTATGCAATTTTGCGCAATTTACCTTACAACGCTTCTAATCGGGAATTGATCCCCGCTGGTCTAAGGTGGGACATCGAAGGTTTGTCACTGCGGCAATTGCAGGAGCTTATGCGCCTTGACGCTACAGCATCGACGTCGAACGGGTGACGCTGCGCCATGAGTGGGGATGATGATTTCATTGCGCTCATCGATTCGATCTACGAGACGATCCATGATGGGGATGTTTGGCCCAAAGTTCTGACGACCCTTGCCGACGCCATGGATGCGTCGCAAGTTGCCATCACGTCGGTGGACAAGCGGGACAGCATCGTGTCGGCAGTCGCGCCGCGCACCGATCCAGCTCTCATAACCCTCTATAAGGAATACTGGGCGTTTAATTGCCCGCTTTGGCGCCACACCGCGCTCCATCCGGTCGGCAAGCCCTTCTCGCTCGACAGTCTCATGCGGCGCGAAGAGTTCTCGGCTACACCAATTTTCAATGAGTGGTGGCGCCGCGCCGAATATGGGCTCGCTGCGACGGCCGCCAACCTCATCATGGAGGATAATCTTTCGGCATTGATCTGCGTGACCAACGCGCCAGCCATAGATCAGATGACGGAAAGACAGACCCAATTATTCGCGACCGCGCTCCGCCACATCATCCGGGCCATTAAAATCCGTGGCCGGCTCTGGGGCCTTGAACTGAATAAAACAGCCGCGCTTGAGCGATTGGACACTTTGCAGAAAAGTGCTTTTCTGGTCGACGCCTGGGCTAGAGTTGTGTTTCTGAATTCTACAGCGAAGGCAATGCTCGATGCGGAGGACGGCATCGTTCTCCGAAAGGGGCGCCTTACCAACATTGGCGATTCGGACATTTTGCAAACGCTCATCGCGTCCTGCGTGGAAGCCTCCCTCAAATATAAGGCTCCCGGTGGCGAGTTCAGTGTCGAGCGCGCCTTCCCTTGTTCGCCGCTTCAGGTAAGCGTCGCGCCGTTGCGATCCAATCAGCGTCTATCCGAAGTTTCCTGGCTTGGCCTTTCTGCGCCGGTCGCCATTGTTACGGTGAACGACCCCGACTGCGAACGGCGCCAATTGGAAACCAATTTGCAGCGTCGTTTCGGTCTGACAGCCGCCGAATCCCGGCTGGCGGCGGAGATTGTGAAAGGCGATGGCAGAGGCGCTGCGGCGCGACGGCGCGGGATCACCGGCGCCACGGCGAGGACTCACCTTTCGAGCATTTTCGAAAAAACCGGAACCCATCGGCAAGCCGAACTCGTGCGTCTTTTACTGGACGTTTCCGAAGCGCGGAAATTAGGGAGCGAACCGTTCGGGCCCTATCGCGGCTGAAGCTTGGACGCGCCCCAAGCGCTACCTTACCGACGCATAGGTAAAATAGGCGGCAAGTGGCCAATTCTTTCTTGCGTGTTTAGCGCCAAAGGCCGAGCATTGTTTTGCTGGCCCACCAGCGCCATGTCGGCGAGGCTGTCAAATGGTCAATCAGGACGAACTCATATCTTTAATCGGCTTGATTTATGAGGCTGCGCTTGATGATCGCCTCTGGTCGGTTGCGCTGACGAAGCTCACCGATGTGATGAAGGCGGCACAGATCGGCATCGCGAGTTTGGACTTTCGGGCCCAGATCTTCGACTCGATCACACCGCGTACCGATCCCGAGTTTCAAGCCAGCTACCGACAATATTGGGCGTTCCACAATCCGCTTTGGATGCTGACCACGACCAAGCCTGTCGGCGAAATCTATTCCCTCGATAGCCTCGTTTCGCGCACCGAGTTTGCTACGACTCCCGTATTCAATGAATGGTTCAAGCCCGCCGAGTTCGGGCTAGCCATGCTTGGCGTAAATTTGCGGGTGGATGATGGCGTCTCCGCGTTGATATGCGTCGCCAATTCCCCTCGCGACGATCAGATCACCCATGAACAAAGGCGCATCTTCGAGGCTGCTGCGCACCACATCGGTCGCGCGGCCCGCATCCATTACCAGTTCAGGATGCTCGATCTCAATCTCGATCTCGACACCGCGCCGAACCGGCTCGAAAATCTCGACCGCGGCGTCCTGCTGGTCGACGCGGGGGCAAGAGTATTGTTTGCGAATGCGGCGGCACGCGCGACACTCGACTCCGGACGTGGCCTCACCGTCAAAGACGGTTACCTTGCCTGCGCCGACGGCTCGGATACGGTGCAAGGGCTCATTGCTTCTTGCATCGGTCCGCTTGATGCGCAAAACGGCGCGGGAGGAGAATTCTGGATCAGAGGAGGGCCCCATCACCCCGGCCTGCAGGGATTGGTGACGCCCCTTCGGGCCAAGGGCACGGTCGCGCCCCTCCCTTGGCTGGGCTTGCGGATCCCCGTCGCCATGGTCAGTGTGAGCGAGTCGGCGACAGAAAATCAAAATTTGCACTAAACGCGCGGGCCCTTTTCGAACTCCCCATCGCCATTCATTGGATGGAGATCGCGGACCATCGATTTTATCCGCTCGTCGAGCACATGCGTATAAATTTGCGTCGTCGAAATATCGGCGTGGCCGAGCAATTCCTGAACGACCCGCAAATCCGCGCCATTTTGCAAGAGATGGCTGGCAAAGGCATGGCGCAATACATGCGGGCTAACCCGCGCGGCCGCGATCCCAGCCGCGGCGGCACAGATCTTCAGATCGCGGGCGAAAGCCTGGCGCGTCAGATGTCCGCTTGTGCTATCGGCCGGAAACAGCCAAGGGCCTGTCGCGGGATTCGGCCTTTTGTTCAACGCGGCGCGATAGGCAAGCATCGCGTCCCGCGCCTGAGCCGAAAGCGGCACAAGTCTCTCCCGGCCTCCCTTGCCGCGAATATGGATGAAAGGCTCCTTGGTTTGCGCGGCGCTCGCCGGGAGTGCCACGAGTTCGGAAACCCGCAAACCCGTCGCATAAAGAAGTTCCAACAGACACGCCGTCCGCAGCGCCCGCAGCCTATCGGTATTGGGGCGCGACGCGGCGTCGAGCCCTTCCTTTGAAACCGCAAGCAGATGACTCACCTCGGCAATGGATAGGATTTTTGGGAGATTTCGGCCGCGCCGGGGAGCTTCGATGATCAGCGCCGGATCGTCGGAACGGCGACCTTCTGTGACGAGGAAGCGATGAAACTGACGGATCGAGGACAGTTTGCGAGCGCTCGAAGCCGGTTTTAGGCCACGGTCCACCAGACCGGAAAGATAGGCGCGAATATCGCCGGTCGCGGCATTCAGCGGCGTCTTTCCCGCGAGCGTCAATCCGGCTGCATAATCGGCGAGGTCGCGGGCGTAGGATTCGATTGTATTTTTGGCCGCGCCGCGTTCGGCCGCGATCATGTCGAGAAAGGCTTCGATCAGGGGAAGAGGCTTTCGCTTCCCAGGCATGGAGGCCCTATTTGTTCAGCCGCGCCGCAGGAACCGATTGGCTCATCTCGCGCGGCTGCGGTTCGACAAAGGTCACGAGTGCGACCATGCACCCGTAGACGATTCCTGCCAGGATGCCGACGATGACAAAAAACCGAATGAGTGATGGCACGCGAATCTCCGTTTGCGCTCCACTGTTATCGGGCAAGGACTCGCGGGAGGCAAGCGCGGCGTGGCCGTTTGGGGCGGTTTGTTGAGAAGAATAATCAGCCCGGCAGATGGCATGGCATGCCAATGAGCGCCGTGCCGTCGTTGCCCGTCATCCGGGCCGCGATGATACGGGAGGGCGGCTGGTCTTTCAGCCTCACCCGCGTGAAATCCTCCGTCCTGGCCATGCCGCCCCTCTCCGTCAGCACCGGCAAGAGCTTGCCGATTTGCGTGTCGAGATGGCGGCGCAGCGCCAGATCCCCGGCCTCGCGCAGACGCTTGGCCCTTTCCTTCACAACTTCCGGGGCGACCGGAGGCATTTTCGCGGCCGCGGTGCCGACGCGGGCGGAAAATGGAAAAACGTGAAGATGGGTTAGGCCGCACTGATCGACCAGCGCGACCGTATTTTGGAACATCGCTTCGGTCTCGGTCGGAAATCCGGCGATCAGATCGGCACCGAAAACAATATCCGGCCGCAGCCGGCGTAATTCACCACATAACCGCAGCGCATCGGCACGGCGATGACGCCGCTTCATGCGCTTCAGGGTCAGATCGTCGCCGGCCTGGAGCGAGAGATGGAGATGGGGCATAAGACGCGGCTCGTCCGCGAACGCCCCGATGAGCGCGGCATCCGCCTCGATACAGTCGATCGAGGAAAGCCGCAGCCGCTGAAGGCTTGGCACCGCGCGCAAAATCGACTGGACGAGGTGCCCGAGCGCCGGGGCGCCTTCGAGATCGATGCCATAGGAGGTGAGATCGACGCCGGTCAAAACGATCTCACGAAAACCGTTTGCGGTCAGCCGGCGCGCCGCGTCGATAACCTCCGTCTCCGGGACCGAGCGGGAACGGCCGCGCCCGAACGGGATGATGCAAAAGCTGCAACGGTGATCGCAACCCGTCTGCACCGCCAGAAATGCGCGCGTATGATCCTCGACACCTTCGGTGAGCGCCTTTGGCGCCGCCTCCGCCGACATAATGTCCGAGACAGCGACCCGGACTTCCTCACCTGCTTCCGCCCAAATGGCCGGATCGGCCTTTTCGCTATTTCCGATGACTCGAAATACTTCCGGCATCGATGCGAACAGGGCCGGGTTGATTTGGGCGGCGCAACCTGTGACGACAATTTCGGCTGCCGGCCGCTCGCGCTTGATGCGGCGAATCGCCTGGCGCGCCTGCCTCTCGGCTTCCGCAGTCACCGCACAGGTGTTGACGATCACGACACCACGCTTCCCCTGGCCTAGCGCCGCGCGTCGCATCGCTTCGGACTCGACAAGATTGAGCCGGCAGCCGAAGGTCACGACTTCAACGTCGTCCGGAGGCCGGCAAAAATGCGTCACGCCGCAATGTCCTTGAACAGAACCGGATCGAGCCGCGCCTCGAATTCAAGCTCGACCAGGCCGGCCATCACGACATGGTCATCCGTCTCCCGCCATTCAATATCGAGATCGCCGCCGGGCAGGCTGACTGTCGCATGACGCTCCGTAAGACCAAGGCGCGCCGCGGCGACCAGCGCCGCACAGGCAGCCGATCCGCAGGCGAGGGTCAAGCCGACGCCGCGTTCCCAAACCTTGAGTTCGATCCGTTCGCGCGATGTCACATGGGCGAGGGAGATATTGGCGCGCTCGGGAAAAATCGGATGGGTCTCAAGCAAGGGGCCGAGCTTTTCGAGATCATAGGGCTCGATGTCGTCGACCCAAAAAATCGCATGCGGATTTCCCATGTTGACGGCTGCGAACGAAGGCAAAGTCGCAGTGATTGCATGTGTCGGCAATTCTATTTTGCGCGTATCGGGAACGGGATCGCGCAATGGAATTTCATTCCAGGCCAAACGCGGTTGACCCATGTCAACGCTAAAGATGCGTTCGCCAATCCGCCGACATTCGAGCCGCGCGGCGGCTGTTTCAAGAACAAGTTTTTCCCGCGTCGTTTCACGGGTCAAGGCAAAGGCGACGCAGCGCGTGCCATTGCCGCATGCCTCGGCTTGCGAACCGTCGCGGTTGTAGATCGTCATGAACGCATCCGTCCCTTTCGAGCGGGGTTCGTGCAGGACCATAAGCTGATCGAAGGCGAGGCCTTTCCCCCGCCAGATCGCACGCGCCTCGGCGCCGCTGACAGTCAGGCCGCTCCCGCGCAGATCGAGAATTACGATCTCGTTACCTATTCCGTTCATCTTCGTGACGGATCTATTCGCCAGGGCGCTCATGGGCTCAATCAATCATCTGCGGCTTGGTTTCCACCATGTTTGCGAAGCAATTGCCCGTCGCATCCCCAAAGAATGGGGAAAATTACTCTCGGCGACAAGGCTCCACGGACGAACCGTTTCACGAAACGGGAAGGCACGGCCATCCCGCTTGCGCCCTCTGATATAGAAAAAACTTTGCTTGCCGGCCAGTTTTATCGCAGGTGTGGGCCAAATTATGCCAGGATTGGCGTAGTCTCCTGCCGGACGGACTAGATCGTTTGGGCTCTCGCGGAAACATAGTTTTGGAGCGCGGTACATGAGGATTGGCAACATCGCCCGTTTGCTGGGCGCCGAAATTCTGTTTGGCTTACTTCTCACGGTTTTGGTCCTGCAGCCGACGCCGTCTGTTGCCCAAACGCGCGGTCAGGGTCCGGCCGCCGACCATTCCACGCCAGCGGCGCCAGCGCCCGACGGGAAAAGCGCACCCGACGCGGCTCCCCCCACCGAACCCGAGTCAAAAGCCGCTCCCGGAGTGCCGAACGATGCCTCGGCCGTGACGCTTGAAATGAACGCCCGGCCCGTGGCCATGATCGACGAAAAAGCGGAATGGGCGAATGGCTTCAAGTCAGTGATGAGTGCAATCGACAAGGTGCAGGCCGCGGTCAAGAAAGCCAACCTCGTCGCATCCGGGCGCCCCTTTGCCTTGTTCTTGGCGACCGACGATACGAGCTTCCAATTCGAGGCGATGGTGCCGCTTACCGAAAAGCCCGACAGCAAAATCGAATTGAGCGACGGCGTGAAAATCGGAGAATCGCCCACCGGCAAAGCGATCAAGTTCCTGCACCGCGGAGCTTATGACGATATCGATTCGACCTATGATCTCATCACCGCGTTCCTCGATGAAAAGGGCCTCGAATCGCAAAATCGCTTCATCGAGGAATATCTGACCGATACGAAAGAACCCGACGACGCGAACCTCGAAGCCGATATTTACGTTTTCCTCAAATAGACGTCGGCCAAATCCTGGGGCGAGTCGGTGATTTAGGAACGATCCTTGCGTGTCGTGCGTTTGCGCACGGCTCGCCGAATGGATCGGCGCGCTTTAAGGCCAGCATTGGTTCGTCTTTCGCCGGAGCGAGGAATGGTTCGCCGCCGCTTATCTATTGCAACGGTTATATTTTGTGCAGCTGCAATGAGTTTGGTCTTACTGGAATTGGGACTGCGCTATGTCGGTTATGGATCCTTCCCGATCTATGACCGCGACGATGAAATTAAATATATCCCGGCCGCCAATCAGCAGGGCAATTTCTTAAATCGCAACGAATGGTATTTTAATGATCGGCACATGGGGAATAAGTCCAACTGGGACCCCAAGAAGCATCCCGACATATTGCTCATAGGCAATAGCATTGTACTCGGCGGCAATCCTTTCCATCACGACGATAAGCTCGGCCCCCTTTTGGAAAAGGATCTGGACGGTCGCACCACCGTGTGGTCGGCGGCCGCGGGCGGCTGGTCGAATGTCAACGAGATGGTCTATCTCGATCGCAATCCGGACGTTCTGAAAAACGCCGATGCTCTGATCATCGAATATATGGACGGAGGCCTTTCGGCGCCGAATCCCTGGCCCGGTTATTATGTTTTTCCCGACCGCAGAGGATGGAGTTTGACGAATTTCGCATTCGGCAAATATGTCGTGCGTCCTCTGGTTGGCCACTTCGTCAACGAATTCGGTTCATTGCCTGTCACCGGCACGACGGACCCCGCCCAATTGGAGCGCTTCAGAACGCTTGTCTCGAACGCCGCCAAAGACCGTAAGGTCGTGATCTTTATGTATCCGATGCTCAAGAATCTTAGAAACACGGCGGGGTGGCAAGCAGTGATCGCTCCGATTCAGGAGATTTGCCGGCAACAGGCGCTGACCTGCGTGGATGTGGCGAAAGAGCCGACGTGGAGCGAAACCCTTTATTCCACGGATGGCGTTCACCCCACGGTCGCGGGCAACAAAGCGCTGGCCGCTATTCTTGCAAGCGCTGTGAACGGCCAGACTACATCTCGCATGTAGCCGTCACGGCACCGGCACTTTTTCAACCGAGTCCCAAAATTGCGGCCGTGCCTGAGACAGCCTGCCGCCGATCCGCACGGGCGCGATCTTGACCGCGAGACCCCTGGCGTCGAGTTCGACAGCGAGGCCGCAAAGGGTCGCCGTACCGGAGGCCGGCTCGAACCGCGAGGCCGGCAGCTTGGTCGTGAATCGCCGGATCGGCTCCTCTTTTTCCATGCCGATGACCGAATCATAATCGCCGGTCATTCCGGCGTCGGTCACATACGCGGTGCCTTGCGGCAGGATCTGGTAGTCGGCAGTGGGAACATGCGTGTGGGTTCCCGCGACAAGGGAGACTCGCCCATCGACGAAATGTGCGAAAGCCTGTTTTTCGCTCGACGCCTCGGCATGGAAATCGACAACCAAGGCATCGCAGCCGGCTCCAAGCGGGCAGGCGCATAATTCACGCTCAATCGCCGCAAAGGGATCGTCCAGCGCGTCCATGAAGATGCGGCCCATCAGATTGATAACGAGCACACGGGCGCCGGTCGCGGTCTCGATCAGATTGGCGCCGCTGCCCGGCGTCCCGCGCGGATAGTTGAGCGGCCGGATCAGGCGCGGCTGGCGCGCGATAAAGACGAGCGCCTCGCGCTGGTCGAAGGCATGATTGCCGAGAGTTACGCAATCGGCACCCGCGGCGACAAACTCGGCACAAATGGTCTCGGTGATTCCAAAACCTCCGGCCGCGTTTTCGCCATTGACGACCACGCAGTCGAGCCCCCAGGCGAGGCGCAATTTGGGCAATTCTTCCATGAGAACGGCGCGGCCGGCACGGCCGACGACGTCGCCGACGAAAAGAAGACGCATGCGAAAAACGATCCTGAAATGCCAGACCCGACGCTCTAAAGCTGAGCCCGGCAGTCAATCAACTCGTTTTCCGTTAGCACGTAATCGAGCCTTTCGTCGTGGGCTTCATGCGGAACTTCCGGGACTTCCTGGCTCGCATAGGCAACACCTACGGCATAAATCGTCTTTTTCGCCCGCAGCTGGGCCAGGCTGCGGTCATAAAAGCCGGCGCCATAGCCGATCCTTTGGCCTGTCCGGTCGAAGGCCGCAAGCGGCACAAACAGGAGATCCGGCGCCACTTCAGGGGCCGTCGGCAGCGGCTCCTCGATCGCCATTTTGCCCTTCAGCGTAGGGTCTCCCGGCCGCCACAGCCGGAACACCAGCGGTGTGCCGAGCCGGCCGGTCACCGGCAGAGCGGTTTTGACCCCGGCAGCGGCAAGATTTTTCAGAAGCGGCAAGGTCGAGGGCTCATTTGCCAGCGGAAAATAGGCCGAGGCGATCAAGGGTCGCAGACGCTGAACAAGGGCAAGGCCCTCCGCCGCCAGCCGTGCGGCGAAGGCAGCCGCGGTCTCGGCGGTGGTCTCGCCGCGCCGCGCGAGGGCCCTCGCGCGCAGGGACGCTTTTTTAACTGCGAGGGACATAATCCAGCCGGAAGGAATAAGCGCGGGGCCGCGATGGCCGTGGGATATCGATCCCGGGAACCTACAACGTAGGTGGGCGCCGTGTGGCCAAGCCCACGGGCAAGGCCAGGGACAGCTCCCTTAGAGATCGATAAGGCCCCGGGAATGCTGATCCAACACGCACCCCGCAGCTCCGCTTGTTCAATCTAGGGGGTGGTGGGGAGAAATACCAGTTTTTCGCGCGTCGTGCCTCAGTTTGAATTTCTGCGAATCACCCAAGCGATGTCCGGCACTCGATTTTCACCGGCCGCTTTGCGCCATTTGCCGTCGTTCCCCGGCCCTACCGAGTTCCAGGAACGGCCGCCCGTTCGACAGACTTGCATCAGCCAATGCCATTTGATAGAAAACGGCAAGGAAGGACGCGCCATGGCCGAAGAATGGATGACGATCGAGGAAACTGCGCGATACCTGCAGCTTGGGAAAACGGCGCTATACGCCCTGGCAAGGGAGCGAACGCTCCCGTCCAACAAAGTTGGCAGCAAGTGGCTTTTCAGTAAGCGCGATTTGGACGCATGGGTTCGCTCGAATATTCCTCTTGAGCAATTCTTTCTGAAGACGCCGGCTCATATCGAAGAGAACATGCAACTTCGTGAGCCCCAAGTAGAGGCCTATAGGGCGCTGTACGAATATTTTAAGTCCGGCAAGCAGACCGCCATCATCCAGATCCCGGTCGGTTGTGGCAAGTCCGGGATCGCGGCGATCGCGCCTTTTGGCATCGCGAAAGGAAGAGTGCTGGTGATCGCGCCCAACCTCACAATCAAGGAAGGATTGTTCGAGTCCCTGGATGTCACCAATCGGCAAAAATGTTTCTGGCGTAGACGCGGCGTTCTCACGGACGACGCTATGATCGGCGGACCTTTTGCTACGACGCTCGACACCGGGAATCTATCGGTCTGCGAGAAGTCGCATTTCGTCGTCTCGAACGTCCAACAACTCTCAACTAACCCAGAAAAGTGGCTGCGTCAGTTCCCGAACGATTTTTTCGACATGCTCATCGTCGATGAGGCGCATCACTCGCCGGCGGAAAGCTGGCGGAAGGTGCGGGAGCATTTCGGTGCCGCTCGTGTCATCAACATGACCGCAACACCGTTCCGGGGGGATGCTCAAGAGATCGAAGGCGATCAGGTCTATCGCTATCCGTTTAAGAAAGCGACCTTCAAAGGCTATATCAAGCGTGTGACTGCATCTTACGCAGCGCCCAGCGAGCTTGAATTCACCGCACATGGCGAGACAAAAACGTATACGCTCGACGAAGTCTTGGTCATGAAGGATAAAGACTGGTTCAGTCGAGGCATTGCTCTTTCCGAGCCATGCAACCAGACTATCGTGGATAATAGCCTGCAAAGACTGGAACAGCTGCGAGAGACTGGAACAGCCCATCAGCTAATCGCGGTCGCCTGCAGTGTGAATCATGCTCGATCGATCGTTCGGTTGTACCAAGCGCGCGGCTTCAACGCTGATCTTATTTCCAGCGAGATGGATGAGGACAAGAAGGCCGACGTGAAGCGCCGCCTTACGAGCGGTGAACTCGACTGTATTGTGCAGGTTCAAATGCTTGGTGAAGGCTTCGATCACCCCAAGCTCAGCGTCGCCGCAATCTTCCGGCCGTTCCGCACACTCGCACCCTATATCCAGTTCGTCGGACGAATTCTGCGGGCCGTAGTCCAGAATAGCCCGGGCCATCCGGATAACTATGGGCACGTCGTAACGCACGCCGGCATGAATCTCGATGAGAGGCTTCGCGAGTTCAAGTTGTTTGAAAGCGACGATCAGAAATTCTGGGAGGACGTGATTGGGGGAAAGGAGCCGGAGCCCCCTGCCGATGTGAAGAGCGGCGAGGCACGAATGAAGCTATCCGAACCGGCCGTGGTGAATTACGAGATCGTAGACTCGCTGATTGAGGAACAGTTCACTTCAGCTGAACAGGAAGACATTATCAAGGAACTTCGGGAGAGGCTCGAACTCCTCGGCCTCGATCCTGAGCAGGCGGAGGCGATCGTCCTCGCAAAGTCAAGCACAAGGACAACGTCCAAGGCGGCGCAACCTTTCCAAGTTCTCCCCCAACGAGAATGGGAGGCGAAGAAAAAGGGGCTAAACGAGCAGGTCAACAGAGCGGCCAATCTCCTGATCAACAGGCTTGGTATCAACCGAGGCGGTCGTGACCTGATCAGTCTGGGCGTCGCTGCTACAAACAATTTCGTAGCTTGTGTCACGCTCATCAACAAGGATCTCAAGAAGAGATATCCGAAGCCACGAAAAGAGTGGGCCACAGAGGAATTTGTAGCGGCCGAAGCTGATCTGGAAGACGTCCTCAACGCACTAACGCGTCGATACAAGGGGCTGCTGAGTGGCAAAGCCAAAGGGTAAGACGCCGTCCCTTCTATCTATGTCGACTGGCGTGCCGGTTGTACATACGTGTGGGAAGGCGACGCATTGTGACCGGTGCTCGGAAAAGGTAGCAACCGGGCATCCCTGCTTTCAGATCCCGAAGCTAAAAAACGGATTCACCACGCGACCGATTTTCTGTGTCGCATGCACCGCCGACATCATAGGGCAGACGAAGGCCGAACTGAAAGTCATAGAAGAACTGGTAGTCAGTCATTCATAGGCCGTCCTATCTATTCGGAGCGCAACGTCTGCTCACGGTGCAAAGCAGAAATTCAAACTGGGACACACTTCGTTCGCGGGCATTGAATGGATTAGGGCGTGCGGCCGACCTTCACTCGCGGCCGGCAGCGTTCAGATCCTGCGCCACCTGCTCGATCCGCAGCGCCGCCTCGCCGAGCGAAACCGCGATGATTAAGTGATCCGCCGCACGCGCGTTGATTGGATATCGAGCCGGTGCTCGATATCCAGGCCCGTTCAAACACGCAGGAGATCGGGATTTCGGATAACCGGTCAAGCTTCACCATGGCGCCAGCCGTGAGCTAGGCACACCCAGCACACCAGTGTGCTGGGTGGCGAAGCGCAGAGTCCAGCACCGTGAAACACACGATCAGACCACGGCACGTATTCGGCTGGTCTTCGCTCAGTAGCTGTGACGGCGAGAAGTCCGGCGAGCGGTGCGGCGCACCACACGACGGGCATAAAGCGCTTTCTCCACGAAGCCGTTGGATGCGACAACTGGCGCGACAACTTCCGTGCACGCTTGGGAATAATTCGCGGGGACCGCGGCTTGAGCGTGTGTGCCGAGCCCAATAGCCAGCGTCGCTCCTAATGCCACGGCAGCAAATTCAAGAACGATCATCTTTCTCATCGCGAACATCCTCCCTTAAATATAAGGCATTCTTTGCCTCTTATGAAAATCTGGTTTGTTCACTCCAACTTGTGCCGCATGTCTCCTTCTTCGCGAGTCTTTCCGGCAGGGGTGAACGCTGATCCTGGCAGGGGCGTTCCAATTGCCCAACGATACTCGACGAGTTGGTCTATCCGTTGGGCGAAGCCGGTCATCATCGTGACCCGCGCGAGATTATTGGACGTCACGCTAAACCCATGGGATAACGTGCATTATCCTTCTGGCTCGGACGCTCGATTGCGGCGGAAGCCAGGCTGTGGCCGGCTCCCGCCGCGCTTGAGGAGCAATGTGGAGACGCCTCCGGCAAGATGTCCTTATCACTGGCGGGAAATCGTTCCTACGACGGGAGTGAATTTTGAGCTCTGCGTCAAGGCAACGAAGGCAAAACAAGAGTTCGTTGGCAGTCGAGTCGCGGAGTATGGAAGAAGCTGGAAGACTTGAGAAATTCTCGCTGCTCGGCGGCCCGCTTCACCAGCTTGGACGGCGCCTGGGCCTAGTCCGCGGCGAAACGAACTCGGTTGCGCTCGGGCTGGCTCTGGGTTTGTTCTTGTGGGCAATCTTGCTGATGTTAGCACTCATCGAGGGCGTCAGTGACAGGTTGTTTTCGCTTTCGGCGATCGCCGGAGATGTTCGCTTGTTGGTGGTCATTCCGCTGCTCTTTTTGTGCGAATCGTCATTGGACCCTCGGTTGAGGGACTTTGTCAGCACGATCGTGCGCTCCGGGGTCGTGCCCGAGAAGGCGCTGCCGGCCCTGGACTCCGAAATCGCCTCCACGGTCCGGTGGAAAGACGCTTGGTTGCCGGAAGCAATGTGCCTGTTGGCCGCCGTGCTGCTGTCGTTGTTTGCCGCGCAGTTGCACGTTTCGGGAAAAACGGCGGCGCTCGAACCGACCCGAGCCCTAAGCGATGTTTCCTTAGCAGGTCTTTGGTATTGGATCGTTTGTCTGCCGCTTTTTCGCTTCCTGATATTTCGCTGGATTTGGAGAATCGCCCTCTGGTGCCACTTCCTCTGGCGCTTGGCGAAAATGGATCTCCACCTCGTGCCGATTCATCCCGACGGTGCCGCGGGACTCGGATATCTGGAAGTTGTGCAATCCCATTTCACCGCCTTAGTGCTGGCGATCTCAATCCTTGTGTCCGCATCGTTCGCCGAGGAAATTTCCTCGGGCAAGACGGTCTTCGAGGTGATTTACCCTGCGTTTGCGTTCACTCTTATCGTGGAACTGGCGCTGATATTTCTGCCCCCCTGCGTCTTCGCCTCTAAGCTCAGAGCCTGCCAGGAGAAGGGCTTAAGCGACTATATGGTGTTCGCAGCGCGTTACGTGAACGACTTCGAGAAGAAATGGCTGAAAGCGTCCACGATCCCGGCGGATCCCTTGTTGGGCACAGCTGATTTGCAGTCACTGGCTGATTTGTCCAACAGCCTCGGAGTCGTACGTAATATGCGCTGGGTGCCGGTAAGCACGCGTCTGTTGATAACCGTCGTGGTCGCTGCGCTGCTGCCGATGTTGCCGCTACTACTGTTCAAGTATCCCATTGCGGAGCTAATCCAAAGGGTCCTTAGCAAATTGGCCGGCCTGTGAACAGCAGGCGAACAGTGGGACTGAATTGACTAGAACTTCGTTTGCAGGCGCAACGCTGCGTAAGTCGCTCCTGATTTGGTCGGATTCCAGGGATCGATCACCTGCAGATCGGCGGACAAGCGCAGCCAACGCGTAATCGCGAGATTGTAGAAAGCCTCCATTCCGCCTTCGCTGCGTCGGTTCACTCCCAGCGCGGACAGTCCCGCAAGCAAGGGCTCAGTCAGCCCAAAGTGAAAGAAACCAATGCCCCAACGGTCGTTCTCGCGGCCCGCCAACAGATTGTTCCCTCCGAGGCCCGCAAGGACGCTCCATCTGACAGGGCTGGGATTTCCGTCTGAAAGGGTCGCGAGCGTGAACAGACCCCAGCCGACCTCCGAATTCTGTTCGCTTTGTACGAAGTTCTGCTGGATGGCGTAAGAAGTGAACCAAAATCCTTTTTTGGTCCTCACTGAGCTGCCGAGCGCTGATGGTCGGGGCACGTCGGCGATGTCTTCGAGATCGATGCCGCGCGCATTGCTGTAGGCGGCGCGCAATGTGTGAAAACCACGAAGGCCGGCGATCTCCGTTTTAAGAGTCGCAGCACCGCCCACTGCCAACCCCTTCTCGAACGGGCGCTCGATGACCCTGGGATCTATCGCGCTGCGCGGATCGGCGATCATCAACGCGAAATTGATCGGCTCTGTCTTAATCGTCACTATTCCGCCAATAAGATAGGGCGCCGAGAGAACAACCCTGTCGCCGGCACCTCCTCTGAAAGCTGTGTAGGCCACCCCGGTCGATGGCAGGGCGAAAGCTCTGTTCATGAAAGTGTCGATGCCGCCACCGCCGATCAACGGGGTCTTCGATGCGAGCGTCATCATGTTGAATTTTCCGGCGCTGACGGAAAAATACTCGCCGAAATCCTGCGTGATGCTGACGGAGAGAGCGGAGTGATAGCCGTCTCGTTCTACATAGGCCAGCGCCGTGTTGACCGGAATAAGCGCAAAATCCGTCCTGTTTATGTTTTGACCGAAGTAATGCTCGTATTGCACGTTGACATGGAATCCCCGCCAAAGGCCAAGTTTCTCCGCATCCACTTTAAGGAAAGTGTCGAGCTTCCCGCCGTAGCGCCAGGTCTTGCTGCCGTCGCCTTCCGTCTGGCCCTGATAGAACTGCGTTACCCAGACGTCCGGCATAATACCGATGCTGCGCAATTGCTCTTTAGGACCATCGGGTGTGTCGGTCAGGGAAGACTGATTGGGCAGTGACGGTTCGGCGTCCTCCGCGGACGCCACGCTCATCGCCGCCCCGAGAAAGGCCGCAACAGCCAGGATCGCGGCTGGATCGCTGAGGGCCCACGTCCGACAAAGGGATTTTAGGATCACGATGCCCTTCCAACTTGTAGCCAGAAACGCAAATAGAGGCGGCTTCGGCAAGGCATAAATTGTCGCTTCCAGCGGAATTGCGCAATGTGGCGAAATTAGTGTGTGTGCGACGGTGCGTAATTCAAGATGCACAGCGCATCCGGGCCTATCAGATCAAGCAGCTAGACTGTGCAGATATCAGTGCAGATGTCAGCTTCTGGTGCAAAGCAGAATTCAAACTGGGACACATTTCTTTCGCGGGCATTGAATGGATTAGGGCGTGCGCCCGGCCTTCACTCGCGGCCGGCAGCGTTCAAGTCCTGCGCCACCCGCTCGATCCGCAGCGCCGCCTCGCCGAGCGAAACCGCAATGCGGTCGGCCCATTCATCGCGGCCGGGGACACCTCCCGCCGGCCCTGATTTGAGCCGCGAGAGTTCGGCCTCAAGTTCGCGGGCGCGGTTATTCGCCTCGGCCCATTCATCGGCAAGGGTGATCGCCGCCATGATACTCAGCCGCTGATCACCGATTTCCCCGAAACGTTGCCGCATCCCCTCGATCTTGGCGTCGACCAATTGGGCGAGATCGCCGAGACGGGCCTCCTCCCCTTCGTCGCAAGCCAGCCGGTAAACCCGGCCCGCGATCGTGACCGCAAGTTGCGCCATCGTCCCCTCTCAAATCGGATCGGTTAAAGAACTCCGAGACACATTTCCCTCAGTCGTCCCGTTCATCGGCCTCGGCGAGGACGGCCCGGATCGTCTCGCTCGCATGGCTCAACCTTCGGGCCACCTCGTCATTGGCCAATTCCAGCGACTTGGTCCGGGCGATGGCGCCATCGAGTTCAACGGCCAGGCGCGAGCGGTCGTCCTGCATGACCGCAAGCTCCTCTTCGAGATTGGCGCGAAGCGCGTCCATCTTGACCCGCCTCTCGCTCGCAGCGTCCAGCCGGTCCAGCGCGGCGGCCAGCCGTCTCAGCGCCGCTTCGAGGCGTTCCGGCAATTTCGCTTTGGTGGCGGCGTCCTCGGTCATGCGAGCGCCTTCAGCGTCCGAAACTCACGCATGAATCATGTTTGACTTGTGCGATCAGCCTACCCCCAGGTAAAGCCGCGCTTTCTTGTCGCGGCCCGCCCACCCGCCGTGCCAGCCCCCAAGGCGCCGGTCGACAAACCGGCCGACGCGCGCTAAGTGCTTCGGGCTGCGGAAACGCAGCTTAGCGCAGGCAGCGCACCAAATCGCGGCAATTCATCACGCGGCGGCCCTTCGAGACGTCAAAGTGCGGCTAAAGAAACATAGGCAGTGCGTTGACACAAGCCTTTCAGCGGTTGTCAGACCGCGCAATCCATGCTTTCCCCTGCGGCATGGCTCCCAGCCGCCCCTGGACGAGAGGGTCCCGCTCGGATACGGCCGCTAACTCCGGACGGTGAACAAGTGATGGTGGATCGCGAAATCCGTGACGAAGTCACCCACGATGAAATGGCCAATGCGATTCGCGCGCTGGCCATGGATTCGGTGGAAAAGGCCAAATCCGGCCACCCCGGCTTGCCGATGGGCGCCGCCGATATTGCCACGGTGCTGTTCACCAAGGTGCTGAAATACGACATCGCGGACACCACCTGGCCGGATCGGGACCGTTTCGTCCTGTCCGCCGGACATGGATCGATGCTGCTTTATGCCCTGCTCTACCTGACCGGAGAGCCGAGCATGACCATCGAGCAACTGCAACGGTTTCGTCAGCTTGGCTCGATAACCCCCGGCCATCCCGAATACCGCCACACGCCCGGGGTGGAGACAACCACCGGCCCGCTGGGACAGGGTCTTGCCACTTCTGTCGGCATGGCCCTGGCGGAGCGGATGTTGAACGCTGAGTTCGGTCCGATCGTCGATCATCATACCTTCGTGCTCGTCTCCGACGGCGATCTGATGGAAGGACTAAGCCAGGAGGCGATCGCGATCGCCGGGCATCTCCGGCTGGACCGGCTGATCGTGCTTCATGATGAAAACCACGTCTCCATCGACGGTCCCCTGTCGCTTGCGGATTCGGTCGACCAGGTGAAACGGTTCCAGGCGTGCAATTGGAACGCCGTCCGCATCGACGGGCATGACCAGGCCGCGATCCTGCGGGCCATCCGCAAGGCACAGAAATCCGAGAAGCCAAGCCTCATCGCCTGCCGGACGACGATCGGTTTCGGGGCGCCGACGCGCGCCGGAACGTCCAAGGCGCATGGCGAGCCACTCGGACCGGAGGAGATCGCCGGCGCCCGCGGCAATCTCCACTGGCCCTATGAGCCCTTCGTTATCCCTGAGCCGATTTTGGCGGCTTGGAGGAAGGCCGGGAAACGCGGTGCGGGGCGGCGCAAGGCCTGGCTCAAGGCAGAAAAGCTGTTGCCTTCGACGGAGAGAGGTGAATTCGAGCGCCGCTTGCGCGGCGATCTGCCCGGATCTTTTGAAGAGGCGGTTCAGACCTATAAGCGCAAGCTCGCCGACGATCGCACCGCCATCGCCACTCGCAAAGCGTCCCAGGCCGTGCTGGAAGTGATCGCAAAGGCGGTTCCCGAGCTGGTGACGGGCTCGGCGGATCTCACCCCTTCGAACAACACGAAAGTCGCGGCCACCCCGGAGATCACGCCATCTTCCTATGCTGGCCGCTATATTCACTGGGGGATCCGCGAGCACGGGATGGCGGCGGCGGTCAACGGCATTGCGCTGCACGGCGGCTTTATTCCGTCCGGCGCGTCGTTCCTGACCTTCAGCGATTATTGTCGGCCAGCGCTGCGGCTTGCCGCTTTGATGCGAATTCGCTCCATCGAGGTTTTTACGCATGATTCGATCGGGCTTGGCGAAGACGGCCCGACCCATCAGCCGGTCGAGCAACTGGCGGCTTTGCGCGCCATCCCCAATATGCTGGTGTTCCGCCCGGCCGATCAAACCGAGACGCTCGAATGCTGGCAGCTCGCTCTCGAGGCCCGAAATTCACCCTCAATCCTGGCTTTGACCCGCCAGAATCTACCTGCCGTTCGGCTTGAATTTAAAACCGAAAATCTGTGCGCGGCGGGGGCCTATGAGCTGGCCCCGGCCGAGGGTGGCCCAGCCAAGGTTTCGATCTTTGCATCCGGTTCGGAAGTTTCGATTGCGCTTGACGCTAGGAGCGCTCTCTCGGCGCAGGGCGTTCCGGTCCGCGTCGTCTCAGTTCCGTGCATGAACCTGTTCTTGCAACTGGACAGCGTCCGGCGCCAGGCGATCATCGGCGATGCGCCGATCCGGATCGGGGTCGAAGCGGCCGTCCGTCAAGGCTGGGACGAACTCATCGGCGAAAACGGTATTTTCATCGGAATGACAACTTTTGGTGAGAGCGCTCCCTACAAAGACTTGTACAATCACTTCAACATCACGCCCAATGCAGTAGTCAAAGCTGCACTGCAACGCAGCAATAGTTGACGGTCAATCCCAGCCACGCGATAAAAAAGTAGCCCCTTGCGCCAATGCGCTGTTCGGGCCGGTCCGCTCGAAGAGAAGGAGATGATATGGCGATTAGAGTCGCTATCAATGGATTTGGCCGCATCGGCCGCAATGTCCTCCGGGCGATCGCGGAATCAAAGCGCAAGGACATTCAGGTTGTTGCAATCAATGATCTCGGTCCGGTCGAGACCAATGCGCATCTTCTTCGGTTCGATTCCGTTCACGGCCGATTCCCAGGCATCATAACGGTGACAAGCGACTCGATCGATTACGGCGATGGGCCGATCAAAGTTACCGCGATCCGTGACCCGCTGGAGTTGCCGCACAGGGAACTCAACGTCGACATCGCGCTCGAATGCACCGGACTGTTCACCTCCCGTGAAAAAGCCGCCGCGCATCTGAAGGCCGGCGCCAAGCGCGTTCTCATTTCTGCCCCCGGCGATCATGCCGATCTGACAGTGGTTTTTGGCGTCAATCACGACAAGCTGACCAAGGATCATCTGGTGGTCTCCAACGCCTCCTGCACCACCAATTGCCTCGCTCCGGTCGTCAAAGTCCTGCATGATGCAATCGGCATCGAAAAAGGATTCATGACGACGGTGCATTCCTATACCGGCGACCAGCCGACGCTCGATACGATGCATAAGGATCTTTATCGCGGGCGGGCGGCGGCGCTATCGATGATTCCGACGTCGACCGGCGCGGCCAAGGCGGTCGGCCTCGTCTTGCCCGAGCTGAACGGAAAGCTCGATGGGGCGGCGATCCGGGTGCCCACGCCCAATGTTTCGGTGATCGATTTCAAATTCGTCGCCAAACGCGCCACGACAACCGATGAAATCAAGGAGACGGTGAAGCGTGCTTCCGAGCAGCAATTGAAGGGTATTCTGACCTTCACCGAAAGCCCCAATGTTTCGGCGGATTTCAATCACGACTCGCATTCGTCGATCTTCCACATGGATCAGACGCGAGTGATGGAGGAAACCTTCGTGCGGGTCATGTCCTGGTACGACAATGAATGGGGATACTCCAACCGCATGATCGATACCGCCGTCGCCATGGGGAAGCTGGTATGACGAGAACGACGCCGATGTCTCCATTCCGAACTCTCGACGACGTGGTCTTCACCGGCAAGCGGGTGCTTGTCCGCGCCGACCTCAATGTGCCGATGGAAGACGGCAAGATCAGCGATGCGACACGCATCGATCGGATCCTCGGCAATATTCGGGAGATTTCCGAAAAAGGGGGAAGGGTCATTATCCTTTCCCATCTCGGCCGCCCCAAGAACGGGCCGGAAGCGAAGACCTCGCTGAAGCCGGTGGCCGTTGAGCTCGAACGTCAAATCGGACGTTTCATCTGCTTTGCCTCCGATTGCATCGGCGATGTCGCGAAAAGTGCCGTCAATGCGATGCGGGACGGGGATATCCTGCTGCTCGAAAATACAAGGTTTCATTCCGGCGAAACCAAGAACGATCCGGCCTTCATCGATGCCTTGGCCGAGATTGGCGATATTTACGTCAACGACGCTTTCTCGACCGCCCATCGCGCGCATGGCTCGACCGAAGGCTTGGCCCATAAGCTGCCAGCCTATGTCGGCCGCACCATGCAGTATGAGCTGGAAATGCTGACCAGCATGCTGGCGGATCCAAAGCGGCCGTTGGCTGCGATTGTCGGCGGCGCTAAAGTCTCAACCAAATTCGAGCTTCTCGGCAATCTCATGCGCCGTGTCGAATATTTGTTTGTCGGCGGCGGCATGGCCAATACATTCCTAGCCGCGGCCGGAAAGCCCGTTGGAAAATCGCTCTGCGAGAAGCAATTTGCCGATGTCGCCCGCAAGATCATGGCCGATGCCGACGCCGCAAATTGCAAGCTGGTACTACCGGTTGATGCCGTCGTCGCTTCGCGACTGGAGCCGAACGTGCCCGTCCAGACAGTCGATGTCGATGCCATCGGCGAAAATCAAATGATCCTCGACATTGGACCGCGCACCATTTCGCAAGTTGTGGGGCTTCTTGCTTCGGCCCGAACGCTTGTGTGGAATGGGCCTGTCGGAGCCTTCGAGGTGCCTCCCTTCCACACCGGCACCATGGCGCTCGCCAAAGTCGCGGGACAACTCACCAAGGCCGGCGCGCTCGAAACCATCGCCGGCGGCGGGGACACGATCGCAGCGCTCAATCAGGCCGGGGCGACACAAGACTTTACTTATGTCTCGACGGCAGGCGGCGCGTTCCTGGAATGGCTCGAAGGGAAAAGCCTGCCCGGGGTCGAAGCGCTGCGCTGGGCTAACGGCAGAAACGCGTGAGCAGCGCTGGCGCGCTTCTCAGGGGACTCGCCTCTGTGCGGTTGGAGACCGATCCTCGGAGCCATAGATCTTACAAAAAGTGGCGCTGCCCGACCCAATCAAGAACTGATCGGTGAAGAGTCTGAAGGAAAGAATGTTATGAAAACATCAGCAATATGTTTTTTGACTGTTCCCATGCTTGTCGCGGGCTCTCTGGCGTTGTCCGGATGCGGTCGAAGTTCAAGCAAAACCACCCAAATATCCTATCGGCCGCTCGGCATTTGCAAAGGCTATGAAACGCCAGCCGGTCCTGTGACCGCGGGGGCAAACAAGGGCTTTGCGGTCTTTAAAATCGAATCCGTGGACAATACAAAATTCGACGGCAGCTTTATTTTTGCGCCGGTGCGGCTTTTTGTGAACCAATCCCCGCCTACACTTGCGGCAGGAAGTGCCAATCGCCGCTTTGTGCATGCCGATCCGAGATTCGCCCAGATCATGGGCTTTACGAGCATCCCTGAGGAAACCACCCTCGCGGCGGGTGACAAGCGCGACATCAATAGTGTTGTTCTGATTCCCCTTAACCTAAAAAACCCAAGCGGTGGGGCCGAAGCCAATCAGTTCAGTTTCGAGCTGGCCTATGACACCGGGGAGGGAGAGAAAGGCGAACAGCAAAACGTCAATGATGGAATCGTTTTCACCGTAACGAACCCAGCCGATGCGAAGTGGACGGTGATCGAGAATTGCAAAGAGCTTCCACTCAAATAGCGGTCGCCAAAAAGAAAGAGACCTTCATGATGAAGGTCTCTCAAAAAACGTTTGGATATGAGGCTCTGCAAACCGCCCTGCTCTTGGCAAGGCTTGCCATGCTTTAATTGCCGGTCATCAAGTAAGCGCTGGGCGGCAAGGTCCACCAGAGATAGAGCGCATAGAACACATATAACGGGATGGCGAGGCGCGTGAGCAGCAGAATTTTCCACAATATGTCGGCGTGGCGCTTGTCCCTCGCGTCGATATCGCGACCTGCCGTATCGTCTTTCATTAACATCGCGGTTTTTCCTCTCGCGGATACGCTGGTGTTATTCAGCGTCTAGGTTCAGCTCGGCTCGGCTGACTTTAACCTGGAAGCGTAATCGCTAATCTGATTTAAGACAAAGAAATCGTTTTCTCGCCACCTGCGACAAATTGGCTCGAATTGCGCGCAATGTTCGGTCAGTCCCGGATCTCAGCTCTACCTTCGCTTCGTCTTGATCATTGAGCTTGCTGGCGCAGCTGACTTTCGATCCGGAACGGATGCGCGGGATAGACCCCCAGGATCTTCATTTCCTTGCAGAAGAAAGCCAGCTCTTCGAGGGCGCGGGCAAGCGGTGGGTCGTCGGGGTGAGCGTCGACGTCCGCCAGGAATTGGGTCGCCGTGAACTCTCCCTCGACCATGTAGCTTTCGAGCTTGGTCATATTGACCCCATTGGTCGCGAAGCCGCCCAGCGCCTTATAAAGCGCCGCCGGAACGTTTCGGACACGGAAAACGAAGCTGGTCACGATTGGGCCGGCGCCACGCTTTGCCCATTGGGCGGTTTTGGCCAGGACGACAAAGCGGGTCGTATTGTGGACCTCGTCTTCGATGTCTTCGGCGAGCAAATCGAGGTGGTAAATCTCCGCTGCCAGCCGGGTCGCAATCGCGGCGCGGCACGGATCAGCCCATTCCGCAACTTCACGCGCAGAGCCTGCGGTATCTCCCGTCACATGCGCGGCAAGCCGATGTTGGCGAATGAACTTGCGGCACTGGCCCAGCGCATGGACATGGCTGTAGACCGACTTCAATTCGGCAAGCTTGGCGCCCCTGATGCCAAGCAATTGAAAATGGATCGGCAAAAAATATTCGCCGACAATGTAAAGGCCGGACCCCGGTAGCAAGTGGTGGATGTCGGCGACACGCCCTGCGATTGAATTTTCAATGGGGATCATGCCCAGCATGGCCGTGCCGTCGGCGATCGCCCCCAGAGCGTCCTCGAAGGTGGCGCAAGGGAGGGGCTCCCATTGCGGAAATACGTTTTTGCAGGCGATGTGGGAATTGGCGCCCGGCTCGCCTTGATAGGCGATCTTACTCACGGTCATTGCGTCCTCGGTCCGGTTCGGGCGCTCGGGGGCGATCTGCGTCGCCTAAGCGAACTTGAACGCCGCGGGCACCCAAAAATCCAGGGCCAATAAGAGCGCGATCGAAATCCCAAAAGCGATGGGAACGCTCGCGCGAAAGGACCTCCTATAGAGGGCCGCAAAGACGAACACGTTCCAAACGAATAAGGGAAAGAGCAGAAAATTGGCAAGCTCCATCACGTTGATCTCCGGCAAACCTTGCATCTGATAGGAGACAACGAGGAAGAACCGCAGAAAGGTCGTCACAAACAGCACAATCGCGCCGCCGAGGGCCAGTGCGGTCAGCGTTTGGGTGAGCCTTTCGTGGTAGCCGGAAATCCGGGCGCAAAGAATGGTAACAGCACCGAGCACAAGGGCGCTCCCGACCCCGATTCCGACCGCCTTGATGAAGGTATAATCCATGATATTGCGGAGGAAAACCACGAAAGCATAAGTGCTGAGGCTCATGCCGAGCAGCAAAATTGACTTGGGAAAGACTTCCGGTCCGACCTGCCAGCTAACAATATCGACAAGGTTTTGAATGGGGGATGGCAGGGCGATTTTCATACGCAAGCTCGACAATTCAAAAGAGGGAGGCAGCACCCGGGTCAAGGTTTACGGCGCCTTGGACGGGCATGCAGCTTGTAAACGGATTTCCGGTCAAATGACAGGAGGTGGACGGGAGGAGAGCGCCGCACCCCCGACCGGAGCCAACGCGGGGGCGCCGGGATCGCTCTAAAAACGTCGCCACCCTTCATGCGGTTTCGGCAATAAAGGGCGGCAACGGTTAATCCGCACCAGCCTGTGTCAGGCCGCCGCTTTTGGCGGGGCATGCTTGTGGCGGCTGTAATACCAAAAGCCAAAGACGCCGCCCACGGCGGCTACAACCATCAAACCGTAAAGCAGTATGTTTTTTCCGAGGGTTTGCCCCACCGAGAAGGGGAATTGAGACACGTAAGTCTGGCCATGGCCGTTCTTCACCGTGACGATACCGATGAACTTTCCTTCTTCCGGGAAAGTATGCTCAAAAGTCAGAGTACCTGTCGGGTATTTTCTCGGCGGCAAATAAGCGATGGTAATCGGGTCCAGCACTTCGGGGCTCGCCAATTCCGCATCGGTCAGAACCGGCAACCCGTTCATGCGGGTGTGGGTTCCCAAGTCCTTGATAATACGGATTTCGGTGTTCATATCCCGGAGTTCGGTGTCCTGCATGTCGAGCGCGACAACAGTCTGCCCGGTGCTTGGAATATCGTCACAGAATTCTTCCCGGGAATTTTGCGGCTGATAGCCGGTAAAGAACATCAGATCGGGACCGATCCGCAAGACGCATCTGTTATCCTGCATGCCCACCCCACCATGCGCATGCGCGGCCGAGGTGAGCAGAACCATGGCAAAAAGCCATGCGGCTATTCCTCGTATTATCATTATTTGACCTCCCAAAAGACTTCCCCCGCTGGGGCATAGCTCCAGCGGGGGATTCTGTTTCTTATTTATCCACTCTATGCGGACCGTTCAAGATAGATCTCAGACGGGCATAAAGGTTGGGATCACGGCGCCGCCGACTTCGATGGCATACCGGGTTCCTGTCGGCGAGAACAAGAACAGGAGACCAGCAAAGGAGCTGTCGACGTCATAGGCAAGACCCGAGAGACGTTCCGTATCCCACCGCGCGTCCTGGATGGTCAGGGTGATGTCTCTGGTTTCGCCGGGCTGGATCGGAGAATTATCGCTGAGCGACAAGCCTCTATCCGCCAACAGGTAGTCCGGATAGTCCACCTTGCTGGTGAAGACGTCCGGGTTCAGGAAGCGAAGACCCGCAGTCGCGAATTCGCCGATCCGGAGGGGTTCCTTGCCTTCGTTGGTGATTTTGAAGTTGGCCACCAACTCACGTCCAGGAACCTTGTAGGAACCGCCGAGATATTTGATTGCAACTGGGCCACCCACTGCGCCGGGGATCGGCTCAATGTTTCTGATGAGACCGGCCTGCAGCGGAATGGTGTTCGGATACTGGCTGGCTACGATCGCGTAGAAGATAATGACCGTACCCAAAACCGCTCCGAGCACGATTGCTCCAACGGTACGCTCTTGCGGGGTGATCAGTTCTTCACCCTTGCCAGAGGCAACGGCAACGAACCGGCCGATGAAGCCGCGCTTGCTGAACCAATACCAAATCCAGGCCGCGCCCGCGACTGCCCACAGGAGATGCCACAGATAGATCTTGGTGGTTTGGAAGTCTTCAAGATCGACAGTCGTGCCATTCAGCAGCTTAATGTCGTCCCGGAAGTCAGCCATGTTGCCTTTGATGTCGATGTACTGGCCAGGGCCGGGAATTGGACCACCAGTTTCGACGCTCAGCTGCACATGGGTATGCCAGTGACCGGGGCGCCTTGCCTTGAGGAGAACCCGGAACTCATAGGTCTCGCCCAGTTTCAGGGTTTGCGAACGGGGGGTGAACTGCCCGCCGACGAACACCGCTTCTCTGACCGCGACCGGGCCCGGCTGACCCACGTTCAAGAAGGCGTTGTCCGGCACGTGCACTGCCGCCGGCCACGCATTCATGATGTGGAGCTTGCCGGAGATTTCGTACTCTTCGTTGACGTTAACAGTCGTCTTCGACCACTTCAGATCATACCAGTTGAGGGTACGCATCCGGAGGAACGCCGCCTGCGATTTCTCGCCGTGGGCGTCGGCCGGGCCGGCGGCTGCCATGGAGGCGACGAGTCCGACGGCCAAACCTAAGGCCCAGACCCTCCCCGCTTGGCGCTTGGCAACGCGCGCCAATGAACTTAGCATTGTTGTTTTCATTGCTTACTCTCCCACACGGCAAAGCCGTGCATATTGCTAAAATTCGACCTCTGTCCTTTCGGGACTTTGCGGCAACGGGTTAGATTTTCTCCATGTACTTCACGGTGGAGAACATCTTGCCGATGAACCACCAGACGAAATACACGATCATCGAGACGAACCCGGCGAAGAATGCCGCGACGCCGACGACGTCTTTACCGAAGGTACGCATCGTGCCGCGTTCGATAATTCTGATGTATTCAGGCATCGAGGTACGAACGTAGTGGAAGCCGATGAGATCAGCGACGCTCATGAGCAAGCCATATTGCTCGGTCGGCTGATGGAACGGAGCAAGGATGACCCAATTGTTCGGGTACATGAGCAAGGAGAAGCCCATTGCGCCGACGATTGAGGTGATGATCCAGCTTTTGCTCAGCAGCAGGACGAGGTCGAGGAAGAGCGCCATCGGGATAAGCGATGTCGGCCAAACAAGGCTGATCGGGAAGAAGGTCCAGCCCCAGAAGTTGACGTAGCGGTTAATCCATTCGCCGACGAGCAGGCCGAGGCAAAGGAAGGTCGCGCCGATTGGCAACCGGAAATGGTTCCAGAAGTAGTAGTGAGCGGCTGCGGGGAAGGTGATCAGCATGATCGGCAGCACGGTCGGCCAGAAGCGGCGGTCTTTCCAGTCCACCCAGAAGTCCCAGTCACCCATCGTGAGCATCGCGTGGACGTGATAGCCACCGATCATGATCAGGAACAGAGCGGTCAAGAAAAGAAGATCGGCCGTCCTAACGAGATAGGCCGCCTCGGCGCGGGATTTGAACGGAGAGCTGGCGGCCCCGGCTGTGCCGAGGTTTGCCGCCTGAACCGGCGGATTTGAACCCGCGCCGCCCTCGATGCCCGGCGATGCCGAGATCGATTCGGTCACGGGGCCATCCCCGGCCTTATTGAACGTGTTTCTACCCATACTATCCTCCCAGTTACTCCCCGGACCTAATCGGCCGGATTAACGGAGTAAAATTTCAGTTGGCTTAAAGACTTCTTCATTCAGGCCCGGAACGGCCGCTTCCCGGTTTACAGGCTTCCGGAAAGCGGCCGAATTCTTGGGCCGAACGCTACCGATCGGACCAAGGGGGTCCTCAACGCCAGCGCTTATTTATTCAGCCGGTTCGAGACCGACCACGTCTTCATAGCCCGCGCAAAGCTCCATGATACGACCGAAGATTTGCAGCGACACGCCGAAGATGGCGAGGGTGAACCAGCCGAAGAAGACGAACATCCAGTGCAGCGGAGCAACGAACAGTTCCTCCATGAACCAGAAGGTGTGACCCCATTCATTGAGACCAACGTTCGGGAAGATCATGAACGGGCCAACGAACAGGAGAACGTAGGCAATCGACCACCCCTTGAGGGCGAAGGTCGGAAGCCGTGTGCGGGCATACATGAAGCCGCCCACGCCCATGACGATATACATCGGGTAGCTCATATAGAACTCGATGATATGGCTAGGCGTGAAGTCGGTATCGCGGATAACCGTCATATGCCAAGTGCCGTCCTGCTCCGTGAAGTAGCTGGCGCCCCAGTAAATCGCGACACCGTAGACGAAAACCCAGCTGAGCAGGTAGAAAATCCTGCGAAGTTCTTCGCGCGGTTGGACGCTCGCGATGTCTTTGTCGCGGGTCTTCCACATCCAGCCGATCAGCGCGAGGAAGGAGATCAGTTCGACCGGTTCCTCGATGTAGAGGATGGTCATCCAGTAGGTTGTGAACTCGGGAGCGAACGAGTCGAGTCCCGCGTACCAACCGAAATACTGCTCATAGATACGAACGCAAAGATAGAAGACGCACATTACGGCGGTGCCGATTATTACTGGCTTTCCGTCGAATACCGGCGCTTCGGTGACGGCGGCAGCCTCACCGGCGCGTGTTGTTCCTGTTACTAAGCTCATGTCACTAGCCTCTTAGCTGTTGAGGATTAAGACCAGAAAAAGGCGACGCCACACTAACCCGCCCGGCTGACCACTTACGGTCATTGCCTTCGCGGCCGACGACGCCAAAAGACCGGTCTATCTCCAATTCCCATGTTTAGAGCCGCCCCTGGGAAGGGACAATATACTGGAGGGCGGGACTAAATGACACCTGAAGGGGTAGTCTATACCTACCTATAAAGGTAGGTTTTTGGATTCTAGCTCGGAACCGGGAGGAAAATATAGGTCTGCGAGCCCAAGTTAATCTTTACCACAGTTCAGCGTAATAGAGCATTTACAAATATGTAATCTGTATTGATAAGTATAGCGACCGCAATTTTTTATATAAAATCCACCGATGCTGTCGAGCATACGTAACAGTGTCTAGCGATTTTATATCACAGGTGCCAATTAGTATTTAACTTAGAATGATTTGTATTTAGGTCAACGGGTTTTTTAACGGCTCTATTTGACTAGTTAAGCCAGAGGTCGATTTCCTGAAAGTGTGTGTGTTTTGTCACTTTCGCGTCTCCAACTCCAGGCTGGTTTTGCAAAATCATCGGTGAGGCCTATCGCTTGTGTTTTCAATGGTTTAGATGATAAGGGCGTGCGTCGGAGGGGGAGGGAAGCCCAAAGCCAAGCCGCGATAACCCTAAGAACGGTTGAGTTAGGCCCTAACTACTTGGAAATAAACATGAATTTGTGCAGCGCGAGGATGCAAGGACGGTGGAAACTTCCGGCACTCCGGCGCTTGCGGCCCACGCGCGGCCGTGGGCCCGCCCTATTCCTGGCAATGTTTGCGTTCTTGCAGATGGGTGTCCTCCACGCGGCGGAAGCACCTTGCCCTACCCAGGGAGCCGCCTCAGCTGTGGTGAGCTCGGTCAGCGAACGGCTCGAACTCACCCTTGTGGACGGCCGCCTCATCAAACTCGCGGGCGTCGACCCGCCTCGCCCGACGCCGGACGATCCGGCCTTGGACACAAAGACCCGAGACCGTCTCGCCAATTGGCTTTCCGGCCACGAAATTAGGTTTCGCGCGGCCGAGCCAAACCCGGATCGCTGGGGGCGGCTGATTGCCTTCGTTTTTGATATGGAGCCGGATCAAATCACCCCGGGACCGGCGCGCATGTCGGTCGGCGAAGCGCTTCTCGATGCCGGTCTGGCCCGCTATGAGCCGGGCGCGGCGGCCCGTCCTTGCCGCAGCGCGCTCCTCGCCGCGGAGAACGGGGCGCGGGCCGCGGGGCTTGGACTTTGGGCCGATCCGTATTATGCGGTCCTCGCTGCAAGCGATCGGCAATCCTTCGCCGAGAAGGCCGGAACTTCCGTCATTGTCGAGGGCAAAGTTGCCAGCGTCGAGAATCGGGGTTCACGCGCCATTCTCACTTTTGGGCCACGCCACGGCTGGGACGAATTTTCGGTCAAAATCTTGTCGCGCAATATCAAAGCTTTCGACGGGGCCGGAAAAGGTCTTTCAGATTTTATCGGCAAGACCCTGCGTGTCCGTGGGCTTCTTGATACGCATTTTGGACCACATATCGAGATTTCTAACCCGGACGAAGTCGAACTGATCGAATTGGCGCCCGATGCGACCGCGACGCGGGCCGGCGCCTCGACCTCCCTGAAATAGGGCAGCGGAGCGAGATGAGGTTTTTGATGATCATCGCCACTTCCTGGCGATCGAAAAAGAACTCTCGAGCCGGATTCGCCATGCTGTGGGCGGCTGCGGCCTCGACGGCGATCCTGCTTTCGGCCTGCGCCACGATCGAGCCTCAGGATAGCTCTTTCAATTCCGCCCAATCCGCGCCGCCGCCCCGCGCCGCCGGGGGCGGCTCCAAGCCCTCGGGCGAACACCGGCGCATGATCGCCTTGTTCGATGGGGAATATAAATACCCGTCGGCGGAACGCTATCTCAACGATATTTTGGTCAAGCTCGCCAGCGCCGACGAACGTGGAGGCGAGCCTTATCGCGTGACGATTCTGAATTCGCCGATCGTCAATGCCTTCGCACTTCCTCCTGGCAATGTGTATGTGACACGCGGACTCTTGGCGCTCGCAAACGACACGGCCGAAGTTGCCGCGGTCATGGCGCATGAGATTGCCCACATCACAGCAAATCATGCCGTCCAGCGGGAAGAAGAAGAAAAGCGGGCCGCCGTGATCAGCCAGGCCGCGAGCGTCATCCAAAACAAGCAGAAAAGCGTCGAAATCGAAGCCATCGCCCAACGCACGATCGCCAGCTTTTCACGGCAGCAGGAACTTGAGGCCGATGCGATCGGAATCAAAGTCATTGCACGGGCCGGATTCGATCCCTACGGCGGCGCTCGCTTCCTCGGCGCGCTCGGCCGTTCGGCGGCGATGCGAAGCTCGCTGATTGGACAAAATGCAAGCTCCCGCAAGCCGGACATGCTTGCGACCCATCCCTCGACTCCCGAGCGGGTCACCCAAGCCATCATGGCAGCCCGCCAGATTGGCGCGCCCGGTATCGGTACGGCGGATCGGGCAGCCTATCTCGCCGCGATCGAAGGCATGACATTTGGCGACGATCCCTCCGAAGGTGCGATCAGAGGCCGGAAATTCGTGCATGGGCGATTGGGTTTTGGGTTTCTGGCTCCCGAAGGTTTCGTTCTTGAAAATGCGTCGCAAGCGCTGCTTGGCGTGAAAGCCGGTGGCACCGAAGCCTTGCGCCTCGACAGTGTCACGCTGGCGCCGGAGACCTCGCTCACGAGCTATATGGCTTCGGGCTGGATCGATGGCCTGGTCGAGAGTTCGATCGAGACGACCGAAGTCAATTCCATGCCAGCCGCGACCGCAATCGCCCGCGCGGGCGAATGGAGTTTTCGCCTCGCCCTGATCCGGTTCGAACCAAATCGGGTGTATCGTTTGATTTTCGCCAGCCGCACATTGACGGACGCGGCAAAGGACCGCTTCCGTGCCTCGATCGATTCATTTCATCGTGTTTCCGACGATGAGGTGCGCGCGGTGCCGCCGTTGCGGATCGGGATCGTTGTCGCCAAGACCGGCGAAAGCGCCGAGGCGATGGCGACGCGGATGGCGGTTCCAGATCGCGCACTCGAATATTTTCTGCTCATCAACGGACTGGAGCATGGTGGGCCGTTGCACTCCACCGAACGCTACAAGATCGTCATCGAATAAAGTTTTTTCAACGGGGAAGTTTTCACCGATGCGCCCAATCTGGCTCCTGCTTCTTATCCCTTACCTGGCGTTGGCTTGGGTGCCTTTCTACAATAAGTCAATGCCCGTCCTGTTCGGCTTTCCGTTCTTTTATTGGTACCAGCTGATCTGGGTTCCGCTGACCTCGTTGTTGACCTACATCGTCTATTTGAAGCTCCGCCGGAATAACCGCAATGACGGCTGAGATGGATTACGCGGCGCTGGCGGTCTTCCTTTTCTGCTTCGGCCTGGTCACGGTCATGGGATTCGCAGCCGCCAGATGGCGGCGCCCGAAAACGCTCGCTCATCTCGACGAATGGGGACTGGGCGGCCGTCAATTCGGGACCTGGATTACTTGGTTTCTGATCGGCGGCGACATCTATACCGCCTACACCATGATCGCGGTCCCCGCGCTCGTCTATGCGGTGGGCGCCTATGGCTTCTTTGCGGTGCCATACACGATCATTCTCTACCCGTTCGTTTTCGCGGTGATGCCGGTCCTATGGAAGGTCGCCCGCGACAATAATTATGTGACCGCCGCCGATATCGTGCATGGCAAATATGGTTCGCGTTCGCTGGAACTCGCGGTGGCCTTGACCGGTGTCGTTGCAACGATGCCTTACATCGCCCTGCAACTGATCGGCATGGAAACCATCATTCATGCGCTCGGTCTTCAAGGAGAGCTTCCCCTTATCATCGCGTTTCTGATCCTGGCCTTCTACACCTATTCATCCGGGCTGCGCGCGCCGGCGCTGATCGCTTTTGTCAAGGACACGATGCTTTACATCGTTGTGCTGGCCGCGGTTGCTCTCATTCCCATGAAGCTCGGCGGATATGGCGCTGTCTTTCGGGCCGCCGACGCGGCTTTTGCGGCCAAAGGATCCGGCGGCACGCTGCTTAACCCGAGCCAATTCCTGCCTTATGCGAGCTTGGCTCTCGGCTCGACCCTGGCGCTGTTCATGTATCCGCACGCGCTGACCGGGATTTTTGCAAGCGCCACCGCCAATACGATTCGCAAGAACGCAATTCTTCTGCCGGCCTATTCGGTCCTTCTCGCTCTCGTGGCGCTGATGGGCTTCATGGGCCATGCCGCCGGCCTTAAACTTACCAACAGCAATGATGTCGTCCCGGCCCTGTTCAAAATATTATTTCCCGGCTGGTTCGCCGGTTTCGCGCTAGCGGCGATCGGGATCGGCGCTTTGGTGCCGGCCGCGATCATGAGCATCGGCGCGGCCAATTTGTTCACCCGAAATTTCTGGAAAGCCTATATTGATCGCGGCGTCACGCCCGCCGGAGAGGCGAAGGTGGCGAAGATCACCTCCCTCGCCGTCAAGGCCGGCGCGCTCCTCGTCATCCTCTATCTGCCAACGCAATTCGCTCTCGATCTGCAATTGCTCGGCGGCTTGTGGATCCTGCAAACCTTTCCTGCCGTGATTTTCGGTCTATACACGGGGTGGTTCCGCGCTCCCGCCCTGCTCGCCGGTTGGGCAACCGGATTTTTGGGTGGCACCTGGCTTGCGTGGCTCAACAACTTCAAACCGCTACACACGCTGCATCTCGGCGATATCAGTATAACGATTTATTCCGGGCTCTTGGCGCTTGCCGCCAATATCCTCATCGCAAGTCTCGTCAGCGCGGCAATTCGTGCGGTGCCCGCGGGCAAAAGCACCGCAACCCAAGATTGATAAGGAATGCGCTTTCAGATGATCAAATTTGTAACCTCTTTTTTTCAACGGATGTTCGACGGATCTCCCCTGGATGGGGCAACGCGAACCCTCAACTGCCGCTGCTGCATTGTTGGCGGCGGGCCCGCCGGGATGATGCTCGGGTTCCTGCTGGCCCGCGCTGGAGTTGATACGGTCGTTCTCGAAAAACACGCGGATTTTTTCCGGGATTTTCGCGGCGATACCATCCATCCTTCCACGCTCGAAGCGATGTACGAACTCGGCCTTCTCGACGATTTTCTGAAACTGCCGCATCAGAAGGTGAAGCAGCTCAAAGGCAAGATCGGCGATGTCGAACTTCCATTGGCGGACTTTTCGCGTCTTCCAACCCATGCCAAATTTCTGGCCTTCATGCCGCAATGGGATTTTCTCAATTTTATTTCCGAACACGCCAAGCGCTATCCTTGCTTCCGGCTGGAAATGAATGCGGAAGTCGATGGGCTGATCTTGGAGCCGCAGGGAATCGCCGGCGTCACCGCCAAGACCCCAAACGGAACGTTGCGGGTCCACGCGGATCTGACGATTGGCGCCGATGGACGCGGGTCTTTGGTCCGCCGGGAAGCGGGGCTCATACCGGAAGAACTTGGAGCGCCCATGGACGTGCTCTGGTTCCGGCTTTCGCGCAAGGGCGATGAGCCAATTGAAACATTCGGCCGGATCGATGCCGGACAGATCCTTGTGCTGATCAACCGCGGCGAACATTGGCAATGCGGCTATGTAATCGCCAAGGGTTCGGCCGACCGCCTCAGGGCCCAAGGCATAGAAACGCTTCGCCAGCGTGTCACGACCCTTGCCCCATTCCTTGCCGATCGCGTGGCTGAACTCAAAAGCTTCGATGACGTCAAGCTTCTCACCGTGGCGGTCGACCGGCTTCCGCTTTGGCACAAGCCTGGACTCTTATGCATCGGAGACGCCGCGCACGCCATGTCGCCGGTCGGCGGCGTCGGCATCAACCTCGCCATCCAAGATGCAATCGCCACCGCCAATATTCTTGCCGAGCCTCTCTTCGACAAGGGCCCGATCAGTGACCGGCTGCTGGCGGAGGTGCAAAAGCGACGCGAGTGGCCGACCAAGGTCATTCAGAACATCCAGCTCGCGATTCAAAGACGGGTCATCTCGCGAGTCCTCGGCGGGACCCGGAAACCCGCACCGCCTTGGTTCCTGCGGCTCTTCATCTATTTTCCGATTTTGCAGAGGCTGCCCGCGCAGCTGATCGGACTGGGCGTCCGGCGCGAACACGTCAAATCTCCCCAACGCAGGGTTGTCCAGCCCGCGAACACTCCCAAATGACATTTGCCGTGGGGCGCAACCACCCCAATGCCCTACCTTCGCCGCGTTGCTTTTATAGCTCTGCCCTGCCATCTTTCCGAACGCCGCTTGCGCGGAGCGGGGTCGGGTGTCAGCTTTCCTACTATGGTTGCCTCGATTCGGCCGGGATGAAGAGATGAACCCTTCGAGCCAAAGCCTACTGCGTTGCCCGGAAGCACAAGGAAGGGTTCCCGCCCAACCCCATCGGCGGCACGCCCGCATGATCATGCGCGGGCTCGCCGGCTTGATCACGGGCTTGTTCGCGCTTTGCACAAGCGCCGCCGAAAGAGCCTCTGCCACCCCCGCTCTTGTTATTGAATTGGAGTCCGGGGCGGTTCTGTACGAGGATCATGCGACCCAGCCCTGGTATCCGGCCTCGCTGACCAAATTGATGACGGTCTATGTCGCGCTGAACGCCGTGCGCGATCACAAGATTGCGCTCGATACGCCGCTGACCGTCTCGGCCCGCGCCGCATCGATGCCGCCGTCGAAGATGCAATTTCCGCCGGGCACCTTGGTGACGCTGGATAATGCTTTGAAAATGCTGATGGTGAAGTCAGCCAACGACATCGCGGTCGTGATCGCCGAGGGCGTTGCGGGCTCGGTCGAAGCCTTCGCCGAAGACATGAATGACGCGGCGCGCTCCTTGGGCCTCACCCAGTCTCACTTCGTCAACCCGAACGGCCTGCCCGACCCGCAGCACATCTCCTCGGCCCGCGACATGGCGATCCTTGCGCGGGCGCTGTATCTGACCTTTCCCGAGCATGCCAATCTGTTTGGCATTGGCGCCCTGCGGTTCGGCGGCGCCATCATTCAAAACCACAATAATATGCTTGGCCGCTATCCCGGCGTGGACGGGATGAAAACCGGCTTCACCTGCGCCGCCGGTTTCAACCTTGTCGCGAGCGCCACCCAAGGAAACCGCAAACTGATCGCAGTGGTTTTGGGCGCGCCCAATGTCCAGCAGCGGACCATCATGACGGCGGCCCTGTTCGATCGCGGCTTTGCCGGAATCGACCGCCCATCCGGATCTCTGATGAACCTCTCTGCGGCCTCGCAGTCCGGCCCGCCGGATCTGCATCAATCGGTCTGCCGCAAGCGCGGCAAGGCGGTTGCCGAGTTCAACACCGATTTGCAGCGAGTGATGGCACCCTTGCTCAGCCCGAATGCCCAAGCCGGCGCAAAGCCCGGCCATTTCGTCTTGACGACGATGGACGCCCTCTCCCGGCCGGCGCCCATGGCGCCCCGCATCGCCCTGGTCCCGCGTCCCTCCTTCAATCCGGTGCCGGTGTTTGTCGGCGCCCCGGCCAGCTATGGCGGCCTGGTCGCGCAAGCGCGTCCGCCTCATTCTCCCCTGGGCACTCCACCGCTGCCAGGTACGGTTAGCGCCTTCGCGCCCGTCACGGCGACGCAAACCGAGGAAGCCGGCGCACCGCTGTCCCCCGATACGCGGGCGCTGCCGATGAAGGCCCGGGCTAAACCAGCGAAGCCTGTTTCTGCGCCAACTCACGGCGGCCATCGCCATCACGTCGCCCGCGCGGAGCGCGACTTGGAGGAGTCGGAGGCTCCGGCCAAAGGCAAGAAAGCAACGAAGGCGCACACCAAAGCCGCGGCGGATAAAGCAGCCTTAAAGAAACCACCCGCGAAGGCCGCCGCCGCTGAGAAAAAAGCACCGAAAAGCCAATCCGGGAGCGCCGCGAAGGCCGTCGGCAAGGCTCAGCCCGCAGCCAAGGCGGCCCCGCATTCCGAGAAATCCGCGCATGAAAAGGCGAAGGCGAAAAAGCCGGAGAAACATGCCAAGGAGTGAGCGGCTCATTGAGCCCGGACGATCGGAGAGGCGTGGATGACCCAGCTTCACGAAGAGGCTTTGCAAAGGAAACCGCCCGCGCCCTTTCCGCTCACCATCATCACCGGGTTTCTCGGGAGCGGAAAGACGAGTCTGCTCAACCGATTGCTGCGTGATCCGGCGCTCGCCGACACGCTGGTCATCATCAATGAGTTTGGCGAAATTGGCCTCGACCATCTGTTCGTCGAACGCATCGACGGCGACATGCTGGTGATGACCTCGGGCTGTCTATGTTGCTCGATCCGAGGCGATCTAATCGCAACTTTGGAAGATATTCTGCGTCGGCGCGACAATGGCAGGATCGCTCCATTTGAACGGGTCATCATCGAAACCACCGGCCTCGCCGATCCTGCCCCCGTCCTTCATACGATCATGGTGCACCCCTATTTCAGGCTACGCTTTCGTCTCGACGGGGTCATCACTTTGGTGGATGCCGTGAACGGGAGCGCAACGCTCGACATGCGGGAAGAGGCGGTGAAACAGGCGGCCATGGCCGACCGGCTGGTCATTAGCAAGACCGATCTCCTCGCCCCTGTCGATGCTCCGGCCCTGCAAGCGCTGCGGGAACGGCTCGCGGACCTCAATCCGGGCGCGCCCCTCCTCGATGCCGCGCAGGGGGAGGCAACGGCGGCGAAACTGCTCGACATCGGTCCCTATGATCCGACGTGCAAAATTCCGGATGTAAGCCGGTGGCTGAACGCGGAGGCCTTCGCAGCGGGCGGCACGGAGGCCGGCCATGGCCATCATCACGATGGTCCGGAGGAACACCGGGAGAGCCACGATCTCAACCGCCACGACGCCCGCATCCAAGCCTTTTGCCTGCGGCACGAGCCACCTTTACCGCCGGCCTCTCTCGAACTCTTTCTCGAATTGCTGCGCACGGCGCACGGGCCAAAATTATTGCGGGTGAAGGGGATCGTTTCATTGACCGACGATCCCTTGCGGCCGGTCGTCATCCAGGGCGTTCAGCATGTCTTTCATCCGCCACTTCGGCTTGCGGCATGGCCCGACAGCGATCACGCGACCCGGATCGTTTTCATTTTGCGCGATATGGAAACAGCATTCGTGGAAGGGCTCTGGAACGCGTTGACCGGTGTGCCGGCGCCCGACACGCCGGATGTTGCAGCTTTGAAGGCCAATCCTCTGGTTCAATCGCGAGCCGGCTTGCTGTCTTGAAATCGCCGGTTCCATGGATAGCTATTAAGGACACGGAGCAAGGCCCAGGAAGGAATGGCAGTCCGCCAACGGCTTGACAAATGGCTATGGTTCGCCCGCGTCGCCAGCTCGCGGAGCCTTGCGGCCCGCCTGGTCGCCGAAGGTCACGTTCGCCTCAACGCGCGCCGGGTCGAAACCCCCGCCAAGCCGGTTCAACCGGGCGATGTCCTAACGATTGCGCTGGAGCGTCAGGTTCGGGTGCTGAAGATTCTGGCGCCAGGAACGCATCGGGGTGGTTTTCCCGAGGCCTCCCTTTTGTTTGAAGATTTGACGTCGCGCTCGCAGAGCTGATCTCGCAGTTTTGACCGCGTTATGGGCAGGCTCGAAGCCGATCTCACTGAGAGAGCCCGAACTCTCGTCGCTCCGAAGTGGATCCTTGCTGAAATGGATCAAAAACGTTAGAGCAACCGCTTCAGGGATAGCCCGAGCTTTTACCTCGGCATGCGCTCAGGCGCCGCGGTCGTTTCGGCGGATTCCAAAACCGTTGCAGGACTGTAAGCTATTGGCGTCGCGGCCGGCGCCGCGAAGGAAGATGATCATGACCTATGTCGTCGTCGAGAATTGTATAAAGTGCAAGTATATGGATTGCGTCGAGGTTTGCCCGGTAGATTGCTTCTACGAGGGCGAGAACATGCTGGTGATCCATCCGGACGAATGTATCGATTGCGGTGTTTGCGAACCGGAATGCCCCGCCGAGGCAATCAAGCCGGACACCGAACCGGGGCTTGAGAAATGGCTGACTCTCAATGCCGATATGGCCCAGTCCTGGCCAAATGTGACAATTAAGCGCGACCCGCCCCCTGATGCCAAAGCTTTCGACGGCAAGCCCGGCAAATTGGATGCTTATTTTTCCGCCAATCCGGGACAAGGTGACTGAGGCCGCCACCTTCTCGGCTTAGCTCGAGCGTAAGGTGAAGTAGGGCCATAAATCGCCAAAATTTGGGGACAAATGCGGCCAGCGGGGTTTCATGACACCCCCATGGCGCATATCTTTTGATTTTCACACATTTTCGTGCCATACTGTTTCATATCAGTCGACATACTCGGAAGTATGCGACTGTCTGTGTCATCCGGGTCTTGGAGGCTTCTCGGCGCCAGGGCAAATGTCTGACGGCGCTTGGATAATGCCTCGTTTTCTACTGTCCAGTCCCGTCTTAGACGGATGATCATGGTTTAGGAGCATCCCGCTTCGCGCCTCTCCAGGGCCGAAAATGTAGAGTTTCCGAACGGCGGAGGGTTCGTCCGCCGTTAATAGCCGTCCCGTCTCCAAAGCGGGGCAGGAAAAAGGAGCGCGCTGGTTATGGCGTCTGTCAAAAAGACCGTGAAATCGTCCAAGACAAAGCAGGTCAAGAAAGCCGGAACGCGAAATCTTAAGACAAAAGCGTCCAAGAGCGCTGCCGAATTGAAAGCCAAAAAGGCAGCCGCGGCCGCGCGGGCTCTGGCCGCTCGAAAGAGTGCGAGCAAAGTGAAGACACAAAAAACGACCGCCGCCAAGTCCCGCGGAAAGTCCGCGGCTGCGCCTAAAAAGCCAGCGGCCAAGAAAAAGCTATCTGCCGTGAAGACCGCCCCGGCCCGGGGAAATTCCGAGGCTCGCCGCGGGGCTACGACGGCTCGCGGAAAAACCGCCGGCTCGTCTCGGGCCGCATCCGCCCGCTCGGCTGCAAAAACGGTCAAAGCTGCGCGGCCGGCGAGTCAGGCCCCCGCGCGCAAAGCGGCAGCACGGCCGCAGGTGGCACATAAGGCATCACCTGCCAAAGGGCATTCCAGCCAGCCCGCGAAGCCCGCCGTGACCAAGGCGACCGAAGCACGCCGCGCGCCGGAAGCGTCAGCGGCCGGCAAGACCGCCGCCGCGATTTCGGCTGCGGCCCTGAAACAAAATGTTGCGCGTCTTACCGAGGCGCGGAAACGAGCGGCCGCGGCGTCAACCGCCCGCCCGCCCGTTATTTCTTCGAATCTCTCTCCAGAAACGAATGATCGGACAGCGGTGACCAAGAAACCTGAAAAGAAAATACCCGCAGACTTTTCTATTGAAGCTGCGAAGACCAATGTCGCCAGGGATGCGGCCCGTAATGTCACGGCGCAGCCTGCCGCCAAGAGCGTTCCAAGGCCTGCCGCCGGCAAAACCGCAGCAGTGACCGCCGTCGCGCCCTCGATCGAGCTGCGGCCGGCCGAGCCCGTGACCTCGATCGCCGCCCACGCAAGCCCAACGGAGTTCAAGCCCGGCGTCGCCCCGGCGAAGCCTGTCAAAGCCACGTCTCCGGCCAAGCCCTTATTCAGGCCGAATGAATTCGTGGTCTATCCGACCCACGGCGTCGGCCAGATCATCGCGATCGAGGAGCAAGAGGTCGCGGGCTTCAAGCTCGAGCTGTTCGTGATCAGCTTTATCAAGGATAAGATGATCCTTAAGGTTCCGTTGCCCAAGGTGGCGAGTGTCGGAATGCGCAAACTCTCCGATGCCGGCGTTGTCAAATCGGCGCTCGAGACCTTAACCGGCCGGGCGCGCGTGAAACGGACCATGTGGTCGCGGCGTGCGCAGGAATATGAGGCAAAGATCAATTCTGGCGATCTGAACGCGATCGCCGAAGTGGTGCGCGATCTCTATCGTTCGGATGCGCAACCCGAGCAATCCTACTCCGAACGGCAGCTCTACGAGGCAGCGCTCGATCGCATGGCCCGCGAGATCATTGTGGTGCAGAAGCTGACCGAGACAGAGTCTTTGAAGATCATCGAAGCCCAGCTGCAAAAAGGCCCGCGCCGCGGCAAGAGTGAAGAGCTCGAAGCCGATGAGGCCGAGATTGAAGAGGCGGCATGAACGCCCTCTGAAGAAACAAAAACCCGGCGCTCCGCCGGGTTTTTTTTGATCTGGCCAAGGCGTCAGCCGGGCTGCGGAGGCCGTTTGCAACGATCTTGAAATAATGGAGATTGTGTCCATATCGAGCATAAGCGAATGGCCGCGGGATGCCAGAGTGGGTCCCCGTTAATCAGACCGAAAGGTCTTGGCGCGTGCATTGCTTGAGCGTTCTGTTGTTACCGTCCCTCTGGGGAAGACGAACGAGGTACAAAGATCAGCATCATGCGGTGCGGCGGACGGTTCGCCTGAAAGCGGGTCTCTGCGAGACCGCACACGAGGAGATGGTTAGATGTTAAACGCCAACAAATCTGAGTCTGCCCCCCTGTTAACCAATGAACAGCTGGCAAGCCTCGGCGGCGGTCGCGTCGCCTATCTAAAACCGATCCGCTCGGAAGATGTAAGCCGGCTTTTCCCGGCGGCGCCAGCGATCCAGCCCGGACTGCAGCTTTTTGCTTTGCTCGCAGCCGACGGCACCCCGATCATCGTCACCGATTCGCGCGACGCCGCGGTCGCCAATGCGATGAGCCAGGAATTGGAAATGGTCAGCTTGCACTGATCCGATTTTAGGCTTCGCAAAAACGAGCGTTAGATTGCGAAGTCGGAACCGGGGCCTTTTTCTTCGCCCAGCTTCAGATCTTCCGCGCGCCGGCAAATGTCGTCAATGGTGATGGTTTCGAGTTCATCCAAAAAAGCCTTACCTGCGGCTTCCACGAGTGGCACAACCACCTGCTCAACAAGACGACAGTCCGTGACCGCACCCGGATCGCCGGCACCCGCGCTCGCCACCGCGTGCAGAACTGACGCCACGGTAATCCGGCGGCGTTCGCGCGCCAATTCATAGCCGCCGTGAGGCCCTCTCACGCCCTTCAAAATATTCGCACGAACCAAGCCTTGGAGCAGGGTTTCCAAACGGCGCGGTGGCAATTTGAGCCGCGTCGCCAAGGCCTTTGCGGCAACCGGCAGCGGACGTGCATGAATGGCAATATCAACAACCGCCGCAATCGCGAGGTAGCCACGGCGGGAGAGCAAGATCACGGCCCATTCTCCTCGCTGAAGCGTCCTGTCGATCCAAAGCCGCGGCTTGCGCGCGGGCTCGTCGGCAAGTCTTCGTGTTCGACGAGAAGAGCCCGCGTAAGCGGCGCAATGACAAGCTGGGCGATCCGTGCTCCCCTGACAATCTCAAAGGGCTCATCGCCTAGATTGATCAGGAGAACTCCGACCTCGCCCCGATAATCGCAGTCGATCGTCCCCGGCGCATTCAAGACCGTAACGCCATGATCGCGGGCAAGCCCCGAGCGCGGCCGCACCTGGCCTTCGTGACCTTGAGGAATATCCAGCGCAATTCCGGTCGGAACCAGATGTCGGCCGCCCGGTTCAAGCACGATCGTCGTTCCCGCCGGCAAAGCGGCGAGAAGATCGAGGCCCGCCGCCCCCGGCGTCTGGTAGGCTGGCAAGGGCAGGCCCTCGCCGTGTTGCAACCGTTTCAATCCGACCCGAATGGCCGCGGGAGAGGCCGTCATTTCGCCGCTCCAGACAAAATCTTGCCAAGTCGTGCAATGAGGCGAGCCGCAACCTCGTGTTTGGTCATCGAGGGCCAGGACTCTTTGCCATCGTGAGTCAACACAAGCACCTTGTTCGTCTCCCCGCCAAAGACACCCAAAGCGTGGCTTACATCATTGGCGACGATCATATCGCAATTCTTGGTGGTGAGTTTCGCGATCGCGTTTCCGTTCAGCTCTTCGGTCTCAGCCGCAAAGCCAACGACAAGCGAAGGCCGATCCTTCGTCCGCCGCCCGATCGTGGCCAAAATATCGGGATTCTCGACCAGCTTGAGATGCGTCGTTTGGGCGGGATGTTTTTTGATCTTTTCGGCGGCGATTTCATCGGTCCGCCAATCGGCAACCGCCGCGACCCCGATGAAGATATCCGCGGGCAGCGCCGCTTCCACGCGCTCCAACATTTCCTTCGCCGTCTCCACGCGAATGGTTTCCACGCCCGGAGGATCGCTCAGCGATACGGGGCCGGTGACCAGAACGACATCGGCACCGGCAGCGGCGGCGGCGCTAGCGATCGCATGACCCTGCTTGCCCGACGATCGATTGGCGATGTAGCGGACTGGGTCGATCGGCTCATGGGTCGGCCCCGACGTTACGATCACCCTCTTGCCGGCGAGCGCGGCCGCTGCGCCGTGAGGCCGTTCCAGCTTTTCAGGCAATGGAAAGCTCGTGTCGCCGGCCAAGGCTTGCTCGATCGAAGCGATGATTTCATGCGGCTCGCTCATTCGGCCGGGCCCAAATTCGCCGCAGGCCATGTCGCCATCCTCGGGGCCGCAAAAGATCACCCCATCGCCTTCCAGAATTGCAGTGTTTCGTCGCGTCGCGGGGTGTAGCCACATCCGCACGTTCATGGCTGGCGCGACCAGGATTTTTTTGTCGGTGGCGAGCAAAACGGTAGAGGCGAGGTCATTGGCTAGGCCGTGCGCCATCTTGGCGAGCAGGTCCGCCGTTGCCGGCGCCACTACCAGAAGGTCCGCGTCGCGGGACAATTCGATGTGCCCCATCGCCGCGTCCTCGGTCAGCGCGAAGAGATCGTCAAAGACCCTCGTCCCTGCGAGGCTTTCGACGGAGAGCTTGCTGACAAAATGCTTGGCCGCCTCCGTCATCACCGCACGGACAAACACCCCGCGCTCGCGCAGGCGGCGGATAAGTTCAAGCGCTTTATAGGCCGCGATGCCGCCGCCTATGATGAGGAGAATGCGTTTTCCCGAAATCGCGTTCATGACGCCCGAACCTTCCTTGGTGGAGATTGCTACCGCCGGTCGGCCTTATTTGAAAGGGCGTTGCCATTTGAGCCGCGGCCGCAATGTCTCGCTGCTCATGGATTTGGGGTTTTCGACGTGCGAGCAAAATATGTGGATATGCACGCTTACTCCGCCAACGTGCCATTTATTTGCGCTATTTTTACCCGGATAATATTGACGAATTTCTATCCGGGTATATATAGGGGCTTTCCGTAGCGATATCGGGCCTCACCTATGCAGGACGCTCGTCTCAAGCCGTGCACCGCCTTCGAAGGTCATCGGCGCCTCTCGTCGGGTCCGCTCGGTGACGTCGCCATCGCCGTGAAAGACGCGGTTGGGAGGGGGGCGCCGGTGCCGATCCTTATCTTCGACGACGCCACCGGCCAGGTCATCGATATCGATCTGCGGGGCAATGCCGATGCGATATTGGCAAGATTGTCGCCGGTTGGTCGGGAGATTGAAGAACCGCGCGGCAGAGGCCGCCCAAAGCTGGGCGTGGTCGCCCGCGAGGTTACGCTGCTGCCGCGTCACTGGGATTGGCTGAGCACTCAGCCCGGTGGTGCTTCCGTCGCACTCCGCAAGCTCGTTGAAGAGGCCCGGCGCGCCAACAGCATAAAGGATAGCAAGCGAGAAACACGCGAGAGAGTCTATCGCTTCATGTCGACGATGGCAGGCGACCTTCCTGCCTTCGAAGATGCAGCGAGGGCGCTTTTTGCCGACGACCCGGCGCGCATGGAAAGGATTATCGCGTCCTGGCCCAGCGATATTCGTGAGCACATCATCAAACTCGCGGGTCCCAACGCCGATCATGCACGCGCCCAGGCTGGTTAAGCTGAACGCGCGCAACATCGATCCGCCTCAACTCCCCTCCACGCCTTTGGCGGCTTCGTCGAGAATCGTCGCGATTTTTGCGATCTGCTCGGCGCCGAGCGGGCCCTGCGAAAGCCGCAGCCGCAAAGCGAGTTTGAGGTTCTCCATCGCCCGTACAATTTGCGGCGCGGGTCCGCCGCCATGACGGGCATTGATCTCCGCAATCCGGCTGAAGATCGCCTGAACCAAGGCGCTGTTGCGCTCCAGCAGCGTCTCGCCCTCTGGGGTCACCGCATAAAGCTTGCGCGGCCCGTCGGTCGACTCGACGCGAATCAATCCTTGCTCCTCAAGCAGGGTCAGGGTCGGGTAGATGATTCCAGGACTGGGTGAATAGGCCCCGCCGAGGCGATCCTCCACAGCCTTGATGATTTCATAGCCATGCGACGGCTTCTCGCTAATGAGTTTCAGGACGACCAATCGGAGGTCGCCCTGGTCGAACATGCGGCGGCGGGGTCCGAACAGGCCAAACGGTCGGTGCCCCCGGCCGCCGCCGCCGGCTCCTTCGCCGTGCGCGCAGGAATGGGAACGATGATGAAAATGCATGGGAAACTCCTTGCTAGTACAACTCAGATATATCTGACTTAGATATATCTAGATACAATGTATGCAAGGGCTCGAGAAAAGAATTTTAAGCCATGAGGCCATCGCCTTGCGTTTCCATGGCGCTCGGAAACGCTTTGCCTCAATCCAGACAAACAAAACCCGCGACCGTGACATATCGGTCATATCGCAGGCCATATTTCTCATTTACAAAAATAGGACATTGCAAATCCCGTCCTTGATCTGGTGCGAAAATGTCCTTTTTGACTCGCCGCTCAATAATCGCCGGGGCTTCTGCCTCCGCTGCAGCCGGCCTCGCCGGATGTGTCAGCTCCAATCCCAATCCCGCCATCAATGCCGCCGCGGTTGTACCGCCGCCTTCGCCCGCCCATCCCGGCGTGGCGGATAGCATCTCGCCACAGTATAGTTCGGTCTATGGCGAGGTGACCGGCGAGCCCCACGACGTTCCCGCGATCAAATTGGCGCAGATCGATTCCGCCTATCTGCGCAAAAGTGTCAGCTATGACACCAAGGAAGCGCCGGGCACGATCGTCGTCGATCCCGCCAATCATTATCTCTACCATGTGGAGGAAGGTGGCCGGGCCACCCGCTACGGCGTCGGGGTCGGCCGCGAGGGTTTCGTCTGGGCCGGGGACGCAACGATCAAGAGCAAGCAGGAATGGCCCGACTGGTATCCGCCCAAGGAGATGATCCAGCGCAAGCCCGAGCTCAAAAAGCAGTTGAGCCAGCTGCAAAGCGGGATCGGCATGCATGGCGGGGAAAGAAATCCGCTCGGCGCCCGCGCCATGTATCTTTGGCAAGGAAACAAAGACACATATTTTCGTATCCATGGCACGGTCGAGCCCTGGACCATCGGGCAGAGCGTCTCATCCGGCTGCATTCGGATGATCAACCAGGACGTGATCGATCTCTACCAGAAGACACCCGTCGGCACGCGCGTCGTGGTGCTTGGCTCCGCGGGAGCGGCCAAGGTCGCGCGCGTCTGAGCTGAGGCGGTCGCCCAGGTATTACCTCTGGCAGGCGCCGCAATAAAAGGTGGCGCGGCCTGACTGTGTGAACCGTTGCACGGTCCCACCGCAATCCGGGCGGACGCAAGGCTCTCGGTCCCGCCCGTATACCCGGAAATTATGCTGGAAATAGCCGAGCGCCCCGTCGGCCTGGCGATGATCGCGCAACGACGAGCCGCCCGCCGCCACCGCCTCGTTGAGAACATCCCGAATGACGCTGGCGAGAAGATTTGCGCGTCTATTCGGCGTGCCATCCTTGCGGACAAGACTGGCTGCGGCCCGGCGCGGCGACAGTCCGGCGCGATAGAGAGCCTCACACACATAGATATTGCCAAGACCCGCGATCAAGGTTTGATCGAGGAGCGCCGATTTCAGCGATGTTGTCTTGCCGGCGAACAGAGCCGCCAAGGACTCGCCGCTAAATTCATTGCCCAGCGGCTCTATTCCGATGTTCCGAAACAGCGGATGCGTTGCGACATCGGGATAGGGAATCAATTGCATGAAGCCAAAACGGCGGGGGTCGTTGTAGATGATTCGCGCGCCATTCGAGAGATCGAAGGCGACATGATCATGCGCGGAATTTTTGGCCGCGACCCCGGGCGCCGGCCCGTGCTGGCCGTTTTGCTCGATGCGAAACGATCCCGACATGCCAAGATGCATGACAAGCACCTCCGCGCCGTCGAGATCGGCGAGCAGATATTTTGCCCGGCGGCGGAGCGCCTCGACACGCCGGCCGGTCAGTCGCTCGGCAAACCGCTCCGGAAAGGGAAACCGCAGATCCGGCCGCCTCTGATCGACGCTCTCGAGTCGTGCGCCAACCATGGCCGGTTCAAGACCTCGGCGAACGGTTTCGACTTCAGGCAGTTCGGGCACCTTACGGGTCCTCGCTCGGGGCTGGAAACCTGCCCTTTTGCTCGTGGAATCAGTCCGTATATGCGGGTCTTTCGTTATTTTTGCCAGTAAGTTTCAGCCGTTTCCGGTCCCTAAGCCGGAAATGGTCGCGACTTGCTTGCGGACCCGGAAGCGTGCAGCATGGCGCCGGCCATCAGGAGATGTCGGCTTCTCTCCATGGCCCGCGTTATCCTTCGTAGCGCCAGGGCGTGATCAATGCTTCCATCGAGCGGGCATCGGCACGCCCCTATTTCAGGAGGAAATCTCATGTTCTCACGACGCGACAGCTTAAAGTGGACGTTGGCGCTCGGCGCCTCCTTGGCGGCTGGTGCAAAGCAGGGCCTTGTCTCCGCCGCGCACGCGGAGCCAGAAGCCGCGTTCAAAGTGCCAACGCTTGGATATGAGTTCGGCGCGCTCGAGCCCTATATCGACGCGACCACCATGATGATTCACCATGATCGTCATCACGGAGCTTATGTCGCCGCTTTGAATGGGCTCGTCGGCAAATATCCGGACCTTGCCGCAAAGCCTGTAACCTGGACTCTTTCCAATCTTGCCGATGTGCCTGAAACATTGCGTGCGCCAGTCCGCAATAATTTGGGCGGCCACTGGAACCACTCGTTCTTTTGGGAGCTGATGACGACGGGCGGCGCGAAGCAGCCGGCAGGTGAACTCAAATCAGCGATCGACACGACATTCGGCTCGCCCGCCAAGCTCGCCGAGCAGGTCAACGCCGCCGGATTGTCGCGTTTCGGCTCCGGGTGGGCATGGCTGATCGTCGATAAAAACGGCGCGCTCGATATTGTCTCCACGCCCAATCAGGACACGCCGCTGGAGCAGGGCGTCCAGCGCGTCGTTCTGGGTGTCGATGTTTGGGAACACGCCTATTATCTCAAATATCAGAACAAGCGCGCCGATTATCTCACCGCCTGGTGGAATACCGTCAATTGGGACAAGGCGGCGGCGAATTTTGCCAAGCCCCCGGCATGATCGAAGGTAGGAGCGTCCAGATCCCGAGCGCCGGCCGGCGTGCCATCTTTAATTCGCCGAAGTTTTTGGCTCATTCGCGCAAAGTTTACAGCTCTTGGCGATTTGGATCATCGTGACACTCTTTCTTTCCTATGCCGGCGCGATCTGGTGGAGCCTTGCCGTCGCGCTGTTCTGCATCACTCTTTGCTGCGGCCTGCTGCAGCCCTTCGTGCAGCGCCGCCGCTGTCTGAAGGGACAAGTCCCGCAGACGGATCCGCCTCCCGTCTCGGCGATCATCCCGATCAAGCTGCTCGACCCCGGCTTCGAGACCGCGCAAGCCTCGATGTTTCGTCAAAACTATACAAATTACGAGGTGCTGATCAGCGCCGCCGAGCAAAGTTCTCCGGCGCTCGATGCCGCGCGCCAAATCGCGAGCGCCTTTCCCGAGCGCCCCTGCCGCATCTTGCACTCCGCCAGTGAAGCGGCAGTGAGCCCAAAGCTCAATAATCTTGCCGCGCCGCTCGCCGAGGCCGAATACGATCTCGTATTCACGAAGGATTCGAACATCACGCTCGATCCGGATACGATGGCGGCCTTCGTGCAAAACTTTGTCAAGGGTGTCGGCCTCGTCGTCGCCGTGCCGGTCGCGGTTCGCCCCGAAACTTTCGCGGGACGCGTCGAAGCCTATTTGATCAACGGCCACGCGCGGCTCCTCCTCACCGCTTCAACTCTGGGCATTGGGTTCGGGGTCGGCAAGGTCATGGTGTTCAAACGCAGCGATCTGGCCAAATCGGGCGGCATCGCCGCCTTGAGCACGACGCTCTCGGAAGATACCGCCCTCTCGCAAAACCTGGCGCGGCTCGGCCTGAAAACAATGTTCGCGCATCGAACCGTTGCCCAGGAAATCGGCGTGCGAAGTCTGGCGGAGATTTATGGGCGCCAGCTGCGTTGGAGCGTGATCAGAAGAACCAACGAACGCCTTACTTTTCCCCTGGAACCGCTGGCTAGCCCGCTGCCCGCCGCATTGGCTGGCGCACTCGCGGCGCCGCTGCTTGGCATTTCCGCGTGGCTGCTATTCGCCTGTACCTTGCTCGGTTGGTTTGCGGCGGAAACCGCTTTTTCCTTATGTAAGGGCTGGGAAGTTTCGATCTGGTCGCCATTGGCTTTTCTCGGCCGCGAAATCCTGGCGCTGACGTCGTGGCTGCGGGCCTTTACGACGCATGACGTCGTGTGGGCAAAGATCCGTTTCGATGCGCGCAAGGGCGCATTGGATGAAACGCGGGGATAACGCAGATCAACGCTCAGGCGTCGACGCCGCCGCGCTCGATCTTGATAAAAGCCGTCTTGAAAACATAATCCCACCAGGGGACGCTCACTCCAAAGCCACGCGTCGGATCGCGGAAATGATGCAGCATATGGAGCCGCCGCAAGGTCAGCCCCAGGCGGCTCTTCGGCTCGCCATGATGCACGTAATAGTGAACCATGTCATAGGCGAGATAGCCGAGGATAAAGCCCATCAAAACCGGGTAGCCAAACGGCAGACCGAACAGCAGCCGCACGACGGCAAGGGCGATCAGCATGATCGGACCGCTGAGCAAGGCCGGCATCACGAGGCGCAGCGGATCATTGGGATGCACGTGATGCACCCCGTGAATCAAGAAATGGATCCGGGCTCCGAAGCGGCCGGGAAATTCGTAGTGAAAGAGATAGCGATGACCGAAATATTCGATCAAGGTCCAGATGAAATAACCAAGCGCCGTGGCAGCCAGAACGAGCCAAACATCGAAGGCGCGAAAGCTCAAGAAAGCGAGCAAGGCAACAAAGGGCAGATAGATAAAAAGCGGCATCGACCAGTGGACGCGCGACAATTTGTCTAGCACGGGATTTTCAAAAAGCCGCGGCGAGGCGCACAAGGACGCCGCCTCTGTTGCAACGCGAGATGAAGAATCGTTTGGCTTGGGCGTCATTTCTGACAAACCTCGTTGATTTGCAGCCCTTTTGGTCGCCCCACTAGCGCGCCACGTGCAGGCCCAGGCAACCCGAATTGACTGCGTATATATTTTGGTCGCCACCCTCATGCATGAAGCCGCCGGAAGCTCGCGTCAAGGTTTCGTCGCCCATCCCCGTGGGAAAGACGTTGAATAAATCACTAGCTCGTTATAATAATGCTAACTTGAGCATCAGACGGATAGTTGGCCGCGCAAGGATTGGCGCCCTAGGCGACGCGCGCAGGCTGATGGCGAGGCACTTTTAGAAAGCGCAGGCTTATGTCACGGTTCCCGCATGAAGAGGTTGCCAAAGGTTCGCTGCCGGTAAATCAGCAGCATAGAGCACTTCTGGAAGCTTACGGCCTGCGAGCGACCAGGCAGCGTCTCGGTCTGGCGAAGCTTTTATTCTGTAAAGGCAACAGGCATGTGACAGCTGATGCTTTGGCGGCAGAAGCCAATGCTTTAAAAATGCCCGCCTCCCTGGCGACTGTCTATAATGTACTCAATCTATTCGCTGACGTAGGGATCGTGCGCGGTTTGGCGATCGAAGGGACCAAGACGGTTTTCGATACCAATACAAGTGATCATAGTCATTTCTATTTCGAAGAAACTGGCGAAATCGAGGACATTAAGCTCGAAGGCATGCAGTTCGCCGGGAACGTGACCCCGCCGGAAGGCTATGAAATCGTCAAGGTGGATGTGGTCGTCCGGCTCCGCCGCAAGACCAGCATCTGAGGGTCCGCCGCGCAGGGGGCGTAGATTTGAGGCAGCCCACGCCCGCATTCGGGAGCTCCCGGTTCTAAGCCTGTCCCTCGCCAATCCCCGATGCCAAGACTGATCCGCGATCCCTTCCGTCTGCGGCCCGCAAGGCAAAGCTCCGGTTTTCCGATTGCCTCCAAAGGCAGAAGGACCTGGAGTTCCCCTCCATAGCCATGACGTGCGCCGCGCGCTATGGTCCCCCGATTCAATCCGTGACCCCTGCGACTGCTTGGCGACAAGAACCCAAACTCATGGCTGAAGAAACGCATTTCGGTTTTTCCCGCGTGCCGCTGCAAGACAAGCAAGCTCGGGTCGATCAGGTTTTTCACAAGGTCGCATCCCGCTACGACATCATGAACGATCTGATGTCGGCTGGTCTCCACCGGATCTGGAAAGATATTTTTGTCGCAAGGGTCAAGCCGTCCAAGACCATGCATTTCCGCCACCTCGATGTGGCCGGCGGGACCGGCGACATCGCCTTCCGGGTGGCGCGGGCCGGCTCGGCGCTGACCGAGATCGTCGTGCTCGATATCAATGCCGACATGCTGGAGGAAGGGCGCCGGCGCGCCGCCAAGCGGAGGTTCGAAGCAAGCCTGGATTTTGTCGAAGCAAATGCCGAGGATTTGCCTTTCGCCGACAATAGCTTCGACGCCTATACGATTGCGTTCGGAATTCGAAACGTCCCCCGCATCGAGAAAGCGCTTTCCGAAGCGCGCCGGGTGCTCCGGCGCGGCGGCCAATTCTTATGCCTCGAATTTTCGAATGTGGACTTGCCGGTTCTGGACCGGGTCTACGAGGCCTATTCGTTTCGTGTCATCCCGCTGCTCGGCCGGCTTGTCGCCGGGGATGCCGAGCCTTATCGCTACCTCGTCGAATCGATCGCACATTTTCCTGATGCCGAGCGTTTCTGCAGCATGATCGGCGCGGCGGGATTTGAGCGGCCTTCGTTTACGAGGCTTTCTGGCGGGATTGTCGCCATTCACTCCGGTTGGAAGCTCTAGCATGATCAGGTCGCGATCGGGCCGGATCACCTTCCAGAAACCTATTTCGAAGCATGATCCGAGTCGCTCGGGTCAGGCCACCCTTTAGGGAAGGCGGCGGGGTTGCGTTCTTCCTTTGGTTCTGTGGTGCGCCTTGCGCGCGCAGGTTTCGTGCTGGCTCGGGCCGGCGTGTTTAACGACGTCGATCCATCGATCTTGCCCCCCGCCGCGCGGCTGCCGCTGGCGCTGGTGAAACTCATCGCCGCGCCCAGCCGGGCGTCAAAGGGAAGCAAACCGGCGAGCGGTCTCGCCAATCTCCCCGACGCGATCAGCAAGCTGGGGCCATCCTACGTCAAGCTCGGCCAGTTCCTGGCGACAAGACCCGATGTGGTGGGCACCGCCGTCGTGGGGTATCTCGAGCTCCTGCAGGACCGGATGGCTCCGTTCCCGCGCGATGTTGCAATCGCCACCATCGAGACCGCGTTCAACCGGCCGCTCGATCGTATTTTCATCAGCTTTGGAGAGCCCGTCGCCGCCGCCTCGATTGCCCAGGTCCACCGGGCACGGGTCCGAGATTCCGAGGGCGAGCGCGATGTCGCCGTCAAAATATTGCGTCCGGGCGTGGAGCGGCTTTTCAGGCGCGATCTCGGCGACATGTATTTCGCGGCGCGAATGGCGGAACGCTGGCTCGACGACGCCCGCCGGCTCAAGCCGGTCGAAGTGGTCGACACGCTGGCGCGCAGCGTCAAAATGGAAATCGACTTCCGCCTCGAAGCGGCGGCTGCATCGGAATTCGCCGAGAACGTCGCCAAAGACACCGATTTCCGTGTGCCTTATATCGATTGGGACCGGACCACGAAAGAGGTGCTGACGCTCGAATGGATCGATGGCACGCCCCTCTCCGACGTCAAGGCGCTCGCCCACAAAGGGTTCGATCTGCAGGATCTTGGCCGCAACGTCATTCAATCGTTCCTGCGCCATGCGATGCGAGACGGATTCTTCCATGCCGACATGCACCAGGGAAATCTGTTCGTCGACGCGCAAGGCCGTCTCGCGGCGGTCGATTTTGGCATCATGGGCCGGCTCGGCCTAAACGAGCGGCGTTTCCTGGCTGAAATCCTTTATGGCTTCATCAAGCGAGATTACCGCCGAGTCGCCGAGGTGCATTTCGAGGCGGGCTACGTCCCGCGCATCCACAAGGTCGAGGATTTCGCGCAAGCCATCCGGGCCATCGGCGAACCGATCCATTCGCGGACCGCCGATCAGATCTCGATGGCGAAACTCCTCACCCTCCTCTTCGAGATCACCGCGCTGTTCGACATGAAGACGCGGATCGAACTGGTGCTGTTGCAGAAGACCATGGTGGTGGTTGAAGGCGTCGGGCGCACGCTCGATCCCAAGCTCGATATGTGGTCGACCTCCGAGCCGGTCGTCGGCGCCTGGATCGAACAGAATCTTGGTCCGGTCGGCAAACTGCAGGACGCCAGCCGCGCCGCCTCGACGCTCGGGCGGTTTGCGGTCAATCTGCCCTCGGTTCTTGTGCGGGGCGAGAATATCGTCAATCAGCTCGAGCGCATGGCCGAAAACGGCTTTGAACTCTCCGATTCAGTGATCGACAAAATCGGCAAGGCGGAAGCGCGCGGTGCACGCTGGGGCCACATCGCTCTTTGGCTGATCGCCGCGATCGGCCTGCTGCTACTGTTCCGCTGAGTTTAACCTTCGTCGTCAGTTCGACGATTAATGGGCCAGCATCAACGCAGTCGGACCGATGCCGGTCGCCTGAAAAATGACCTCGCCGTCCTTCGCCGCGACGAAATGAGGGACGCTCGGAAGCTCCGAAAAAAAGGTTCCGGCCGGATAGGGTGTGAGCTTGCTTTCATCCCATTGATCGCCGAGCCCGAAATAAAGAGTTCCCGACAACACGGTAAGCGTTCGCACTTCTTCGGGATGGGTATGCGGCATGACCTTCGCCCCAGGGGCAAGTTTTAAACGCAAAACGTAAAGACCCGGCTTTGCCGGATCGCCATAAAGAACGGCTATTTGCACCCCTCCCGGCGGCCCCGTGAAGCTAATATCCTGCGGTAGCTTGACGATGCGCGTGTCGTCCGCGACGGCTAAATTCGCTCCCAAAAGCAGGCAGGCGCTTAACAGACCGAATGCGATGCAGGCCTTCCATGGGTTCTGGCTCATGAGCGATCTCCTTGCCGCCCAGCTGACGATAGCCCAATTCTAAGGCGTTTTTCGAAATAGGACCAGCACCGAGGAAACCGGGTAGTGAGCCAGTTTGAATTTCTGCTAGTGGACCCCAAGCTGACATCACGCCTGAGCCGCCGAATGACCGCTTCGCGCCAGGAGCCGACATTCGGTCAGACGCGATGGACGGCAGGAAATGGCCTGAGCTGCCTGTCTGCTTTCGGCGGCGAAGTGGATTATGCGATTATCAATAAGATTTACGGGACCGCCCCAGAGGCCGCGCGAAGGCGGTACAGTCCGGCGGAATGCATCGGCTGAAGAAGGATCGGATCGAAGGCGCTCCAGATCCGGCGCACATCTCAACGTCGTATGTGGAGCGCAGCAATCTTGCGATGCGGATGCATATGCGCCGGTTTACGAGGTTGACGAACGGTTTCAGTAAAAAGGTCGAAAACCACGCCTACGCGGTCGCCCTTCACATGATGTATTATAATTTCGTCAAACTGCATTCGAAGCTGCGGGTTACGTCAGCCATGGCCGCAGGGGTCGCGGATCGGCTTTGGGAGATTGGCGACATTGTGCAGCTGGTTGAGGAAGCTGAGGATGCTCCGAAAAAACGCGGGCCTTACAAGAGGCCTATTGCTCTTTAGCGGATTATCACTTCTGCTCGTGCTTGAGGTGCAGGCCGCCGATGTCGAGCGGTGGACGTGTACTGACAAAATAGCATCCACAACATGGACCATTGTCGATGGTCGGATGTTCGCTGCGAAAGGAAAAGGCTATTTCACTGTGTTATCTGACAGCCCTACTCTCGTTGTAGCTTACTATCTATACAAAACATCTGATAATAAGACGGTTTCTCTTGTAAATATACTCGACAAAACCGCGAAGAAGATGATTAAGTATGATGACTCGACGGCAGTCATTTTTCACGGGACAAGCTACCAACCTTATGAAGCTGAGGCGACCGTAGCCACTTGCGTTCGCGAGTGATTTCGAACTGACCCACTACCCGACGGACGGCCCGCGCGACAGGAGCCGCTGGGAGGCGTAGGATGCCCGCTGCCGCGTTGGCGGAGAACGAACGTGTCAAAGCCCGATTTTCTCAGCCTGCTCAATCCCGAGTTCACCTGGCCCGAACCGGGCGATAGGCTATTCGTCGCACCGGGCGGGCGCGCCGACGAGGGTACGCTGGCGTCCAATGCATGGACGCGTCTGGTGCTGATGGCAGATGGCTACCGGGAGGCCGCCGACAGGCTCGTGGACGCGGTCGCCACAGACACCGTTCTCCAGGGCACCGTGGTGTACCCGGTCATCTTCCTGTACCGCCACTTCATGGAGTTGGAGCTGAAATATGTGCTGTTGACCTATGGGCGACACTTCGGCGAGGACGCGGACTGGAAGTCGCACAGCCTAACGGACCTCTGGGCGAAGGTGCGCCCAATTATTGAGACGGCGGGCAACGGAACCGGCGACGGCGGTGCTAACGACGCCGTGGAAGCCTGCATCAGGGAGATGTCGGCAGCGGATCCGATGTCCTTCTCGTTTCGCTACCCTGTCGAGAAGGGTGGGAAACCGATGGTGCTGGCGTTCGAGACCGTCGACCTCGGCAACCTGCGCAGGACCATGAGGAAGATAGCCAACTATTTCGACGGACTGGACGGGTTGTTGGACCACCTGACGGGTGCGTGAGGCCGTAGCGGTTATGGGCGGCAACATTAGACTAGGCAGGACCCTGAAACACCGACAACTGAGCGAATGACCGCTTCGGAACCCCACGTTGCGGCCGACGAATGGCTGAGATTGGCGCAAAGCAGAAATTCAGACTGACCCACTACCGGAATTCGCTCAGGCGCTTTCCTTGGCCCGGAACGCGCGCTTGCGCTCGTTGGGATCGAGCAGGCCCTTGCGCAGCCGGATCGACTTCGGCGTGACCTCGACGAGTTCGTCGTCCTCGATATAGGCGAGCGCCTTTTCGAGGGTCATCCGGATCGGCGGGGTAAGACGCACCGCCTCATCCTTGCCGGCGGCGCGGATATTGGTCAGCTGCTTGCCCTTCAAGACATTGATCTCGAGATCGTTCTCGCGGGTGTGTTCGCCGACGATCATGCCGCGATAGACCTTCCAGCCAGGCTCGATCATCATCGGGCCGCGGTCTTCGAGCTTCCACATCGCATAGGCGACGGATTCGCCATTGTCGTTGGAAATCAGCACCCCATTGCGGCGCCCGGCAATTTCGCCTTTCCAAGGCGCATAGGCGTGGAACAGCCGGTTCATGATCGCGGTCCCCCGCGTATCGGTCAAAAGTTCGCCCTGATAGCCGATCAGGCCGCGCGTCGGCGCGTGGAAGACCAATCGCAAACGATTGCCGCCGGAGGGACGCATCTCGACCATCTCGGCCTTGCGTTCGGCCATCTTCTGGACGACGACGCCGGAATGCTCTTCATCGACGTCGATCACCACTTCCTCGATCGGCTCGAGCAATTGCTTGCCGCTCTCATCCTTCTGGAACACGACCTTCGGTCGCGAGACGCCGAGTTCAAAACCCTCGCGGCGCATGGTCTCGATCAGGATCGCGAGCTGCAGTTCCCCACGGCCCGACACGACATAGGAATCCGCGCCAGGCGAATCCTCGACCCGCAAGGCGACGTTGCCCTCGGCCTCCTTGTAGAGACGGTCGCGGATGACGCGGCTCGTCACCTTGTCGCCCTCGGTTCCGGCAAGCGGCGAGTCATTGACCAGAAAGGTCATCGACAGAGTCGGCGGATCGATCGGTTGCGCCTGCAAGGGCTCGTTGACCTCGGTGGCGCAAAGCGTGTCGGCGACGTTGAACTTTTCGAGCCCGGCGATCGCGACGATATCGCCCGCCTCCGCTTCATCGATCGGCGTGCGTTCGATTCCTCTAAAGGCGAGGATCTTGGACACCCGCCCCTGTTCGACGACATTGCCCTTGCGATCCAAAACCTTGACCGCCTGATTCGGCTTCACGGAACCGGCGAACACGCGTCCGGTAATGACGCGGCCAAGATAGGGATTGGCTTCGAGCAAGGTGCCGAGCATCCGGAACCCGCCCGCTTCGATTTTTGGCGGCGGAACATGTTTCAGAACAAGATCGAATAAGGGCGCCATGTTCTCTTTGGGGCCGTCCGGACTGTCGGCCATCCAGCCCTGTTTCGCCGAACCGTAGAGAATCGGGAAGTCGAGCTGCTCGTCCGTGGCGTCGAGCGCCGCGAAAAGATCGAACACCTCGTTGACGACTTCGCTGACGCGCGCGTCCGGCTTATCGACCTTATTGACCGCAACAATCGGCCTCAAACCGATTTTCAAAGCCTTGCCGACGACGAATTTGGTTTGCGGCATCGGCCCTTCGGAGGCGTCGACCAGCACGATGGCGCCATCGACCATCGACAGAATCCGCTCGACTTCGCCACCGAAATCGGCGTGGCCGGGAGTGTCAACAATATTGATTCGTGTGTCTTTCCAGGCAATCGACGTCGCCTTGGCCATGATGGTAATCCCGCGCTCCTTTTCGAGATCGTTCGAATCCATCACCCGTTCGGCGACGCGCTGATTCTCGCGGAAGGCCCCCGATTGCTGGAGCAGGCGGTCGACCAGCGTGGTTTTGCCGTGGTCGACGTGGGCGATGATAGCGATATTGCGCAGCTTCATTTTTGTGCCGAATCCATTTTTACCGAGGCCAGCAGCGAAATAGCCATCGGTCCTACACCACCCAAATGACGTTTATTTTTAAGGATCGCCGGAGTGCCGACTAAGATATGGGGTGGCATCTTCGCGGTTGCAGCATCCCATATACGAAACAACTCAGTTTGGGAACCCGTATCGAGCGTTTGCCTGCCGCATGATGTTTGGCTGACTTTAACAAGGGGTTTAAATGAACATGGACGGGCTGACGTGGTTTGGGCTGATCGCCGTTACCTTGATGCTGATCAGCTATGCGCTCGAAGAAAGAAGCCCTTGGTTTATCTTCGCTTTTGCCGGTGCGTGTTGCCTTGGTTCCATCTACGGATTCTTGCAGGGCGCCTGGCCTTTCGGCGTCGTCGAGGCCATCTGGAGCCTGGTTGCACTGCGGCGTTGGAGCGCTGTCCGGCGAACCCAATCTCCAGGCTAGCTTGACCTTGAGTTTATCGATTCGGGAGGGCCATCTGGCCTTATTCGCGAACGATCCGGGGAGAGAAGTGGGTGCGCGCCGGAACTGCGAGACTCTGCCGCCGGTCGGCAATCGCATGCCGGAGCTGATTCAGCGCCAGATTCAAGGCGCCCATTCGGTTGACGCTTAAGGCGTGGATGGCGTCGGGCGCCAGGGCCAGTGCCAGAAGCTCATCGGCTTCTTCTTCATAGGCATCGAGAATTTCCGGCCGCTGGGCGCTGCGGACCGCCCTGGTGATATGCATCAGACGGCCCAAAATCTTGTCGGCTTCCGTGCTCCTTTGCCCGGCAAACCTGGTCGCAACCGCCGCCAGGCCCGTCCCGAGGACGCTGAAGATCATCGCACCGATATAGAAGACATCGCTGTATTTCTCGAAAAAGCTCACTTCTTCATTGTCCAGATAGGCGAGGGCGCCCGGATGGACCGGCAATGAAGCCCCCTTGTCCGCAGGGGGAGCCTCGATACGGTTGGCAATCGCAACCCGCGCCGCGATCGCGGGCCGCACGGCCAGCATCAGCCGCATCGCCGCGCCGACGGTTTCATTGTTCAATTCATGGCGTGCCACAAGCCGTGTGCTCACCCCGAGCGTGTCGAATTCGACCGCCGGTTTGGGCTGCGCACCGCCAAACGCGCCGCGCGTCACTTCCACACCTTCGTAAGCGGGCGAGCGCTGGGCGATCGCCTTGGCCTCGGCGATGGGAATGAAAACCGGCGGGCCTTGCCCAGCAAGCGCAACGGTATTGACCGCCTCGGTCAAGCGTTCCGAGCCAGGCGCGCCAATCGCCAGGACCGCATCGATCTCCTTTCGCTCGATGGCCCGGCCAAGTTCCGCGAGAGTCAAAGATATCCGCCGCACCGAGGCCAGCGGAACATCATATTGAACTAGCGCAGTGTCGAGCAGCGCCTGATTGTCCACTTTTCCGGCCGGTGCGGATTGCAGAATGCCGACTTTATGACCTTGCAGATCATCGATCGTTCGCAGCGTGGTTTGCGCCGGCGCAAACAGCACGGCGGCGTTCCGGCGCATGATCAACACGGTCTGACCGCTCGGCGGCATCGCGATATCGCTGCGCACGACGGCAAGCTCGGCGTGTCCTTCTTCGAGCGCGCGCGAGGCCTCCGCGAAACTCTCGACCGCAATCAGCTTGAAGCGAATAGCTTCGCGATCCTTGGCGAACTCTTGGGCCGCGGCCGCGAGGATTGCCTGGTCATCGCTGTCGCGCGAAACGGCGACTCGCAAGACAGTAGGCCGCTCGTAGTAGTAAATGCCGCTGCCGACAGCGGCGATCGCAGTCAGGATTCCGATAGTCGATAAAAGCAAGAGACGGCGCATTCAGTTTCCCCGCCTGCTTCCGGAATGGAAGCTCGCAAAATCTCCAAGTTCTAGCCGGTTACCACGTCCGAGTTCGTGTCGAGCTTGACTTGCGTTCGCGGCAAAGAAAAGGCGCCCGCGAATACTTCGCCAATTAGAATCACGCAGGGGCCGTCCGGTTCCAGCGCGGCCACCTTGCCCGGCAAATCGGCGATCGTGCCGAAAATGCACCGTTCATCCGGGCAGGTCGCGCGTTCAACCAAAAGCGCCGGTGTCGAGGGTTTCATACCATGGGCCAACAGGTGCTCGGCCAGCGCCTTGAGCGTTTTAACGCCCATGTAAACAACACTGGACGCCCTAGGGTCGCAAAGCGCGTGCCAATCGATATCCTCGGGAAGCTTGCCATCATGCGCATGCGCCGTGATGAACTGGAGCCGCCGGGCCTTGTCTCGCTCGGTCAGCGGCAGCTTCAGCGCTGCCGCGGCGCCGAGCGCGGCGGTGACACCGGGAACGATCTCGACAGGGATGCCGGCCGCCTGCAAGGCCAAAATCTCCTCATTGGCCCGGCCGAAGATCATCGGATCGCCGCCCTTCAGTCGGACCACCCGCTTGCCCTGCGACGCCAAAGCGATCAGCCTCGCAACAATGTGATCTTGCTTGCAGGAAGGCTTGTAGCCGCGCTTGCCGACAGGAATTTTTTCGGCCTCCCGCCGCGCCATCTCGAGGATGCCAGGAGCGACGAGATCATCGTATAAGATCACATCGGCGGACTGGAGAAAGCGCAAAGCTTTGAGCGTCAGAAGCTCCGGATCGCCCGGACCCGCGCCAACAAGGGCAACCGATCCACCCGGCGCTTCCGGCAGGCCGGCCTCTGCCGCGGCAAGCAGCTTGGCAAAATCGCCCTCGTTCGGCGCGCGGCGCGCGACCAGCGCCTCGCGGCTAAACATTTCCCAAAAGGCGCGCCGTGTTTTTGCCGGCGACCGCGCGGGCTTTAGCCGTCCACGCCACAGCTTGGCAATTTGCGCCCAATGTTTGATTTCGCGCGGGAGCAACGCTTCGAGGCGGCCGCGCAGCGCTTGTGCCAGGACGGGGGAGCCGCCATCGGTCGAAATTCCGATCACCAAAGGCGAACGGTCGACGATGGCGCCAAATTGAAAATCCGAATGGGCAGGCTTGTCGATGATATTCACCGCGACGCCTTCGGATCGCGCCACCGCCTGAAATTCCGTGGCTTCGGCGGCGCTCTCGACGTCGGCAATGGCGAGCGCTGCCCCTTCCATCTCGTTGGGGCCGATGTGACGCCGGACGAGGGTCACCGAAGGACAGCGCTCGACGAAGACAACCAGAGCGGAACAGGGATGCGAGCTATAAATGTCGACGCTTGCCCCTGCAGCGTGGCAAAGCTCGGCCTTCCACAGAATCGCATGGGAGCCGCCCACAAGAACCACACGCTTGCCGGCAAGAGCGTAAAACACCGGCAGGGATGCAAGCTCCCGCATCAGCGGTCCGCGTTCCATCTCCGATTCGCCGGAGAGCGGAAAAACTTCATTCATCCGCGCAATTTTGTCCTATCACTATTGCCGCACTGTTCATTATCCCTTGCGAAGCCAGAGCACCTGACGATAAGCCAGTCGGCGTCGTATCAAGGGAAGGCACTCAGCAGAATTGGTCGTGGTCGAATGGCTCTAGGCCTCATTCAAGCATTTTCCCCATTTCAGTGAAAATGCGTTCGCCCCGCCAGAAAGGAATAGCATGGGCGCTTCTCATCAAGCAATCGGAGCCATGCATGGCAACTCTCCCTGAATTCCTTCGGTTCCGACCGCTCGTGAGGCGCCACCGGCGGCCTCGCCTCTGTCCGGCGCTCGGCGTGCTGGCCCTCCTCTGCTTCACGTGGTGGCCGGGCCCAACTCGCGCGGATGTTTTCGTGCCGAGCTTTTGGGATCCCCATCATAGCGTTCCCAAGCCTGACCTCAGTAGCCTGCACAGTCTGCGTTTTTTGACCGAGGACGATTACCCCCCGTTCCATTTCGCCCTGCCGGACGGAACGCTGGCCGGCTTCGATGTCGATCTGGCGCGTGCCATCTGCGAGGAATTGAAAATCGCCTGCACGATTCAGGCCCGGCGTTTCGATACCTTGATCGACGCCCTCAACAGCAAGCAGGGTGACGCGCTGATCGCGGCAATCCGCATCAGCCCCGAGACCCGCGCCAAGCTCGACTTCACCGGCCCCTATTACAGCACGCCGGCCCGTTTCGCGGGAAGCAAAGCTAAACAGTACCAGCCTGTCACGCCGGAGAGCATGCGCGAACAGACGGTCGGCGTCGAAGCGAAAAGCGCGCACGAAGCCTATCTCGAGGCGTTTTTCCCGGCTGCGATCCGACGGCCGTACGCGTCGCAAAATGCGCTGCGCGAAGCCCTGCTCAGAGGCGAGATCGACACGATTTTCGCCGATGGCATCTCGCTCAGCTTGTGGCTCGACGGCAAGGACGCGCGAAACTGCTGCGCGTTTCGCGGCGGCCCGTTTCTCGATGCCAAATATTTTGGTGAAGGCGTCGGTATCGCGATCGAGAAAGACAATACGACATTAAGGGAGGCGCTCGATTACGCTCTCGCAGCCCTTGCCGCGCGGGGGACTTATGCAACTCTCTATCTCAAATATTTCCCGCTGAGTTTTTATTAGTGGCGTGACCGGTCGAGGCGCGGCTTAAAGATATCTTTCCAGATCGCGCGCGGCCTGCTGAGGCGGCCTCGACAGATTGAAGGCACTGACGAACCGTCCGCGCTTATCCATCAAATAAACGACTCCGGTATGATCCACCGTGTAATCGCCGGGTTTTTCGCCAGGCACCTTCTTGGCATAGACGCGAAAAGACTTGGCAATGGCTTCGGTCTTCGTGGGATCGCCAGTCAAACCGATGATGCGCGGATCGAAGTTTTCGAGATAGGTTTTCAGGATTTCAGGCGTGTCCCGTTCGGGATCGACGGTCACGAATAAAGCCGCGACCTTCTTGTCCGGCCCAAGTTCTTTGAAGACAGCCGAAATATCGAAAAGCGCGGTTGGGCAAAAATCCGGGCAATGCGTATAGCCGAAAAACACCAGATAGGGGCGCCCGGCAATGTCGGCGTTCGTCACCATCCGGCCGTCCTGCCCGATCATGGTGAACGATCCGCCGATGGCCGGCGACCCGAGCTCAACGCGCCCGGGCATGACGAAATAGGTTACGCCGGCAAGACCGGCCAGGCCGAATGCGAAGGCAAGGACAATGTAAAAAAGGTGGCGGGAAGCCTTTTTTTGCGGAGCAGTCCTGGACACTTTGTTCATGACACGGTTCATGCCGCGAAATTAATCAAAATGCGCAGGCGGCGCCAGTCCGAACCATTAAAAAAATCGTGTCGGGTGCAATGCCCTTAAGGTCGAGCTTTCCGCCCTGCCAAGGAATTGTGCAACGCTTTCGCTTGCTAGCAGATCGGGACTAACGTTATAACCTTCTAAAGGACGGGCGGGCCCGATGAAGCCTCGATGAACGGCATGCATCACCATTTGCCGGCCAAAGCGAATGGACCGGGGTTCTCGCTGCTGCGTCTCTCCGCCTTGGCGCGTTGCGCCGGCGCCTTGGTTGTGATCGCATGCCTCTGGGCGGTGGTGCTGTGGGCGCTGGTTTGAGTGGATTTGGGCATCCTTACATGGACTTCTGATGGACACCGCGATTCGGTTCAGCGATTTGACGCTCGGCTACGATCGCCATCCCGCGGTGCATCACCTGGATGGCAACATTGAAAGCGGCGCTCTGCTCGCCATTTGCGGTCCGAATGGCGCCGGCAAATCGACTTTGCTCAAAGGCATCGTCGGAGCCCTGACGCCGTTGAGCGGCTCGGTGGCCTTGCCGCGCGCGAAGCCTCGTGAAATCGCCTATCTGCCACAGGCGGCAGAGGTCGACAAAAGCTTCCCGGTCAATGTGTTTGATTTCGTCGCAATGGGGATGTGGCGGCGTTGCGGCCTGTTCGGTGGCGTATCCCGCGACGAAGGAACAAGAATCCAATCTGCGATTGCCGCCGTTGGACTCGATGGATTTGAAGCGCGCCCGATTGGGACTTTGTCCGGCGGCCAGTTGCAGCGCATGCTGTTCGCCCGGCTGCTCATCCAGGATGCCGCTATTATTTTGCTCGACGAACCGTTCACCGCGATCGACTCCAAAACCACCGCCGATCTGTTGGCTCTTGTCGCCCGCTGGCACACAGAAAAGCGGACGGTCCTCGTTGTGCTGCATGATCTCGATCTTGTGCGGACGCATTTTCCGCAAACGCTTCTGTTGGCCCGCGAGGCCATTGCGAAGGGCGAGACCAAGGCTGTTTTGACCCCGGAGAATCTGTTGAAAGCGCGCGCCATGATCGAGGCCTTCGACCGACAGGCGCACGCCTGCGTGCGGGCGGCATGAGCGTGCTTCGGGGCCTTCATGCTTCATGATCTGCTGATCGCTCCCTTCAGCGATTTTGCCTTCATGCGCCGCGCGCTCGCGGGCTCATTTGCATTGGCGATTGCCGGTCCCCCGCTTGGAGTTTTTTTGATTTTGCGCCGCATGTCGCTGACTGGAGATGCCATGGCGCATGCGATCTTGCCCGGCGCCGCGCTCGGCTATCTGGTCGCGGGCCTTTCGCTTGGGCCGATGACGATTGGCGGTTTGGCCGCGGGTCTCATCGTCGCCGTCGGCTCGGGCGTTGTCGCGCGCACGACGATCCTGCGCGAGGACGCTTCGCTTGCCGCATTCTATCTGATCTCGCTGGCGCTCGGCGTCACGATCGTGTCCTGGCGCGGCTCGAACATCGATCTGTTGCATGTCTTGTTCGGCAGCGTGCTCGCCCTCGATGATGCAACCTTGATCCTGCTTGCGGCTATCGCGAGCCTTACGCTTGCCGCGCTGGCCGCCCTCTATCGGCCCTTGGTGCTGGAAACGGTCGACCCGGGGTTTCTTGCCTCGGTCAGCCGCAGCGGGGGCCCTGTGCAAATTATTTTTCTTGCCCTGGTCGTCCTGAATCTAGTCGGCGGTTTTCACGCGCTCGGAACTCTGCTTGCCGTCGGAATCATGATGCTGCCGGCAGCGTCCGCAAGACTCATTACGCAGGACATGACCGCGATGATTGCCATCGCGGCCGCACAAGGGCTGATCGCTGGTTATGTGGGACTCGTTGTTTCCTATCATGCCGGCCTGCCTTCGGGACCTTTGATCATTCTGGTGGCCGGCGTCATGTATCTTGCAGCGCTTATATTCGGCCCGGCCGGCGGGCTTTTGCGCCGACTGCGGCCAGTGCAGCATTTGGAAGCCTAATTCCTCGAATGCGGAGGCATGCGTGGCCCTAACGCGGTATGTTCTAACTCTTGTCTTGGCGTTGCTGAGCGAGACCTCTCTGTTTCTGGCCCACGCGCAAAACGCACAAAAATTGCCGATTGTCGCGACGTTCTCGATCCTCGCCGATTTCGCCCGCAATGTCGGCGGAGGCCGGACCGAGATCACCACACTCGTTGGCCCGAACGGCGATACCCATGTGTATCAACCCAAACCTGCCGATGCGCAAAAGCTTGGTTCGGCTCGGCTCATTGTGGTGAACGGCCTCGATCTGGAAGGTTGGATCGATCGTCTGATCAAGACGTCCGGAACCAAGGCACCGATCATTGTCGCAACAAAAGGAATAAGCCCGCAAGAAATGCGCGAGGACGGCCGCATCGGCACCGATCCGCATGCCTGGCAATCCATCGCCAACGCCAAACTCTATGTCGCCAACATTCGCGACGGCTTAGTCGCGGCGGACCCGGAGGGTGCTGCGACCTACCGCGCCAATGCCGACACTTATCTCGCCAAGCTGGACGCTCTCGAAAGCGAGGTGCGGGAAGAAATCGCGAAGATTCCACTGGCGCGGCGCGCAATCATCACCTCGCATGATGCGTTCGGCTACTTCGGCACTGCCTATGGCTTTCGCTTTATTGCCCCGGAAGGCGTTTCGACCGAAACGGAGGCAAGCGCCCGCGACGTGGCCAAGATCATTCGTCAGATCAAGACCCAAAAAATTCCGGCCGTATTTCTCGAAAACATCACCGACCCCCGGCTCTTGCGCAACATCGCCCGCGAATCCGGCGCCACGATCGGGGGAACGCTTTATTCCGATGCGCTCTCATCTCCCGATGGTCCGGCTGCGACCTACATCGACATGGTCCGCAACAACATCAAGCAGCTTTCCGCGGCGCTCGTCCAGAATTAAGGGCCCTTGACGGCCAGGACTCAAACCGGGACAAGTCGCCATAAATCTTTGTTTGCAGCGCCACCTTCGCCGTTACCCGGCAGCGGGCGCTCCCTCGCGGAGTTTTACATGGCCGATAAAATTCCTGTCACCGTACTCACCGGCTATTTGGGTGCCGGCAAAACCACTCTTTTGAACCGCATCCTCACCGAAGATCACGGCCAGAAATTTGCGGTCATCGTCAATGAATTCGGTGAAATTGGCATCGACAATGATCTGGTCATCGGCGCCGACGAAGAAGTCTTCGAGATGAACAATGGCTGCATCTGCTGCACGGTTCGCGGCGATCTCATCCGCATCATCGAGGGTTTGCTGAAACGTAAGGGCAAGTTCGACGCGATCCTGGTGGAGACGACCGGGCTTGCCGATCCCGCCCCCGTGGCGCAAACCTTCTTTGTCGATCAAGAAGTGCGCGACGCCGCAAGGCTCGATGCGGTCGTCACCGTCGCGGACGCCAAATGGCTGGCCGAACGCCTGAAGGATGCACCGGAAGCCAAGAATCAGATCGCATTCGCGGATGTGATCATCCTCAACAAGGTCGATCTCGCGAGCGAAGACGAGGTTGCCGAAATCGAAGCGCGGATCCGCGCCATCAACCCCTATGCCAAGCTGCACAAAGCGGTGAACTGCGCCGTGCCGTTGGAGGCCGTGCTCGGCCGCAATGCCTTCGATCTCGACCGAATCCTCGACATCGAACCGGAATTTCTCACGGTCGAAGATCATCACGACCATGCGCACCATGAGCATGATCATGCGCAGGACGGCCACGCGCATGATCATCACGAGTCTCATGGGCTGAAGCATTACCACGACGAAGATATGCAATCGGTGGCGCTATCGATTGACGGCGATGTCGATCCGGAAAAATTCGTGCCCTGGCTGCAGGACTATATTCAAAGGGAAGGCGCCTCGATCCTGCGCGCGAAGGGCATCCTCGCTTTCAAGGACGAGCCGAAGCGATTCGTGTTCCAGGGCGTTCACATGCTTCTCGATGGCGATCTGCAGCGTGAATGGAAGCCGCAGGAAAAGCGCGTCAGCCGGTTGGTTTTCATCGGGCGCAATTTGAAGCAGGACGAGATCACCGAGGGCTTTTTAAGCTGCGCGGCCTGACCCACGGCCTGTCAGCGCAGGCGGACCGGATAGGTGCTCAACAACGACAGCGACAGCGACAGGATGATCAAAGTGATAATGATCATGAATAAGGTTGTGGAGTGTTTCCGAAGTCTAATTTTAGTGTGCGCAATGAAGGCGGCATAATCAGAGAGGTAGGGGTATTTTTCTCTATTCTCTATTTGATAAAGAGCGTAGTCCCTGCGATCATGATCGACACTGTATTTTTCTAAAACATTGTTGTAGCGCACCCGGTACAGATCCAACTCTGCGACATCGATCTGGTCTTGTTTCAGCTCCAACTCGCGTTCAATTTCCTTGACTTCGAGACCGCTTCTATGAAGTTTTTCGGAATTTATGACGTTGTTGCTGGAGTATTGCAGGAGCGATACAACCAGAATAACCATGGATAGAAATATAATGAAGATGTTCAGGTAGGTCGTGATCTCGGGCGGCACGTTCAAGAAATAGGGTAGCACAGTCAGGATAATGATATAGACCGATGAGACAGCCGCAACCGCCGTCAGTCTCCTGTCACGCCCTGCCAGCCGCTTTGCCGCATTGAACCGCGAACCGGCTGTCTCGCGGAGAGACCTGATGAATTTGTCGAGAATCTCGCCTTGCATAAGGGTGTGATCCGTTGCTGGCTCGGCGCGACCGCTCGCCGATTACAAATATACTTGATCATTTTCACATTAACGTATCTGTCGACCGGACAGTTTCTGGATGTTCGCGGGATAGTTTATCGGCAACTCATGACTTCATCGTTAATTGAACATGTCAGCCTAGTCGATGCAGGCGCGCCCGTCGCCGGGGCTGCTTTTTTGGGGCAAAGCCCCGCCTTGGCGCTCGACGACGGAACCGTGTTGATCGCCACCCCCGGCGCCGAGCGACGCTTCGTGGCCCATCCCGATGCAGCCATTCTGGTTGCTGCCCAAGCGGGTCAAAGCCTTTTCACCGGCGGCGATGACGGCCGCGTCGTTGCGACCGGCCCGGAGGGCTGCCAGGAAATCGCCCATGAAAACGGCAAATGGATCGACGCGCTTGCCGCTCGCGCCGATGGGGCGATAGCCTGGTCGGCCGGAAAGGAAGCCCGCGCGCGAGACCATACCGGCGACGTCAAGACTTTCATCGCCCCTTCAACGGTGCGGGGGCTGGCGTTCATGCCCAAGGGCTACCGCATTGCGATCGCCCATTATGATGGCGCGACACTTTGGTTTCCGAACACCAACGCAGCGCCCGAGGTGTTCAAATGGAAGGGTTCGCATCTCTCCGTCACGGTTTCTCCCGACGGTCGATTTCTCGTCACCTCCATGCAGGAAAACGCACTGCATGGCTGGCGCATCTCGGACAAGCAGGATATGCGCATGAGCGGCTATCCGGCAAAATCGCGGTCACTCTCATGGTCCTTCGATAGCCATTGGCTCGCGACATCGGGCGCGGACGCCAATATCATTTGGCCATTTAAGGACAAGCAAGGGCCGATCGGCAAAGCCCCTTTGGAACTTGGCGTGCGGGAGGCCAAAGTGACCTACGTTGCCTATCATCCCAAATCCCTTGTCGTGGCGCAGGGCTATGAAGACGGGCTCGTGTCGCTCTGCCGGATTCCCGACGGGGCGGAAATTCTGGTGCGCGCCGCTGAGCCGGGAGCTCAGGCGATTACCGCCCTGTCCTGGGATCTGGCCGGCCGCCGGCTGTTGTTCGGAGCGGCAAATGGAGCAGCCGGTATCCTCGATATGCCCGCCTGAAGCCGTTGTAAATCTGTCACTTTGCGGCGCTAGCATCTCCAGCCCTTGAACACACGACGGAGCCCGCGCAATGAACGAAATGCGGCCGCCCCGCGCAGGAGCCCGCCGGGACGACATTTCGGCGATCGCTCAACGCTACGACCGCGTCGCGCTCGTGCTCCAAGGCGGAGGCGCTTTGGGTGCCTATCAGGTTGGGGTCTATCAGGCTCTTGCGGAAGCCGGCTGTGAGCCCAATTGGATCTCCGGCGTTTCCATCGGAGCGATCAATTCCGCTATCATCGCCGGCAATGGGCCAGAAAGGCGGTTGCAAAACCTGGAAGCGTTCTGGGACATCATATCCGGGCGCAAGATCTGGCCGTTTACGCCCGAAGGCGACATTTTTCGCGATTTGCGCAACCAGACGAGTTCCCTGATCACGGCGGTCTTTGGGCAACCCGGATTTTTTCAGCCCCGCGTTCCCAATCCTTGGTTCCACCTTCCGGGCGCATATGGCGCGACGAGTTACTATGATTCAAGCGCCTTAAGAGAGACGCTCGAAAAACTCATCGATTTCGATCTTCTGAATGATGGGCACAAGCGGCTTAGCGTTGGCGCGGTCAACGTGCGCACCGGCAACTTCCTCTATTTCGACACCGAGAAGCACAGAATCGGGCCTGAACATATCATGGCCTCGGCCGCGCTTCCTCCGGCGCTTCCCGCAGTGAAGATCGAGGGCGAATATTATTGGGACGGCGGCATCGTTTCCAACACGCCGCTCCAATATCTGCTCGAACAGGACGAAAGTCAGTCCTCACTCGTTTTTCAGGTTGACCTGTTCAGCGCGCGCGGTGCTCTTCCGCGTGAAATGTCGGAGGTCCTTACCCGCCACAAGGAAATCGTGTATTCAAGCCGCACCCGCCAGAATACGGACGCTTTCGCCCGGGCCCACACCCTGAAGATGCGTCTGGCCGATGCTTTGAAGAGAGTCCCGGTCGAAGCACTGCAGCCGGGCGAAAAAGAGTTTATCGCCCAATGTTCGGCGGCGAACGTCATCAACATCGTCCATCTCATTTATCAGCATAAGAATTATGAGGGCCACGCGAGGGATTACGAATTTTCCGGCACCTCGATGCGCGAGCATTGGGACTCTGGCTACGAAGATACCTTGCGCACCCTGCGCCACCCCGAATGGCTGGAGCGTGCCGCGATTGTACGTGGCGGCGTGACGATCCACGATCTGCACCGAGAGGATCCGACCTAGCGCCCCACCCATGGCGCGTGGTCGCATCGCTTTACCAAATCCAGAATTTGTGGCCTCCTGCGCAGTTCCCTGCCGGCCACGGAGCCCTGGACATGATACAAAATCTCCTGTCGATAGCAGGGTCCGATCCGAGCGGCGGCGCGGGCCTTGAGGCCGATCTGAAAACCTTTGCCGCACTGGGCTGCCATGGCATGGCCGTCACCACTGCGGTCACGGCGCAGAACACCCTTGGCGTAACTGACGTGCATATTCTTCCGGCGGAGTTTGTCGCCGCGCAGATTGATGCGATTTTCGAGGATATCGAGGTCGGCGCCGTCAAGATCGGGATGTTGGCCAGCCGGCCGATCGTCGAGGCGGTGGCGGAGCGCCTCGCGCTTTATAAGCCCCGTTTCATTGTCCTCGATCCTGTCCTTGCGGCCACGAGCGGCGACGCGCTGAGTGCATCCGGCACAGCCGAAGCGATCGTGCGTCATTTTTTCCCGCTGGCAACTCTCATCACGCCGAATTTTTATGAAGCGGCGCGCCTCTCGGGACATGTCCTGGCGGCAGATCCGGCCGGCATGCGCCGTGCCGCCGGACTTCTCCATGCGCGCGGCGCAAAAGCCGTGCTCATAAAAGGAGGTCATATGAGCGGGCCGACTGCCGACGATCTCTTGTTCGACGGCGTTTCTTATCGGCTCTATTCGGCGCCGCGCGTTGCAACCCGCAACACCCATGGCACCGGCTGCACTTTAGCCTCGGCGATCGCTGTGTACCTTGGCAAGGGTGTGGAGCTTGGCGAAGCGATCGATTCCGCGAAGAGCTTTTTGACGGGCGCGCTTGCCGCAGCCGACACGCTCAGCGTCGGTCGCGGCCATGGGCCGGTCCATCATTTCCACAAACTCTGGTGATGCTGATCGCGAGCTGCCGCGGACTCGGACAAAGCGGGGGCAGCCTCTTGAAACACGATTCGGCCCTCGACTTTCCCGTCGATGATCTTCTTCGCCTCGACGTAATCCATCACATCGAGGGCAATGAGCCTCGTACCGGAGTCCGCGGTTGCCCGCGTCATGCCGGCAAGCATCCCATAGCCATCGCCACCTAGCGCGAGGAAATCATTCGTCGCAACCTTGTAAGCGCGGGCGGGATCGAGCGCTTGGCCCTTGATGCGCACCGCTTTGACTCGCGTGCCCGGCGCGGCCTTGGGGTCGGCGACAACCGTCAATCCAGCCACCTGCGGAAACCGGCCAGACAAGCGATCGAGTTGGGAAAGGCCGTTTTCAAGAGCCGCTTGAATATTTGCGCCTGAAACAATCGTAAGCATAGACTTGTTGCCGAACGGCAGTTCTTCGAGGATATCCCGCTTCAGCAGCCTGTCCCCAATCTGATACACCTTGTCACCCCGGATGCCCCCGCCATTGATGATGGCGAGATCGGCATCGGCCGCCTTTAAAAGCGCATCGGCAAATAGATTGCCGATTGCGCATTCCCCCGAGCGCACAATTTGGGTCCGGCTATCGAGCGGCGCGGCGAGCGTTGCGATTTCGACATCGAAGCGCTTTGCCAATCCGGCCTTATAGACATCGATCTTTTGCTGCAGGCCCGGATCCGGAGCGACCGTTGCGGTATCGATGACGCGGAAATTCGGCCACCACGAGATGGAACGGAATGTCTCGCCTTGCGTGATCGAAACGTCGAGATCGACCACCGCCACATAATTGGCATCCTGCTCGGATTCGACGAGCGCCGTGCGGCCATTGAAATCGATATGCAAATCGTGATTGTGGCCGGACAGAACGAGATCGACAGCCTGTAAATTCATCAAGGCCGATCCCGTCGGCTTGTCGGCGTGTACGATCGCAACGACGAGATCCGCTCCCGCCGCGCGGGCTTGCTTCACGTTTTCCAGCACCGAGGGGATGGTCGGCATGAATTTGAGGTCGCCGGGACGCGAGGCGATGCCGGTAAATTCATACGCCGACCCGATCAGCGCAATCTTGAGTCCATCGGCCTCGATTGCCAATTGGTCTTGATGGCGCGGCAATCGCGCGCCCTCGCTATCCCTGAGATTGGCGGCAAGGAAAGGGAAGTTGGCTTCCTTGACCCGCTCGAAATAGACGTCCTTGCCGAAGTCGAATTCGTGATTTCCCGGAACGAAGGCATCGAGACCCACCTCGTTATAGAGATCGATCATATGGGCCCCTTCATCGAAGCTCGATAAAAGGCTCGGCGACAGCGTATCCCCGGCATGGACACAGATCAGACGGCGCTTTTCACCGAGGGCCTTGGCGCGCTCCGCCTTCACCACGGTCGCGAAACGGGCCAGGCCGCCGCGCCCGTCCTTGTTCGCCTCCATGCGATAAACATCGTTCGTAAGAAGAAAGCTCACCCGGATCACGCTGCCGGCGGCCCGCGCGGGCGGCGCGGCCGCGCTCGCACCCGCGGCCAGCAGGGTGACCAAGGTCTGGCGGCGCGAGAGCTTTGGCATTTATCCCTCTTCGTATCTCAATAAAGAATGATCGAATTCGATGGCCGGCCCAGATTACGCAAATAGATAAATCAATGCCTCGAGAGGCCGGCCTTCGTCGGATAGATATCCCTGCGCCACTCCCAGCACGGCGGCGAACCACGCAGAATGACCAATCTCGTAACCATGCCTGCGTAATGTTTCACTGGCTTGACCGAGAAAAATTTGGAGGGCTCCAGGAGGCATTTCGTCCTTATGACTGCCGACGACACCACGCCGGAAGAAAAATTTGCCCGCCTCGAAATTGGAATCGGGCCAGCCCTCTCTGGCTTCCTTACCGCGCAGATTCGAGAAAGCCGCCGCCTCGGCGACGGCCTTCAAATGATCGATGTCCCTCGAAATGCCGACGAACTCGCAGAATCGCTGGAGCTGCTCCACCGGTTGCGTAAGCAGGTCTTCATATTTGATCAGCAATATTTCCGCCCCATAGGGGTTTTTTGTCCATGCGTCGACATGCCGGGGCCAATGACAGGGGTATAAGTCGGTTTCCGGCGTGACGAACTCTTGAAAATCATATTTTACCTTGTCTACCGCCTCCCGATAATGGCGATAGGAAACCATCGCGTCGCGTCCATCGCGGAGCAAATAAACCACCCGGCGATAATCCGGGCGAGGCAGCGAATGCTCCTTGAAAAACATGCGCGGCGCATAGCGGCGATAATATTTGAGCAGGCTGGCGTCCGGCACGAGATCCTGCACCGCCGCAATAGGAGCCCACTTGGGATCCACGCCATAGACGACACCCGCGACGAGATGCTGAAACCAGGTATTTCCTGACTTGGGATACCCGACAATGAAGACATCGTCCGGTGAGAAATCGGAGATCGGGATAAATCCATCCGGAATGACATCAGCGGTCGATCGCCTGAATGCCTGAAACGCGGCACCGATCCTCTTTAGAATACCACCAAACAACTGAGCCTCCTTTATCCGCAGAGCCTGAAACTAGCATTCTAGTGCTGAATGGACATTTGGGCCGAAACAAGAAAGCCAGAGGATCGCCGCGCCAGCAAGCCGTCTTCCAGACAAAGCAGAGTAATTGTCGTCGCCATCGCGATGGAAAATAGGCGCCGGGGCACTTCCATGAGGAAGCTCTCCCGTCACGCTAGCGCATAGCTTCCTGCGTAGCCTTCCGGGACTTCGACGGGTGCGGCAATGACCGAAGCGAAGGAAACAGAAAAACAATCGCGTTCCGGCCGCACCTGAAATCCATGGGGCGTCGGTTCGACGGAGAAGTTTTTCAGATGCTCCGAAATTCCGGCGCCAAAGGCCTTGAGGACGGCCTCCTTGCAAGTCCAGATTTTGTAAAAAGACTGCTGCCGCGCCGCCGCGTCCAGCCCTGAAAGATAGCGGTATTCCGCATCCGAGAAAAATGAACGTGCCAATTCCAATTCATCCTCGGTCGCGCGGATCAATTCTATATCGACGCCGATCGGCCGTTCGTCGGAAAATCCAACCAAGGCCCAAGCCCCCGAATGCGAGGCATTGAAATGAGGCCCGCGTGCCCCGGCCAAATAGGGCTTGCCGTGAGGCCCCTGCGCGAAAACGATGTTTGCCGGCGCAATCCCAGTCACCCGACCGAGGAGATTGCGCAATATGCCGCGCGTCAAAGCAAATAATGTTCTGTCCTGCGCGCGGCGAAACCGGTTGGCTTGCTCTCTCTCGCCAGCATCGAGATCATCCCACAGATCCTCCGGGACTCCGGAGAGCCCGGCGGGACCGATGAGCCAAAGCGTGACCTTGGGGTCCCCACTTCGGGCGGTTGGCAAGGTCAATTGTCTGACAGGAAGGACGCGTGGGTCAGGCATTTCCATCATGAGCAAGATATTCGTCTATAAATCTAAGAAATAAAAGCACAGCGAGCAACAGGAACAGGTAATCTAGGCCTTTGAGCGCGTGAATACGCCTGGCTGAGCTCGAACTATACGAACCGCGGCGCGTCCAAATGAACGCAACTATGTGGAAGCCTTGGCCGACAGCCGGTCTAACGGAAAAAATTAAGTCTTAATTTACCTTCCCTTCGTTAGATTCACGCTAAACATGTGAATTTCAGCCGCACGCGAGCGTGGGCGGGCGTCTCGCCGGGAGTTAGGCAGAGACATTCAGCCTCTCTTTTCCAGTCGGCAAGCCATGCTATGAGGAGAAGCTGAAGTTTTTTGCCATGGCGCAGTGTCGGGCGCGCGCGAGGTCTGCTTGGTCCAATTTGAAAACGTCGGCTTACGCTACGGGATGGGAGCGGAAATCCTCAAGGATTTGAGCTTTACCATTGAGCCGCAGTCGTTTCAGTTTCTGACCGGTCCCTCGGGCGCCGGCAAGACGACGCTTCTCCGCCTTATTCTTTTGTCTTTGCGGCCGACGCGCGGGTCGATCGGTCTGTTTGGGCGCGATGCCTTAACCCTCGACAAGGCCGAGGTGACCGACCTGCGGCGGCGGATCGGCGTGGTCTTTCAAGATTTTCGGCTGCTCGACCATCTGACGACCTATGAAAACGTCGCCTTGCCGCTGCGCGTGCGCGGTAAGGAGGAAGCAAGCTACAGGGCTGAAGTCACCGAACTGCTGCATTGGGTCGGTCTCGGCGAGCGCATGCATATTCTGCCGCCCGTGCTGTCCGGTGGCGAGAAACAGCGCGCCGCGATCGCCCGCGCCCTGATCGTGCGCCCGGAGCTTCTTCTCGCCGACGAGCCAACCGGCAACGTCGATCCGAGCCTCGCGCGAAGACTGCTTCGGCTGTTTACCGAGCTCCATAAATCGGGAACATCGGTGGTGATCGCAACCCATGACCTCGCCTTGATGGATCAATTCGACGGTGCCCGCCGATTGGTCCTCGGTGACGGCCGCCTCCACATTTACGATTGAGGCGTAGGATGAGTTTTTTCTCGGGCGCATTTCGATTGGTGCAAGCGGCGGGAAGCGGTGGTCATTTGAATTCGAGCGGCATCCTCAAGACATTGAGGCGGGAGAGTAACCGTGATACCGCGCTTGTGCCGGCGGCCTCCATCGCCGGGCGCGCGCTGGTCACCGTCGTCGCCATCATGACTTTTTTGGCTTCGCTCACCGCCGGCGCAGCTATTCTCATCAGCGATGCCTCGCGCGGCTGGCAGGACGAAGTTGCGCGCGAGATGACGATCCAGATCCGCCCGACGGTGGGCCGAGATCTTGAGGCGGATACGGCGAAGGCCGTCGAGCTGGCGCAGCGAATGCCGGGCATCACCGCTGCGCGCGCCTATACCAAGGCTCAATCCGAGGAACTCTTGCAGCCCTGGCTCGGCTCGGGGCTCGATCTTTCCGAATTGCCGGTCCCGCGCCTCATCGTTGTCGCACTCGATCAGCATGAGCGTTTGGACATTACGGTCCTTCGCAAGGCGCTCGCCGATGTCATTCCAGGCACCAGCATCGACGACCACCGACTCTGGATCGAGCGGCTCGCCGTCATGGCGAAAACGGTGGTGTTCGTCGCGGCGGTGATCTTTGTTCTGGTCCTGGTGGCAATGGTCATGGCGGTTGCGTTCGCCACCCAGGGCGCCATGGCGGGCAATCGGGAGATTATCGGGATCCTGCATTTCGTCGGCGCCGCCGACAATTATATTTCGCGCCAGTTCCAGCGCCATTTTTTCCGCCTCGGCTTGCGCGGCGGTGCGATCGGCGGAGTTTTGGCGATCATCGCCTTTCTGTTGTCGGGAACTGTGGCCGCGTGGCTGCGGGCCACGCCCGGCGGCGATCAGATGGAAGTCATGTTCGGCGATTTCTCGCTAGGGCCGAATATCTATGCCGCGATCGCCCTCATCGCTGCCGGCATCGCCATCGTCACCGGCTTCGTGTCGCGGGTTATCGTATATCGTCATTTGCGGGGATTGAGCTGAGGCGAGCGAGCTGTTCTCTCGCGATCAAGCAAAGCACGCTTGCGCGCGACGCCCCAGCGATAGCCGGAGAGCGCACCATCCGTCCGCACAACCCGGTGGCAGGGAATGGCCACCGCTATGGCGTTGGCCGCACAAGCCCCGGCGACGGCGCGAACCGATTTGGGCGCTCCGATCCGCTTGGCGACATCGGCGTAGCTTACCGTCTTCCCGGCGGGGATTTCGCGCAAGGCCTGCCAGACCCGCTGCTGAAAGGCCGTTCCCCGCACGTCGAGCGGGAGATCAAGGCCGGTTGCCGGCGCTTCGACGAAACCGACGACCTTGGCGACCAGCGCTTCAAACTCTGTGTCGCCACCGATCAGCTCGGCATTCGGAAAGCGGTCCTGCAAATCCCGCGCGAGGGTGTCCGGATCGTCGCCCAGGAGAATGGCGCATATGCCTTTCTCGCTTCTTGCCACGAGAATCGAACCCAACGAGCATTCGCCGATCGCGAAACATATTTTGGTGTTGGCACCGCCCGCGCGATAGGCCGTCGGTGTCATGCCGAGGATTTCGTTTGAGGATTCGTAGAACCTGCCGTTGGAATTGAAGCCGGCGCCGTAGATTGCTTCGGTCACCGAGCTGTCGCCGCGCGCGAGTTCGGCTCGGACCCGTTGGGCACGATGCGCCGTCGCATAGGCCCTGGGAGTCAAACCGGTGACAGCCTTGAAGAGCCGATGAAAATGGGAAGGGCTGAGCCCCGCCGTTTGGGCAAGCGCGTCCAAGGTTGGGACCTCGTCCGCAGATTCAATGCTTCGGCAGATCGCCACCATTTTTGCGGCCTGCTGCTCACTCAGCGCAGGCTGGTCCGGCTTGCACCGCTTGCACGGACGAAAGCCCGCTCGCCCGGCATCTTCGCGAGTGAGATGGAAGGCGACATTTTCGGGCCGCGCTAAGCGAGCGGCGCAGGACGGACGGCAATAAACGCCGGTTGTTTTGACGGAATAATAGAATTGCCCGTCGAAACGGCGATCCCGCGTGGCAACCGCTTGCCACCTCGGATCCCGATCGGCGAGAACCCGGACACTCGCCGTTTTTTCCAACATCGGTTCGGTCCTCTTGCCGTCCATCTGGAAGATTATGTAGCGCCGGGCCGCTGCCGGCACACTCCGGCTCTTGCTATCGAATTGGGAATTTTCATTCGGACGAGGAGAAACACCTTTAGCCTCGAGACTTGGCCCGCAAATTCTGCTGGCTTACACCGGCACACGGACAGTCGCCCGGAGACCACCAGCTTTGCTGTCGCTCAGGCTGATGTCTCCGCCATGCGAGCGCGCAACATCGAGCGCGATGGCAAGGCCAAGCCCGGTGCCGCCCTCGTCCTGATTGCGTGCCTCATCAAGGCGGACAAAAGGCTTGAAGACATCCTCGCGCCGATCAACCGGGATGCCGGGACCGTCGTCGTCGATGTGGATGGTGAGAAACCGGAGATCCCGGACCGCTTCGATCCAGATCCGCTTGCCATGATTCTGCGCATTGCTAATGAGGTTGGCGAGACAGCGCTTGAACGCATTGGGCCGCACCGCCACGATTGGATCGCCGCTGAAGCTGATTTGAACATCGCAGCCGGCCCGTTCGGCATCAAGCCGCAGGTCCTCCAAAAATTCCTCCATGTCGACCTTGGCGGTGCTTTCGCCGGCGTCTCCTCGCGCAAAGGCAAGATAGGCTTCCAGCATGTGCTGCATTTCCAAGACGTCTTTTTGCAGATCGAGCGTTTCGTCGGTCTTGCTGATCAGAGCCAGCGAGAATTTGAAGCGCGTGAGAATGGTGCGAAGATCATGGCTCACGCCATTCAGCATCGCGGTGCGCTGTTCGAACGCGCGTTCGATGCGACGCTTCATTTCGATGAAAGCATAACCGGCCTGGCGCACCTCGCGCGCCCCGCGCGGGCGAAAGTCGAGATCGCGCCCCTTGCCGAACGCTTCAGCGGCACCCGCAAGCGAGAGGATCGGCTTGATCTGGTTCCGCAAAAAGGCGATGGCGGCGACAATCAGAACGAAGGATGTGCCGATCATCCATAACAAAAAGATATGCGAGTTCGAGGCATAGGCGGCATTGCGAAGCGCGACAATTCGCAAGATCGAATCCTCGAGCTTGATCCGGATCTCGATGAAGCTCGAGCGACCCACCGTATCGAGCCAAAAGGGCTTGCCTATCTGACGCTTGATCTCGTTCGACAAGGCGCCATCGACAATGGAGAAGAATGGCTTCGGCAGCGCCGGCGGCAATTCCCCCTTAGGCAGAAACTCCATGTCTATCTTCAACCGGTCCTGGGCGATTCGCGCCAGGATGTCGTCGTTTGCCCGGCCCGGATAGGAACGGTGAAGCTCGACGATCGCGGCTATATCCTGAGTCAGCGCGGTTGAAAGCCGCGTGGTGACGAGCTGCCAATGCCGTTCCATGAAGACATAGGTGAGCACGCACTGCAGGATGATCATCGGCGCAAGGACGATCAGCAGTGCGCGCGCGTAAAGGCCTTTTGGCAGAAGCAAGGCGGCCCAGCGCCAAAAGCCACGCCACCAGGAGCGTGGCCGCTCTAGGGAAAGGGGGAGGGAAAGGCTCAAGGCACGTCCCCGTTCAAGCTGTTTCAGCGGTCGATCAGCAAACGGTAGCCTGCGCCCCGCGCGGTTTGCAAATGCAGTGGGTTGGCCGGGTCGCGCTCGATCTTGCGGCGCAGCCGGTTGACCTGAACATCGACCGTCCGTTCATTGGCGGCAATACCCGACCCAGCCAAGGCTTCGCGGGCAACGGTCTCACCCGCGTTTTCCGCCAGAAGTCGTAGCATTTCGCGCTCACGATCGGTGAGCCGGATAATCTCATCGCGCTGCCGCAGTTCGCCGCGGCCGATATCGAAGCTGAAGTCGCCAAATCGTACCACGCTCAGCGGTCGGGAAATCGAGCGCGGCATCGCGCGGCGGAGAATCGAGGCAATCCGCAAGGTGAGTTCGCGGGGTTCGCAGGGCTTGCCGAGATAATCATCGACTCCGGTTTCGAGGCCGCGGACGCGGTCATCGGCTTCGGTCCGCGCGGTCAGCATCAAAATGGGAACATGCGCGAGTTCCGTTGCATCGCGGCGAAGCCGCGCCGCGAACTGGAAACCATCCTCGCCCGGCATCATGACATCGAGAACGATGAGGTCGAAGGAAAGGCTTTTGAGGTGGGCCATCGCCTCGGCCGCATCGCCCGCAGTTGTGACGCGATATCCTTGTTCGCAGAGCACGCGAGACAGCAGCGCTCTGATCCGCCGGTCATCATCGACGATCAGCAAATGGGCGGCATCGTCGGCAGGCACGCTGGTCGCGGGATTTGCATCCGATAAAATATTCAAAGCGGTGTTTCCTTGGCCGTTGCCGGGGAGCCCGCGCCGACCAGAGCCGCCACCTTGGCCCGCTCCCCCGCATCGACCATCGCCAGGAGGAAATCAATCGCGCCCGAGCGAGCCCCGGGGGGCAATTCGGCGAAGACCTCGGCGAACCGCCGCGACTGCAACTCCGCGATCTCGAGCGCGAGCGCCTTGCCGCGCGAAGTCGGAAACAACTGACGCTGGCGGCGATCCTTCATGCCTGGGCGGGCCTCGACATAATCCTGATCGAGCAATTCCTTGAGGACGCGATTGAGACTTTGCTTGGTGATTTTCAGAATATCCAGCAATTCGGCGATTGTGAGGCCCGGCCTTCGCGACACAAAATGCAGCACCCTGTGGTGCGCCCGGCCAAAGCCAAGGGTCTCGAGGAGGTGGTCGGCGTCGCCGACAAAATCGCGATAGGCGAAAAACATCAGCTCGATCAAATCGAACATCGGAGCCACACCAATCGGCTCCGCGGCAACGCCCTGCCCGCGCGATAGCCTTTGCGAAACATCCTGCTTCGAAACCGAATCCACTGGACCGCCTTTTATGTCAGCACTATTGACATATTTCAGGAAGCTGGTTACCCGTCAAGAAAGAACCAGCAGATGACTTTTTCTGACCGGGATATATCTTTATTTTGTCCGGCGCCAGACGAGGCAGAGCGTCAAGGCCCGCGCAATTTGGGCTCACGAACCAGCCGCAAGCCCAGGAGGGACCGATGTCGGTTTTGCCTTTCGATCAGCGCGAAGGCTTCATTTGGATGAATGGCAATCTTGTCGCGTGGAGAGAAGCAAAGCTTCACGTTCTCTCGCACGGCTTGCATTATGCCTCTTGCGTCTTTGAGGGCGAGCGCGCCTACGGAGGCCGCATCTTCAAATCGACCGAACATTCCGAGCGGTTCCGAACTTCGGCCGAACTCCTCGACTTCGAAATTCCCTATTCGGTGGCGGAGCTAGACCGGGTCAAGCAACTCGTTGTCGAGAAGAACAATCTGCAGGATTGCTATGTTCGTCCGGTGGCCTGGCGTGGCAGCGAGATGATGGCCGTCGCAGCGCAAAATTCGACGATCAATGTGGCTATCGCCGTCTGGGACTGGCCGAGCATGTTCGACGTCGAGCAGAAAATGAAGGGCATCAAGCTCGATCTCGCTGAATATCGGCGGCCCGATCCGCAGACCGCCCCCTGCCGTGCCAAGGCCGCCGGGCTCTATATGATCTGCACAATTTCGAAACATCGGGCCGAACGGCGCGGCTATGCCGACGCCATGATGCTCGATTGGCAAGGCCGGGTTGCCGAATGCACAGGTGCCAATATTTTCTTTACCTCCAATGGAGTCATCCACACCCCGATCGCCGATTGCTTCCTTGACGGAATCACCCGCCGCACGGTGATCGAACTGGCCAAACGCCGCGGCATTGAAGTGATCGAGCGCCGCATCATGCCGGAAGTCCTGATGGGTTTCGAGGAATGCTTCATCTGCGGCACCGGCGCGGAAGTCACGCCCGTTTCCGAAGTGGGATCGTACAAGTTTACGCCCGGCGCTATCTCCCGCGCCCTGATCGACGATTATTCCGCGGAAGTTCGGCCGAAGCAAAAGGCGGCGTGAAAATCCGTTAGCCCATGCAATCACGACCCTCGGGCCCGACTGCCGCCGGTTGTCTTGGCCTCGACCATTTGCTAGGTTGCGCGCGGACGTCTTCTGGCGAACCTCCTGCGTCCAAGCCATCGGCTTTGTTGCCCTGGCTCGACATGCCCTTGAACTAGGACAGCCGTTTTGCCGCAGCCGCTTGTAATTGTTCAAGCCCTATGAGCAACCAGGAAAAATCCCTTTTCATGACGTTTCTCATGACCCCGGACATGGCCAATTTTTCCGGCCACGTGCACGGCGGATCGATCTTGAAGCTTTTGGATCAAGTGGCCTACGCTTGCGCCGCGCGGTACTGCAAGAACTATGTGGTGACCGCCTCGCTCGATCAGGTGATTTTCAAGGAGCCTATCAAGGTCGGCGAATTGGTGACCTTCAAGGCCAATGTCAATTACGTGGGCCGTACTTCGATGGAGATCGGGATCAAGGTGATTGCCGAGAACCTGACGACCAAAGCGGCCCGCCACACCAATTCATGCTACTTCACGATGGTGGCGCGCAGCGAGGAAGGCCAGCCGGTCACCGTCCCGCCGCTTGAAATTGAGACCGAAATCGAACGGCGGCTGTTCGAGGCGGGAAAGATGCGCAAGGAAATGCGCGAGGAAATCATGGAACGAAACAGATCGTTGCACGTCGGCATGCCGGACTGACACCGGGTTTCAACTGTTTCTCTGTGCGTCCGCCTAACTTTCCAGCCCGAGCGCTGCCTTCACCTTGTGCGAATAGCCATAGATATCGTCACGCAATTGCAGGTGCCCGGCTTCGTCCACGAAGGCGGTAAAATATTCGAGGTGAATCGGGAGAGGTTTCGGCAGATGGACATAGCGTTCCTTGCCGCCGATCAATTTCTTCACGCGCTGCTCGCTCCAACCATTGCCGCGCCCCAGCACCGTCTCGGCGAAACGGAACGGGTCATCGACACGCACGCAGCCGTGGCTGAAGGCCCGCTTCGGCGAAGAAAACAATTTGCGGCTCGGCGTGTCATGCAAATACACCGCGAAATCATTGGGGAACATGAATTTGATACGCCCGAGCGCATTGCGCTCACCGGGCGGCTGACGCACGACAAGACGGCCGCCGCGGGAGAAAACTTCATAACCCAGCCGATGCAAATAATTAGGGTCCGAAGCAAGTTTCGGGAGCATCTCTTTCTTGATGATGGAAGGCGGCACGTTCCAATAGGGGTTGACGATCAGAAATTGCATCCGGTTGGAAAAAATCGGCGTTGGAGTTTGCTCCTTGCCGACAATAACGCGGTGACGCTCGACGACCGCGCCCTTTTCGACGACGACGACCTCATAATTCGGAATATTCACTTCGATCCGTGACTCGCCCATGTCGCGCGGCATCCACCGCCAGCGCTCCATATTGGCGATGATCTCGGGTTCTTGATGCGAGGGCTGGCCGCCCATTACGGCCACGGTCTTGGTGGTCAAGGTCCCCGAAGGCGGAAGACCATTGGCTTTCTGGAAATCCGCGACTGCGGCGGCCATTTTGGTGTCATAGATCCGATCGCGAGCCTTATCTTGCGCGTCGGACCCACCATCAAGGCTGAGGCGGGCCCTGATGAGCGGGACGCGCGGATCGCGCATGCCCGGACGAAGAACCGGACCGGCCGGGATGACGGCTCCCCCTTCGGCAATATTTCGTCCCTTGCGCATTTGGACGAGTTTTTCGCGCAGCGCTTCATACGGTTTCTGTGGCGGGTTGAAGGATCGAAGCTGGTCCCCGCCATTTTCGCCGGCTGTAGCAACGGTGGCCAGAATGATGGCGGGATCCGCGACTTCCGGTTCAAGCCCGATCAACCGCGAAACGGTGCCCGGATCGATTCTGCTTCCGCTGGCTTGTCTTCCATAGGCCACGACGGCGTCCGTCAGGGCGATATCGGCGGCGGCCACTTCGGCATCCGTCCCGGAAGGTGAAAATCCGATGGCAGCGCCCTTGAGGTCGAGCCCATCGTCTCCGGCATGAGCAAGCCGTTCGAGAACGGGGGCAACCTCGCTGTTGGCTTTGCCGTCCCGCGACCACAACGGCGCGAAATCCCGCATGGCGTAGAAAGCCCCAATCGCTTCCCGATCGCGGCGGCTCAGGATTGCACTCCGAGCGGCGGACCGCGTTTCAAGTTCGGCCTTGAGGGCGGCATTGACAGCCGGCATGGCAGTCTCTTGCGGCGGCGCCTGCTCGGAGTCGCCGCCTGAGGGTGCGACGACGGCGTCCTTTCCCTCGGGCAAGCTCTCGGGCGGCATCGGAGCCGCCTCGCCTGTTTGCGGTGCAGCTTCTTCAGGCTCGGTTGCGGCGTCGCTTTGATCGTCATTCTGCGGTTCGGGCGAAGCTTCGGCAAAAGGATCCCCATGCGCGGGGGACATGGCTAATTGCGCAGGCAAAGCCACGCCAAGCCCGGGGCTCGCATCCTCGGCGCGTGCCGCCAAACTCGCGACACAAACAAATAAGGCCAGAGCCAAAACGGTCCGACCGGCCACTTGCCAGGGCGCAAACATAATCCTGCCTTTTGCCATATTTAGATCGCGTCGACCTTGATGGAATCAGACTAACGCGCGAACCGATGCGTGCGAAGTCACATCGGATAAATTTTCATTGCGGGGGGCAGGGCCGCCACAATTGCGTCTTGGAGGGGACGATGTCCCGCTCATGCTGCGGCCTCGTCGCGGCGACCTTCCGCGCAGGCAAGGTCAAGGGCTTCCATCTTATCGGGCTCAATGTGATATTGCCTCAATTTACGATAAAGGGTGGAACGGCCGATCCCGAGCTTGCGCGCGACAGCGGACATCTGGCCGCGATAATGGACCAGCGCGAATTTGATGGCTTCGGCTTCCAATTGCTCAAGCGACCGCGCATTGCCGTTTTGGTCGAGCAGCGCCAGGACATTGGGATCGCGGACCTCGACGCGCACGAACTCTCTTTCGCGCGGCGCTTGGCTCGCACCCGGAGCCGGAGCCGCCGGGACCCTGACGTCAAATCCTTCCACCCGTTTGGCGATTTGCGGAAACTCGGCGACGGTCAGCTCATCGCCATCGGCGAGTACGACCGCGCGAAACACGGCGTTTTCCAATTGCCGCACATTCCCCGGCCAATCATAGGCGCAAAGCAGGGCGAGCGCCTCGGCGCAGACTCCGCGAAGCCGCTTTCCTTCCTCCGCCGCAAATCTCGCGCAGAGTCGTCGCGCAAGACCCGCGATATCATCGGGCCGCGCCCGCAGCGGCGGTATGAAAACGGGGAACACATTGATCCGGTAATAAAGGTCCTCGCGGAAGCGGCCGAGTTTGACGAGTTCGATCAGATTCTGCGTGGTCGCGGAAATCAACCGTACATCCGCCTTCACCGGCCGTTTCGTCCCTGCCGGATGAACCTCACCTTCCTGCAAGGCCCGCAGCAATTTGGCTTGCACGTCGAGCGGCAATGCGCAGATTTGATCGAGGAACAAGGTGCCGCCGTGCGATTCGACAAATGCACCTGGGTTTGCAAATAGCACGGCGTCAGCCGAATGCTCGGTCAAAATGTTGCAATGGACCGTCTTGAAGGGTCGACCGCGACGCTCCGAAACGCCGTGGATGGCGCGGGCAATCAGTTCCTTGCCGGTTCCGGCTTCGCCTTCGAGCAACACCGGAATGATTGATTTCGCCGCCCTTTGGCCAAGCTGGACGACCCGCTCCATTCCGTCGCCTTTGGCCGCGAGATCGTCGAACGACAAACTGGCGGTCGCCCGCCGGTTCAAGAAGCCAACCTCATCTTCGAGCAAAGTCGCGGCGAGCGCATTCTTGATCGAGACCTGGAGTCGTTCCGCCCCAACTGGCTTCACCACGAAATCATTCGCGCCAAGACGCAGGGCGGAGACAACCGATTCGATCGAGCCCCGCGAGGTCTCGACGAGCACGGGCAGCTTATGGCCGCTTTCCCGCAACCGCGAAAGCACCGTCATGCCGTCTGTGTCCGGCATGACGAGATCGAGGATCAGAAGATCGATCGGCTCTCCCGCCCGCTCCAGCCTGGCGAGCGTCGCCTCCCCGCTTTCGGCGGTCTCGGTTTGATAACCGAAGCGATGAACCAGGGTTTCGAGCAATTGCCGCTGAACGGGGTCGTCATCGGCGATTAATATCTTAGGGGACATGCAGCCTCGTGGTGGGTCCAGGCCTGACGACGCAAACGTCAGGGTGAAGTCGGCCCACAAGATTTGGGCCGACGGCTAGACCCAAACAGAAGCAATTCATCTGCTTGGGTCTAGCCATTGGAGCCTCCGTGACCCGTTGGGCGCACTATGGGTAATTAGGGTAAATGGGATATTAACGGGAGCCGAAGCGGCGCTGGCGGCCACAATTTCGTGCTATGAATCGCGCAATTGTTTTGACCAAGGACGAGGCCATGCCGAATCGCCTGTGGGTGTTTTTGAAATCCGAGGACAACCAAAAACTCCTTGGCTGGATCGGCGGCGGGCTTGCGCTTATTGCCGGCGGACTTTGGGCGGTGTTCGTTTATTTTTTCCCGGCGCCCCAGACAAAACCCAATCCGCCGCAAAAGCATATCGAAGCCGATTGCGGCAGCGTCGCGATCGGCGGCGATGTGTCGGGGACGTCGATCACAGCCGGCAATAGTGGCGACTGTCCGAAACCCCGGCCATAGCCATGTGGCGGGTCGTCCTGGCCCTCTGTTTGTTTTTCGCCTTCATATCGGGAGGCCAGGAAACCTATGCGCAGGAACGGCCTCCCATTCATGCCGAAGGCGGAAGTGTCGCGATCGGCGGCAATGTTTCGAACAGCACGATCGGGGTTCCTTACGAAAAGCTCGAGGAAGCGGTTCGTTCCCGGACCAAAGACCTCAGCGATCTGTCGGACTCGCAGAAGGATACGATTTCGCTTCTCAAGGAAAAGCTCGACCTCAATCAGAACCAGGTTCGCAGCGCCTTGGAGATCGTCGGCGAAGCCAATGTTCCACCCGAGCGGCTCGCCGCGAAACTGGCCGAGATTGCCCAGAAATATAAGGAGTTGCAAAGGGCGGCGGCGGAGCAGCCCGGCGACGATGCGAAAATCACCACATTGAAGGCGGCCGCCCAAAGGGCGATCCAAGACGGCCAGCTCGGCGAAGCCGACGATCGTTTGGCCGCGATCGAGAAGATCCAAACCGAGGCGTTGGACCGGCTGGCGCTCAATGCCGCGCAAACCTCCGCCCAGCGCGGCGATCTGGCCTTGACGCGTCTGCGCTATCTCGATGCGGCGCAACGCTTCACTGAGGCGGCGGCAAAAGCGCCGGTGGGGAGCGATGCGCGGTGGACATATCTCAACAACGAGGCCGATGCTCTTCACCGGCAAGGCAGCGAATTTGGAGACAATGCGGCCGCGTACGCGGCGATCGAACGCTATCGCAGCCTGGGCGAACTTAAAACCCGGCAGGCGTTTCCGCTCGATTGGGCCATGGCCCGAATGAACCTCGGCAACGCGCTTTGGGTGCTTGGTGAGCGTCAGGCGGGGACCGCTCTCCTCGAAGAGGCCGTCGTCGCGGTTCGTGACGCTTTGCAGGAATTTACGCCTGAGCGCGCGCCTCTCGATCGGGCCACGGCCCAACTGAATCTCGGCAACGCCCTGGTCACGCTCGGCGAGCGGGAGAGCGGAACCGCGCGGCTCGAAGAGGCCGTCGGCGCCTATCGTGAAGCTTTGAGGGAACGGACCCGCGAGCGCCTGCCGCTCGATTGGGCGATGACAGAGGTCGATCTTGCCAATGCGCTGGCAAGACTCGGCGAACGCGAAAGCGGGACGACGCGGCTGGAAGAAGCGGTTGTGGCCTATCGAGAAGCCGCGAAAGAAGCGACCCGCGAGCGGGTTCCGCTCCAATGGGCGATGACGCAAATCAATCTCGGGGCCACCCTCGTCATGCTCGGCCAACGGGAAAGCGGGACCGCGCGGCTGGAGGAAGCCGTGACCGCCTATCGTGAAGCCGTGATGGAGGCGACCCGCGAACGCGTGCCGCTCCAATGGGGCATGGCGAGAGTGAACCTTGGCAATGCGCTTATGACGCTGGGTGCGCGGGAGGCGGGGGAGAACGGCACCGCGCGGCTGAACGAGGCTGTTTCCGCCTATCGGGAAGCCCTGCTGGAGTTCACCAGAGAGCGCACCCCGCGCCAATGGGGCATGACTCAAAACAATCTGGGCCTCGCGCTGGAAACACTGGGCATGCGCGAAGGAGACCCAGCCAGACTGAACGAAGCCGTGATTGCCTTTCGTGCAGCCTTGGAGGAATTTTCCCGGCAGAGCGCGCCGACCCAATGGGCCATGGCCCAGAACAACCTCGGCCTTGCGTTGGAAGCGCTCGGTACGCAGGACAGCGGAACCTTGAGACTTGAAGAAGCCGTTGCCGCCTTTCGCGAGGCTTTGAAGGAACAGACCCGCGGGCGCGCGCCGCTGCAATGGGCCATGGCCCAGAACAATCTAGGCGTTGCCCTCAAACTGCTTGGCGAGCGGGAAAGCGGAACCGAACGGTTGCAGCAGGCCGTTGCCGCTTTTCGCGAAGCCTTGAAGGAATTCAACGAAAAGCAATCGCCCCATTACTGGCAAACGGCTGGCCAGAATTTGAATCAGGCCCTCGCTCTGATTGCCGAACGCAAGGCGCAATCCAAAGCGAGGAAACGGAGATAAGGCCCCCCGCAAGCGTTAACTTCGCGCAAAGGTTGATTGCGGGCCCTTCTATCCGTTATGATTTTTTATTGGACATCCTTCCGAAAATAGAACGGTTCTCAAATGCTCCTGCGCGCATCTGGATTTCTCCGCACTGTTCACGCCACTCGGCAATCCAGCGCAAAAGCCAAGCAGCCGGCTGAATTCGACGGCTTGCCGGAATGGAATCTTGCCGATCTTTATCCGGCGATGGATTCGCCGGCCTTTCTGGGCGATCTCGCCAAGGCGGCGGCCGAATGCACCGCCTTCAATTCAACCTACAAAGGCAAGCTCGAAGGCCTAGCCAAGAAGCGCTCCGGCGAGGGGCTTCTCGAGGCCGTGCAGCGCTATGAAGCGCTCGAAGAACTTTTAGGGCGCATCATGTCCTATGCCGGGCTCGTCTATGCGGCCAATACGGTCGATCCCGCGCGGATGAAATTTTATGGCGATACGCAGGAAAAAATAACCGCCGCTTCGTCGGATCTTTTGTTCTTCGAACTTGAATTGAACCGGCTCGATGACCGCCTCATGGCCAAAGTGGCGGGAGGCGCGCTCAAATATTATCGGCCCTGGCTTGAAGACATCCGCAAGGGCAAGCCTTATCAGCTCGACGACAAACTCGAACAATTGTTCCACGAAAAATCGATTACCAGTTTCGGTGCGTGGAACCGGCTTTTCGACGAGACGATCGCGAGCTTGCGATTCGTCGTCGATGGCCAGACGATGACGATCGAGCCCGTGCTCAATTTGATGCAGGATCCGAAAGAAAAGACCCGCGAAAAGGCCGCCCTTGCGTTCGGCGCGGGCCTCAGAGGAAACTTGCGGACCTTTGCGCTCGTCACCAATACGCTCGCCAAGGACAAAGAGATTTCCGACCGCTGGCGCGGGTTCAAGGATGTCGCCGACGCGAGGCACCTTGCGAACCGAGTCGAGCGCGAGGTCGTCGACGCATTGGTCTCGGCCGTGCGCGAGGCCTATCCGCGCTTGTCGCATCGCTACTACAGGCTGAAGGCGAAATGGTTCAACAAGCCCGCCCTGAAGCATTGGGACCGCAATGCGCCGCTGCCGCATGCCGCCTCGAAGAACTATCCCTGGGGCGATGCGCGGGACATCGTTCTTGGCGCCTATGATGCCTTCTCGCCAAAGATGTCCGGCATTGCCAAGCGCTTTTTCGACGAACGCTGGATCGACGCGCCGGTGCGGCCGGGCAAGCAGCCGGGCGCCTTCGCGCATCCGACCGTGCCGTCCGCGCATCCTTACGTGCTTTTGAATTATCAGGGCAAGCCGCGCGATGTGATGACGCTCGCGCATGAACTCGGGCACGGCGTACATCAGGTTCTGGCCGGCCCCAATGGCGCGCTCATGGCGCCGACGCCGCTGACGCTCGCCGAGACCGCGTCCGTATTCGGCGAAATGCTGACCTTCCGCGCCTTGCTTCTGCGCACATCCAGCGCTCCCCAGCGTCGCGCCTTGCTCGCCGCCAAGGTCGAAGACATGCTGAACACTGTCGTCCGGCAAATCGCCTTCTATTCATTCGAGCGCAAATTGCATCTCGAGCGGCGCAAAGGCGAACTCACCGCCGATGATATTTGCAGCCTATGGATGAGCGAGCAGGCCGACAGTCTCGGGCCTTCGATCGAATTCGGACCCGATTACGAGACCTATTGGGCCTATATTCCGCACTTCGTGCATTCCCCCTTTTACGTCTACGCTTACGCCTTCGGGGATTGTCTGGTGAATTCGCTCTATGGCGTCTATGAGGGCGCGCAAGACAATTTTGCCGAACGCTACCTCGCCATGCTGTCGGCGGGAGGCACCAAGCATCATTCCGAACTGTTGGCGCCATTCGGACTGGATGCGCGGGATCCGGGGTTCTGGCAGATCGGGCTCAAGATGATCGAGTCGATGATCGCGGAACTCGAAGGCCTGGAATTTTCTCATTCCTCGTAAGGGGCGGGCGGAGCCGGACGGGAGCGGCGCGTTTCAAGCTCCAATGCCATGGCCACATCCTCGATCGCCCATTGGCCGATGCGAAACTGGTCCTTGAATCGCCCGACCTCGACGAAACCGATTTTTCGGTAAAGGGCCGACGCCGGCCTGTTATGGGTAAAGACCCAGAGATCGAGCCAAGCAAGACCGGCGTCATTGGCAAAAGCGATCGCCGCGCGCAGCAAACCCTCCCCCAAGCCTTGCCGTCTGTAGGGCGGCTCGACGCCGACGGCGATCTTGGCGCGATGTTGCTTGACTTTATATTCCGGGCCGGTGAGTTCGAGATGGCCGATGATCGCCCCATCGACATCGCTTCTAATTCCCCACATTCTTTGCCAGCCTGGCTCGCCGATCCTGCGGGCCCAATTCGCGATCCTATTCGCACGTTGGCGCGGTTCATGCGCGTCCAGAGGCGGCCCGGTAATCGCCGAAAAAAATGGCAAGCCCAATCCATCGGTCTCGGCGTTCTGGCGGTTGAGATGGTCCGCCAAAGCCTCGTAGTCGCTTGGTCCAAGGAGTTCGGGGCTCACCCATTGTCTCCGGTTTGTTACTCGTCCCAGACCGCGCCCTCAAAAGCATCGAGCGGGATTTTCAGATAACGGCGGCCATTGCTTTCGGGCTCGGGCAGGCGGCCACCTCGAATATTGACCTGCAGCGAAGGCAACAGCAATTTTGGCAGCGGCAAAGTTTTGTCGCGCGATTCGCGGAATGCGACGAAGGCCGCCTCATTGCCGGTCCGCACGAGATGCGTGTTGCTTCGTTGTTCGGCAATCGTGCTCTCGAAGGACACCGCCCGGCCACCAGGCTGATAGTCATGCCCGGTGAACACCCGGAACTCCTCAGGCAGGGCAAGAATTCTCTGAATCGAGCGCCAAAGCTGCGCCGCATTGCCGCCGGGAAAATCGGCACGCGCCGTCCCATAGTCCGGCGCAAACAAGGTGTCGTGAACGAAGACTGCGTCGCCCATGACATAGGTCATCGAGGCCGGCGTATGGCCAGGCGAAAGGATCGCCTCAACCTCGATTTCCCCGATCCGAAATTTTTCGCCATTGGCGATGAGCCGGTCCCATTGCGATCCGTCTGCGGGGAGGTCGGGCCAATTGTAAATCTGCTTCCAGACTTTTTGGACTTCGCACACGCCATCCCCGATAGCGACGGGTGCATGCGTCTTCTGTTTTAAATACCAGCTCGCCGAGAGATGGTCGGCATGGGCATGCGTGTCGAGAATAAGTTCGATCGTGAGCTGCTGCTCATTCACATAGCTCAAAATCGCCTCGGCAGATCGTGTTGCCGTCGTGCCAGACTTTTCCTCGAAGTCGAGGACGGGATCGATAATAACGCATTTCTTGGTGGCCGGATCGAAGACCACATATTGGACGCTGGAGGTGCGCTTTTCGAAAAAGCCTTTTACAACGGGTTGTTTTCCAGTGAAGCTGCGCATGTTGGTTCTCGCCAAGGCCTTGATCGATCATATAAGCCGAAAGACCGTTGCGGAACATAGTGACCCTCCGAGGTTTGCGGAAAACGTTCGGAGAAATCCAGGAGGGACGTTGGTGTTGCCTCCGGTTGAAAAAAATCATAATCTCAGCTGGACAGTTGGCACGTCGCACCGTCGTCGAACGAAAAGAGGCGCGGGATGAAGCGGACATCTTTGTGCGTGTTAATGACGGCCATGATCGCCGCCACGGCCGGGTTCATACCTCCCGCCGCATGGGCTGACGAGACCTGCCTCTCGCCCTACACGGCCGCCCTCATCAAAGGTCAGGAGGCTTATGTTCATGTCTGGACGCTCGGGGACAAAGATCTCGGCGATGGTTCCGACAAGCTTGTGACGATTGAAGCCGATCCAAAATCGAGCAATTACGGTAAGATGATCAGCAGCGTTTCCGTCGGTGGCCGCGGCGAGGCGCATCACATGGGCTTCACGGACGACCGCAAATATCTTTGGGCCGGTCGGCTCGACGACAGCAAGATTTTTATCTTTGACGTCGGCACGGATCCGTCGAAGCCAAAGCTCGTCAACACAATTACCGATCTTCCCCAAAAGACCGGCTTCATCGGCCCGCATACGTTTTATGCCATCCCCGGCCGGATGGTGATCGGCGCCTTGTCGAACGACAAGACCCACGACGGCATGACCGGAATTGCGATTTATAACAACAAAGGAGAGTTTCTCTCCGCCCATCCGATCCCGGCCGACAAGGGCGGCGACGGCTATGGCTACGACATTGCCATCAATCCGAAGAAGAATGTGTTTTTGACTTCGAGCTTCACCGGCTGGAACAATTACATGAGGGATCTCGGCGCCCTCATCAAGGATTCCGAAGCCATGAAGCACTTCGGCAATACAATGGTGCTGTGGAATCTCAAGTCGCTCCAGCCCGAAAAAATCTTCAGCGTTCCGGGCGCGCCGCTCGAAATCCGTTGGTCCCTGAAGGAAGGCGACGATTGGGCCATCACCGCTTCGGCTCTGACCTCAAAGCTCTGGCTCATCAACCATGACGACAAAAATGAATGGCAGGCCAAGGAAGTCGGCACGATCGGCGATCCGGCCAAGATTCCCTTGCCTGTCGATATTTCGATTGCGGCCGATGGCAAGACGATTTGGGTGAACACGTTTATGGACGGCACCACCCGTTTGTTCGATATTTCCGATCCTACGAAGCCCGTGCAGATTTTTGAGAAAGTCACCGGCAAGCAGGTCAACATGATTTCCCAAAGCTGGGATGGAAAGCGCGTCTACATCACCTCATCGCTGCTCGAAAACTGGGACAAAAAGGGCGCCGACAACGAGCAGGTCCTGCGCGCCTATGATTGGGACGGCAAGGATTTGAAACTCAAATTCGAGGTCGATTTTTCCAAGGAGCAGCTCGGCCGTCCCCACCACATGAAATTTTCCGGACCGATGGACAAGGCTTCGGTCGATCATCCGATCCGCGCCGCGTCACGGTGATTTATCGAGCGGCAGGGCAGGCGATTGTCCGAGTGCTTTGCACTGCGCTGATCGCGACGGCCAGTGTTCCATCGAGCCATTTGCCGGTTGCCGCAGAGGAGCGCGGCGGGCTCTCCCTTCCCTTGCCCGGAAGCTATAGCCTCGATCATATTCAGCGTGTGCCCGCTGCCATCGTGCTCGAAGGCAGCCGCTTTCCGCGCTCGCTCGCGCGCTACACGACCGGGGCCATCACGCTTCTCGGCTTTTTCTATAGCTATTGCACTGACCCGAATGGCTGTCCCCTCGCCTGGGATGCTTTTGAAAAGATTCGCGGGGAGATCATTGCGCATCCGGATTTGCACGGCCGCGTTCGCCTCGTGTTTGTGAGCATTGACCCGGCGCATGACACGCCGGACGTCCTTCGCTGGTTTGCACGGCGCTATGAGGCCGAGACGGCCATCCTGCCATGGGTTTTTCTGACCACCTATTCGGAATTTTTTCTGCGACCCTTGCTCCGCGATATGGGCGAGGAGATTTCCATCGACCGGGAGGCATCGGCGCGGGGCGTTTTGGTCTTGAACCATATCCTCAAAGTTTTCCTGATCGACACTGATGGCTGGGTGCGGGAGATTTATTCCAACCAATCGCTCGATCCCGCCGCAATCCTCGGCGACATCAGGACGCTGCTGATCGAAGCGGCAAAACAGACGAATTGATTCCGTCTAATTTCCCCGGCGTTCGTCCTGCCGCATCAGTCCCAGCCGGTAAATCGCCAAAACATTTTCGATCAAGCCTTCGTCATCGGCCGGATCAAACAACTCAGGGGGAAGCTGTCGATCCGCGATCAAATGGGCAAGCCCGTGAACCAAAGCCCAAGCGCCGATGGCTGCTGCCGCGCGCGTTTCCTCCGGCGTGATCGCATCGATCGCCTGCCTCAGGGCCTCGAAACTCTGCTCGGCGACCGCTTTTAGGGCCGGAAACGGATCCTTCGCGAGTTCCGGCCCGAACATCAAGAGATAGACCGCCGGCTTCTCGCGGGCGAATCCGACATAGGCGAGCCCCAAGGCGCGAAGGCGCTCCAGGCTTTGCTTGCCCTCGGCGGCCCGCGCCATCGCCGCTCTAAGCGTTTCAAATCCATCCGCCGCCATGGCCGCAAGCAGCGCCTCGCGGCTGTCGAAATGGCGGTAGGGCGCATTATGTGAGACGCCGGCCACGCGGGACACCTCCCGCAGGCTGACATGCGCGGGCCCCCGCTTTTCCAAAAGCTGCAGACCCGCCTCGACCAGGGCCCGCCGAAGATCCCCGTGATGGTAGGGGGAAGATTCCGGCTTGATAGATGTTGACAACAGCAACATTCCCTCTAATGTAGACAACGTCTACATTGCGCCGGCGGGCAAGCATTTGCAACCGATTCAGGAACAGGGCGATGACAAGTAAAATCCTGGCGGGTTTCGAGACGCTCGACGCGGAAACGCGCGAGGCGGAATTGAACTGGCAAGGTGATCCGCCCGAATGGCTGAACGGCGCCCTTCTGCGCACCGGGCCAGCCAAATTCGAGGTGGGGACAACCCCCTATCGGCACTGGTTCGACGGGCTTGCGATGTTGCACCGTTTTGCCTTCGGCGGCGGGCGGGTCCGCTACACGAACCTTTTTTTGCAGAGCGTCGCCTATCGGAAGGCGATCGCCAATAATGCCATTTCCCGCGATGAATTTGCGACCAATCGTCCGGGATCCTATTTGTCAGGACTTATTGCCCGCCTGAGCGGCCAACTTGGCAGCGACAACAACAATGTGAATGTCATCGCCTATGGCGACCATGACATGGTGGCTCTCACGGAAACCCCGCATCCGCTGCGGTTCGATCCGAAAACGCTCGAAACCTTGGGCGCCTTTGCATGGTCGGACGAACTCAAATGCCAGATCACCACGGCGCATCCGCATTATGATTTGGCGAGGCGGACCATTTATAATTTTGAAATCGTCTTCGGCCGGAAGAGTCTCTATCGCTTCACCCGCATGGGCTTCGGCGCGGGAAAACGCAGCGTGGTCGCCGAGATCGAAACCAGCGATCCCGCCTATACCCATAGCTTCGCGATGACCGAGCGCTATCTCGTCCTTGCTGAATTTCCCCTCGTAACAAAACCACTGCGGCTCCTGTTCAGCGGCCGTCCGTTCATCGAGACCTATCGCTGGACGCCGGGTCGCGGGCTGCGCTTCACCGTGATCGAGAAAGACACGGGCGCGATCGTCCGGCGGGCCGAGACCGATGCGTGTTTTGCTTTTCATCATGTCAATGCCTTCGAGCAAGACGGCGCCATTCTGCTCGACCTCGCGGCCTTTCCGGATGCCCGTATCATCGATGCCCTGTATCTCGATGCGCTTCGCGCCGGCAAGGCCGTGCCGCGGAGCGCACTCACCCGTTACACAATCCCTCTTGGCGAGGGGCCGGTCACCCGCCAAACTCTCTCGGATGTCGCACTGGAATTGCCGCGCATCGCCTATCGGCGGCTGGCCGGGCGCCCCTATCGCTATGTGTGGGGCACCGGCCAAATGGGCGGTGGGTTTCTGGACAGTCTCGTCAAGCAGGACCTCCACGCCGCCGCGACCACGATTTGGAGCGAAGACGAGACCTCTCCGGGCGAACCTGTGTTCGTTGCGACCCCCGGCGCCGGGCCGGAAGACGATGGGGTTTTGTTGTCTGTGGTCCTCGATGGCCGGGCGCAGAGTTCTTTTCTTCTGGTGCTCGATGCCGGCACGATGCGCGAGCGCGCGCGGGCCTACGCGCCGCATGTCATTCCTTTCGGTTTCCATGGCAATTATTTCGCGAACACCGGATAGACGTGGCTTCTTGCTCCTTCATCGATTGCGCAAACGGCACTGGTTTCAACGATACTTCCACGAGGGCTCCGACATGTACCATGCGATTGTTGCCGCCCGCATCCGCGAGCTGTTCCGGAGGCTTGGACGGCAGGACTACGCGCTTGTTCTCGACAGCCTCGCTTCAAAGTGCGAGCATAGTTTTATGGGTGACCATGCGCTCGGCGGGACCCGCAAGACGCATGCGGCGATCAAACGCTGGTATCAGCGCTTGCCGCGCGTCCTTCCCGGCCTCTCCTTCGAAATCGAAAGGATCGTCGTGAGCGGCTGGCCTTGGGCGACGGACATAGCTGTCGAATGGCGTGACTTTGGGACCACGCTCGATGGGAGCCCCTTCACCAATCAGGGCGTGCATTTCATCAATTTAAGCTGGGGTAAAACCACTGTGATCCGGATCTATTGCGATACCTTGCTTCTCAAAGAGGTGCTGTCGCGCAACGCTGCCTGCGGGCTCTCCGAAGCCTCGGCGCGGCCGATTCTCGATTGATATCTGGATGATCAAGGATTGAGCCTATGAACGAAGCGGCAGAGGTTACATTGGCCGAGGGCAAAGCAGCCCCGGAGATCAAGAGGACATTCGCGGCTCAGCAGAAGACGGCGATCGCCCTGAGAACATCGAACGCCGAAATGCGCATCGCCAAGCTGCGAAGGCTGGAGGCGGTCATTCTTGCCAATCATGATGCGATCTGCCGCGCGCTCGCCGACGACCTCGGTAAACCCGAAGCCGAGGCCGATCTTTGCGAAATTCTTCCGGTCATTTCGGGACTTCGCCATGCTCGCCGGCATTTGAAATCCTGGATGAAGCCTAAATATGCCGCGCCGACCCTGACGATGTTCGGAACCAAGGCTCGGATCCGCCATGAACCCAAGGGCGTTTCACTCATCATCTCGCCATGGAATTATCCAGTCAGTCTTTTGCTCGGGCCTCTTACTTCGGCGATCGCGGCCGGTTGCCCGGTGATCATCAAGCCGTCCGAGATGAGCCCGGCATGCTCGGCGATCCTCGCAAAGATTCTCAACGACAGTTTTCCATCGGAGGAGGTCGCCGTCTTCGAGGGCGAAGCCGCGGTTTCGACGACTTTGCTTAAATTGCCGTTCGAACATATTTTCTTCACCGGCAGCCCAGAGATCGGCAAAGTGGTGATGACGGCGGCCGCCAAGCATCTTTCCGCCGTGACATTGGAACTCGGCGGAAAATCGCCGGTCATTGTCGATGAAACCGCCGATATGATGAAAGCCGTGCGGAGCATTGTTTGGGGAAAGTTTTCCAACTGCGGCCAGACCTGCATCGCGCCGGATTATGCCTATGTGCATGAAAGCCGGCTTCCGCAATTCATCGATGCGATGAAGGATGCCATCGCAAAAATGTACGGCGATCCGGCGCAAAGCCAGGACTATTGCCGGATCATCAATCACGAACACTTCGAGCGTTTGTCGCAGCTTCTCGATGACGCGGTGAAGCATGGCGCCACCATCCAGGCGGGCGGCACGCGCAATGGCGCGGAAAAATTCATCGCCCCGACATTGTTGACCGGCGCGGGCGAAGAGTCCGCGATCATGCGGGAAGAGATTTTTGGGCCGTTGCTGCCGATCATCGCCTATCGCGATTTGGCTGAGCCCATTGCCGCGATCAATGCGCGGCCAAAGCCGCTCGCCCTTTATGTCTATGCAAAGGATCACGCTCACATTGAACGCGTGCTCACCGAGACATCGGCGGGCGGATCCTGCGTCAATGCCTCAAACATCCAGTTCGCGCATGACAATCTGCCATTCGGCGGCATCAACAATTCGGGGCTCGGCAACGCCCATGGCTTCTATGGTTTCCGCGCCTTCTCGCATGAACGCGCGGTGCTTGAAGACAAATTCAATGTGACCCCGATGTTGTTTCCGCCCTATACGCCATGGGTGAAGCAGATGATCAAATGGACGCTAAGGTATCTGACTTGAGGGTTATACCAGGTCTCGAATGAAGTGCGTCATCTACCGCTGTCATGGCCGGGCTTGACCCGGCCATCCAAACATCTGCCTCCGTTGTCGGATGCCCGGCTCAAGGCCGGGCATGACGACGGAGCCCGGCCATGACGGCTAGCGCCGATGGGTGGCTCTCTTCGAAACTTAGTATTAGTTATCACCCCAAAAGATCGAGCAGAGCCGGAATGAGTGGCGCGTCCGCCGGCGGCATTGGATAAGAACGCAAATCCTTAGGGAGAACCCATTTCAGCGTCTGGTTTTCGCGCGCGGAAACAAACCCTTTCCATCGCCGGCAAATATAGAGCGGCATAAGAAGGTGAAAATCGGGGTAGGCGAAGCTCGCGAATGTCAAAGGTGCGAGACAGGCCTCTTCGACCTCGATCCCCAATTCCTCGTGCAATTCCCGGATCAAGGCTTGTTCCGGCCTTTCCCCGTCCTCGACCTTGCCACCCGGAAACTCCCAAAGGCCTTCCAGCGATTTTCCTTGCGGGCGCTGCGCGATCAACACCCGGCAATCCGGGTCGACGAGCGCAACGGCGACGACAAGCAAAAGATTCACGCTGAGGGTTTGCCCTTTATGGCCCAGGAATTGATATTCCAATCGTTGTCGCGGGAAATCGCAGCACACCATTCATCCAACGGCGGCAAGTGTGGCGAAGCGGAGTCGATAATGCCCGCCATGAGACAAATGGCAAACTCTGACCCGGTCAGGTCAGTCAAATAAAGCCTTTTCTCTAGGACCGGTAGTCGCCGTTGATCGCGACATATTCCTTGGTGAGATCGCAGGTCCAGACGGTGGCCGTGCCCTTGCCGAGACCCAAATCCACGCGAATCTCGATGTCCTCGCCGCGCATGCTTTGCGAAACCACCGCTTCGTCATAGGCCGGATCCCGCATCCCCTTGCAGGCGACGCGAATATCGTTGAACCAGATCGCAAGCCTATCCCGTTCGGCCTTTTCGCCGGCCTTGCCGACGGCCATCACGACGCGGCCCCAATTGGCGTCTTCGCCGGCAATGGCGGTTTTGACCAAGGGCGAATTGGCAATCGACAGGGCGATTTTTTTGGCGGCGGCCGAACCCTTCGCACCCGTGACCGTGATTTGCACGAATTTGCGTGCGCCCTCACCATCCCGAACAATTTGATGCGCGAGATCGAGGAGAAGCGCGTCCAACGCCTTTTTGAACGAGACGAGCCGGCGATCCTTGGCGGCGCTGATTTTTGGCGCGCCCCTTTTGGCGGCGGCGCCTGTCGCAAACAGCATCAAAGTGTCGGAGGTCGAAGTATCGCCGTCGACGGTAATGGCATTGAAGGACTTCGCCACGCCTTTGGCCAGCAGGGATTGCAAGGTCAGGGCGGCGATCGGTGCGTCGGTGAAAACATAGGCGAGCATGGTCGCCATGTCGGGCGCGATCATGCCGGAGCCCTTGGCCATGCCGGAAAGGGTTACCTCCACGCCGCCGAGGCTCGCGCGGCGGGTCGCGACTTTCGGATAGGTGTCCGTCGTCATGATGGCCTTGGCGGCGGCAAGCAAACCATCCGGCCGCGCGGAGGCCGCCATTTTTTCCAGCACGCCATCGAATTTCGATGCGTCGAGCGGCTCGCCGATCACGCCGGTCGAGGCGAGGAAAATTTCAGCCGGCGGTGCGCCGCTGGCCTTCGCGGCAAGCGCGACCGTGAATTTGGCCGCCCGCGCGCCCGTTTTGCCGGTGAAAGCATTAGCGTTGCCGGAATTGACGACCAGCGCGCGGGCTTTCCCGCCCTTGAGCCGCGCGCGGCACCATTCGACCGGCGCGGACGGGCATTTCGATTTCGTGAAAACCCCGGCGACCTGTGTGCCTTTGTCGAAAAGGGCCAGCATCACATCGGTGCGGTCCTTGTAGCGAATTCCGGCGGCGCCCGTCGCAAAGCGCACACCCTCGATATTCGGAAGGTCGGGATAGGATTTGGGTGCAAGCGGAGACACGGCGGCCATGCAAGTTCCCAAGGGTAAGGGGATCGCACCTAAAGCGCGAGGACCTCGATGAAATTGCCCAGCCCGCGCCCGGCGTCAAGCGATTGCTCTTTGAATTCACGGCTTCCGTGGACGGATGCCCGCCCACGAAAGCGCCTGAATCCGCCGAGGCAATTTATTTTTTGCCGGGGGCGGGGGCCGCAGGGGCGGGGCCGCAGGGGCGGGGCCGCAGGGGCAGGAGCCGCCGCCGGAGCAGGCGTTCCAGGGGCCGGCTTGGGTGCCGCCGGAGCCACTGGAGGCTCCGTGCGCTCGACCTTGGCAGTCTTGCGCAATTGCGAGACGAACTCGGCCTGCGCTTTCTGCGCCACATAGCGGCTCACCTGATCCTTGACATCGGCCAAGGGCGGGAACGTCTTCTCGCGCTTTTCTTCGACCTCGATGATATGCCAGCCGAACGGGCTTTTCACGGGATCGGAAATCTGCCCGGCCTCAAGCTTGAACGCGGCATCGGCGAATTCGGGCACCATGCGATCCTTGGTGAACCAGCCGAGATCGCCGCCTTCCGAGCCCGGATCCTTCGAAACCTCTTTGGCGACCTTGGCGAATTCCTCGCCGCCCATGATCCTTTTCAGCGCGGCCTTCGCTTCGTCCTCGGACCCCACGAGAATGTGGCGGGCGCGAATCTCGGTTTGCGGTTTTTGCGCCTTTGCCGCCTCGTCATAGGTGGCCTTGATCGCAGCGTCTGTCGTCGCCGTCTTTGCGACCTGTTCGAGCACGCTCTCCATCAGGAGCTTCTCGCGATAATAGGCGAGCTTTTTGGCAAAGTCCGGGGCCTGATCGGCCTTGTCCGCGAGGGCTTTCTGCGCCACCAGTTCGCCGTCGATCAGAAAGTCGAGAATATAGCTCTCGCGTGCCTTACCCTCGAGCTGAGGCGGCAGCGTGCCGCGAAGATCGTCGCCGGCGATTTTGACATCCTCGTCGGTGATTTCCTTGCCGTTGACCGTGGCCAGCACCTTGGCCATCGCCGGGGAAGCCAAAACAAGGGCGGACGAGGCCAGGGCCAGCAGGCAGGAGAGGCCGGCGGCTTTGTTGCGCAAGCTTGTCGTCAGGAACATGAATTCAGCTCCGGGCTGGAAATGGGTGCGGCAACCACCGAGGATTGCCGCGAAATGGAGGGTGATTTCGTGGCGGTGCGCGGAAACATGCACGGCCGAGCGGATTTGACAAGCCCGGACCCCAATCTTATCTGTCGAACTTGTCTCGGGAGATCTTTTTTCGGGTTTTGGCCGGCTGAGTTCCCCGCCCTGTCGTGATTCGGCTCTCAGCATTTGAGGCTTTTCGCGCGGCCGCGACGAGGTTTTCCTTAAATGGAGGCGCAAACTCTGCAGGAACATCGGCTTAGCCGATGCGGCCGAGTTCAAAATTTTTCGGTCCAAAGCATGGGTACTTGGTGGCCGGGAAATCTTATAATGCTATTTGGAAGATCGGCTGTCGGTCCGGGGCCGGAACAACCCCGTCGCGGCGGGCTTGCGCGAAAGCCGCCGAAGTGACAGCAAAATAGGACAAACACCTAGGGGCTGAAGCCCCATGGCCGAAGATCGCTTCGGCCGCTCTCCAGAAAGGTCGTTTAATAATGTTGGGGTCCGTCGCGAGGAAGATTTTCGGATCGTCGAACGATCGCCGTCTCAAGGGGTATCGGCCAAAGGTCGCGGCAATCAACGCCCTCGAGCCGGAAATGCGCAAGCTTTCGGATGAAGAACTGGCCGCGCGGACGATAACCTTCCGAGAAGAGGTCGCGGCCGGCAGAAAGCTTGATGAGCTTCAGGTTCCGGCTTTTGCCACCGTCCGGGAAGCGGCGCGCCGGGTTTTGGGGCAGCGCCATTTTGACGTCCAGCTGATTGGCGGCATGGTGCTGCACGAGGGCGCCATCGCGGAGATGCGGACGGGCGAGGGCAAAACGCTCGTCGCGACGCTTGCCACCTATCTCAATTCACTCGCCGGCAACGGGGTCCATGTCGTCACCGTCAATGACTATCTCGCCCGCCGCGACGCGGAATGGATGGGAAGCATCTACAAGTTTCTCGGCCTGACGACCGGCATCATCGTGCATGGACTTGACGATGACGAACGCCGCCGCGCCTATGCCGCCGACATTACTTACGGCACCAATAACGAGTTCGGTTTCGATTATCTGCGCGACAATATGAAATACGAACTCGCGCAAATGGTACAGAGGGGCCATTCTTACGCGATCGTCGACGAAGTCGATTCGATTCTGGTCGACGAGGCGCGGACACCTCTGATCATTTCCGGTGCGTCCGACGACAGATCCGATCTTTATGTCGCAATCGACAAGGTGATCCCCAACCTCACCCCGGAGGATTACGAACTCGACGAAAAACAACGCACGACGAATCTGACCGAGGCCGGCAATGAGCACATGGAGCAATTGCTCGGTGAGCTCGGGGTGCTTTCCGAAGGTTCGCTTTACGAAGCGACCAATGTCACCGTTGTGCACCACGTCAACCAGGCCTTGCGCGCGCATAAATTGTTCAAGCGCGACAAGGACTACATCGTGCGCAAGGGCGAGGTCGTCATCATCGATGAATTCACGGGCCGCATGATGCCGGGACGGCGCTATTCGGAAGGACTCCATCAGGCGCTCGAAGCCAAGGAACATGTGCAAATCCAGCCGGAAAACGTGACCCTGGCCTCGATCACCTTCCAGAATTACTTCCGTCTTTACAAAAAGCTTGCCGGCATGACCGGAACCGCCGCGACTGAGGCGGACGAATTCGCCGAGATCTATAAGCTCGATGTGGTCGAGATCCCGACCAACCAGCCGGTCCGACGCCTTGACGAAGACGATGAAGTCTATCGCACGGCCGAAGAGAAGCTCCGCGCCATTACCCGCGAGATCGAAGCGGCCAATGCGAAATTCCAGCCCCTGCTGGTTGGCACGACATCGATCGAGAAATCTGAACAGCTTGCCGAAGCTTTAAAAAAGCAGGGCTACAAGCAGATCGATTTCGCCGAGCCGCAAGCATTGCAAAAGCTCTACGCGGGAGCGCGCTCGGACAAGCCCTCGAAGCTCTTTGCGGTTTTGAATGCGCGCTTCCATGAACAGGAAGCCTATATCGTCGCCGAGGCGGGCGTGCCCGGCGCAATTACGGTCGCAACCAATATGGCGGGCCGCGGCACCGACATTCAGCTCGGCGGCAATGTCGAGATGCGGGTTGCCCAGGAATGCGCCAATCTTCCGGAAGGTGAGCGCGAAGCAAAGGAAGCCGAAATCCGTGCCGAGGTCGAACGTTTCCGGGCGCAGGCCATCGCCGCCGGCGGTCTCTATATCATCGGCACCGAACGCCATGAGAGCCGCCGCATCGACAATCAGCTGCGCGGCCGCTCTGGCCGTCAGGGAGATCCGGGCCGCTCCAAATTCTTCTTGTCGTTGAAAGACGATTTGATGCGGATCTTTGGCTCCGAACGCATGGAGTCGATGCTCGTCAAGCTCGGTCTTAAGGAAGACGAAGCGATCGTGCATCCCTGGATCAACAAGGCCCTCGAGAAGGCACAGCAGAAAGTCGAGGCCCGCAACTTCGACATGCGCAAGAATATTCTAAAATACGACAACGTCATGAACGATCAGCGCAAGGTCGTCTTCGAACAGCGTCGCGAGATGATGGCGCAAGAGTCGCTCGAAGAAATGATCACCGACATGCGCCATGGCGTCGTCGACGATCTCATCGGCAGGCATATTCCTCGCGATGCCTATCCCGAAGCCTGGGATATCTCCGGGCTGGAAGAATCGATCAAAGGCGCGTTCAATATTTCGCTTCCGCTCGCCGATTGGGCGAAGGAGGAAGGAATTACCGAAGACGAAATGCGGGAGCGGCTGCGCAAGGCGGCCGATGAAGCCTATGCCGCGCGAGTCGAGAAAAACGGCGCCGAGGTCATGCGTTATGTCGAGAAGCAAATCATCCTTCAAGCGCTCGATCATCTTTGGCGCGAGCATCTGGTGACGCTCGATCATTTGCGGCAGGTCGTCGGTTGGCGCGGCATGGCCCAGCGCGATCCGCTGAATGAATATAAATCTGAGGCGTTTGAACTGTTCGACGGACTCATCACGCAATTGCGCGAGGTCACGACTTCGCAGTTGAACCGCGTCGAAGTTGCCTTTGAGCAGGCGCCGCCGCCAAACCCCATGCTTGAGGTTTCGCATGGGGATTCATCTGCGCATTTCGAAGGTCCGCTCAACGCAGCATTGGCCGCGGGCCCTGGCGCCGGCTTTCCGCGAGCCGCTAATCCCGCCTTCAGCCCCGATCGGGAACTCGCTGGCGATACGCTCGTGCGTGAACCGGCAGCCTTCGCCAAGGTCGGCCGGAACCAGCCCTGCCCCTGCGGTTCGGGGAAAAAATACAAGCATTGCCACGGCGCCGCCGTTTAATTCCCGCCTCGGGTTTGCGGCGATCCGGCCGGTCCGTCGAAGTATTACAGACCGGCCAGCGAGGCATGAGGCAGGCGCGCAGAGGAGCCGCTTCGCGTAGACCCGAACGGCAGCTCGCCTTGAAATGAGCCGCGATCTTTCTAGATTTACGCAGGATCCGCCGGGGGCGCGGTGCTGCCTGCAAAAACTCTGCCGTTTACATTTTCGATAATCAACCAAGGAGGAGTATTCATGCGAGCTCTCATTATTCGTCCCCTTTCCACGATCGTCCTGGCTGCATCGTTGGGGCTCGGCCCGGTTTCGGGATTTGCGCAATCCGCCGGCGAACAAACGCCGATCGCAGGTAATGTAGACAATCAACGCGGCCCCATGGGCGGACCGATGAAGGGCGGCGCCATGAAGGGCGGTCCCATGGGCGGCGACAACATGGCGCAAATGATGAGGATGATGCATGAGCGACTGGCGCATGCCGGAGAACGCGTCGAGGCCGTCAAGACCGAACTCAAAATCACGGACGCGCAATTACCCGCCTGGAACAAATTTGCCGACACGCTCGTCTCTGCTGCAAAAGCCATGGACGAGACGATGAAGGGCAACGAGATGAAGATGATTCAATCCGGCGGGGAGGCGCTTCCGGAGCGGCTCGATGGTCTTGCTAAAATGGCGTCAAAGGATACGGCGAGCCTGCAGGCGATCAAAGCTGCGCTCGATCCGCTGTATGCGACCTTCAACGATGAGCAAAAGAAGATCGCCGACGGCATGAGAATCGGCCCGATGGGTTTGATGTAACGACGAAGGTGCGAGCGCGCACCGCGTTGCGGCAGGCTTGCACCTAATCTCCCTTTATTGACGGTCCCAATCGGGGGGCGAAGAAAGGGAGAGTTTCATGATCAATTTTCGTAAGTCCATTGCGGTGGGTCTCGCAGTTACAACCCTTGGTCTGGGTGTTGCGGCCACCTCAACGCCCGCCGCTGCGGGCGGTTATTATCCCGGGTGGGGCTGGGGTCTCGGCGGTGTTGCCGCTGGCCTCGCCATCGGCGCCGCGGCTAGCGCTGCCGCCTCTCCCTATTATGACTACGGCTATGGATATCCCGCGTGCGGCTTCGCGCGTCAGCCGGTCATCGACACCTATGGCAATATCGTCGGCTATCGCCGCGTGCGGGTTTGCAATTGATGCATGATCCCGCAACAGCGGCCTTTGGTTTCGGCAATTTTCGCCGAAGACTCTGACGGAGCGTGGGTTCAATCCTCGCAACGTCTTTCCCGACGGTTACGACCTTTGGGAATCGATTTAGCGTCAATTATGACGCAACGAAACTAACGAAACACGTTCTGATTTAATTGAGTGCAAGTGTACCTGGACCACGATCGTTTAATCAAGCGATCGTGGTCCTTGTCGTTTTTGGCCATGCTGAGAACTTTGCATTAGATCACGATGATTTTGGATTGACTCAATCCAAAAGTTTAGAGCGGGATGCGGGCGGAAAACCGGTTTCCACTTTTCCTCATCCCGCTCTAGACCGGAACTTTGCTAAGGGATCTTTCGGGCGCTGGACGGGGAGGCGTTTTCCTGCGCAAGTTTAGCGAGGGCTCGCTTCGAAACGATGACCCCGCAAAGGCAATGCCCGCAAAAATGATCTCCGCATGAATGTATTAATGGACAGCCTGATCTTGCTCGCCGCCGATCCCTCGGCTTGGCTCGCTCTGTTCACGCTCATTGTGATGGAGATTGTCCTTGGCATCGACAATCTCGTCTTCATCGCCATTCTCTCGTCGAAACTTCCGCCGGTTCAGGCCTCGAAGGCGCGGCGGATCGGGATCGGCCTGTCGCTCATCTTCCGGCTGCTGCTCGTCGCCGGCGCTGCCTATATCGTCAGACTTACGCAACCTGTCTTCGGGATTCTTGGCCAGGAGTTTTCATGGCGCGATCTCATCATGATCGCGGGCGGCCTCTTTCTCGTCTTCAAGGCGACCAGCGAGATTCATCACAACGTCGACCCGGACACCGACGCCGAAGTAGCAACCCCACGCCGTCCGGGTGTGTTTGCCGTGACGGTCGGCCAGATCGTCCTCCTCGATCTTGTGTTCTCGATTGATAGCATCATCACGGCGGTCGGCATGACCGAACATGTTCCGATTATGATTATCGCGGTGATTGCGGCCGTGCTCGCGATGCTGATCGCCGCCGACCCGCTGAGCCATTTTATTCATCGCAATCCGAGCATCGTCATGCTGGCGCTCGGGTTTCTGCTTCTGATCGGGTCGACCCTGATCGCCGAAGGATTTGGATTTCATTTTCCGAAAGGCTACATCTACGTCGCGATGGCTTTTTCAGGCACGATCGAAGCGCTGAACATGCTCGCGCGAAACCGGCGAAAACGTCCGCCGAAAACCTGAAGCGCGCTCATGAGAGAGAGCGGCCAGGCCAAACCCGGAGAGCGAGCTGTGACCATCGCGGAGGTCTTGTTGCCGGTCGCGATCGATCATCCCTATTCCTATCTGGTTCGCCCCGGCACGACCGTCACGCCGGGCGCTTTCGTGGACGTGCCGCTTGGCACAAGGATCACAAGCGGTGTCGTTTGGGAGGTTCGCGAGGCAGCCTCGGAACGGCCCAATCTGAAGACCATCGCGGCGGTGCTCGATCTGCCTCCGCTTCCGGGCAATTTACGAAGCTTCATCGATTGGGTCGCGCGCTGGACGCTTAGTCCGCAAGGCATGGTTCTGCGCATGGCCATCGGTGCGCCATTTCATGCCGGACCCGAACCGGTCCGCATCGGGGTTCGTCTCGCCGGACCGCCGCCGCGCCGGATGACTCCCGCCCGCGCTCGGGTGCTCGCCGCGGCGGAGGGAGGACTGGCATTCCCCAAGGCCGTTCTCGCCGAGGCGGCCGCGTGTTCGGGCGGCGTGATCGATACGCTGATCGATGAGGGCACGCTTGAGGCCGTCGCACTCCCTCCCGATCCCGTCGCGCCAAGCTGCGATCCGGGTTTCGCCCAGCCCTGCCTTGAAGCCAGCCAGGCCGCCGCCGCAGAGCATCTGATCGCGCGTGTCAAAGCCCGCGAATTTTCGGTCACCCTGCTCGAAGGTGTCACCGGCTCCGGCAAAACGGAAGTCTATTTTGAAGCCGTCGCAGCAACCTACGAGGCCGGGCGCCAGACCTTGATTTTGATGCCGGAGATTGCCCTGACCGCGCAATTCCTCGATCGTTTCGCCGCCCGATTCGGCGCCCGCCCGGCCGAATGGCATTCCGGGGTCAGCGCGCGCAAACGAGCGCGGCTCTGGAGCGCCGTGGCTCTGGGCGAGGTCAAGGTCGTGGTCGGCGCACGTTCGGCGCTGTTTCTGCCATTTGCGGATTTGGGCGCGCTCATTGTCGACGAAGAACACGAGGCCGCCTACAAGCAGGAGGATGGCGTCGCCTACCACGCCCGCGATATGGCGGTCGTGCGCGGCCGTATCGAGAAGGGTGCCGTCATTCTCGCTTCCGCGACGCCTTCCATCGAGAGCCGGGTCAATGCCCAGCAGGGCCGCTATGGGCATGTCCAACTCGCCAGCCGTTTCAAGGCGCGAGCCATGCCAAAACTCGCCGCCATCGATCTTCGCTCCGAGGCAGCGCCTCGCGGCAGATGGATCGCACCGCGTCTCGTCGCCGCCGTTTCGGCAGCCCTTGCGCAAGGCGAACAGGCACTGCTTTTTCTCAACCGCCGAGGCTATGCGCCGCTGACCGTGTGCCGTAGCTGCGGACATCGTTTCCATTGCCCGAACTGCACCGCCTGGCTTGTGGAACACCGTTTCCGCCGGGCGCTTATGTGCCATCATTGCGGCCACATCGAACGCCGGCCAAACATTTGCCCGGCCTGCGGCGCGGAGGATTCGCTTTCGGCCTGCGGTCCTGGCATCGAGCGATTGGCGGAAGAAACGAGCGAACTGTTTCCCGACGCCAGAACGCTCGTCCTCTCCTCGGACTTTCCCGGCGGCACCGAGCGTCTGCGCAACGAACTCGACGCCATCGCGCGCGGCGAATGCGACATCATTATCGGCACCCAGCTCGTCGCCAAGGGCCATAATTTTCCACTCCTGTCGCTAGTTGGGGTCATCGACGCGGATATTGGCCTGACCTCGGGCGATCCTCGGGCCGCCGAACGGACCTTCCAATTGCTGAATCAAGTCACCGGACGCGCGGGACGGTTTGAAACGGCTGGCCGGGCCCTGGTTCAGACCTGGCAACCGGAACACCCCGTGATGCGCGCATTGCTCTCCGGCGATTTCGAGAGTTTTTACGGGGCCGAAACCGAGCAGCGTCGGCGCGCGGGCCTGCCGCCTTTCGGACGCCTGGCAGCTCTGATTATTTCGGCGCGGGATAGCGGCACGGCCGAAACCCATGCGCGGGCGCTCGCGCGGGCCGCCTACACTCTTCCGCCCACACCAGGCTGGCGGCTGGCCCCCGCCGGCGGACTGCCCGAGGAAAACGAAATCAGCCTGCTCGGGCCCGCCGAGGCCCCGATCGCGGTCATTCGCGGACGTCACCGTTTCCGACTTCTCGTGCGCGCGCCACGCTCGGCCGATCTGCAAGGCTTTTTGCGCGCTTGGCTGGCCGCGGGACCACCCGAAAAGGGGGGCGTGCGGGTCGCCGTCGACGTCGATCCGCAAAGCTTTTTATGACAGGCGCGTCGCCCGCGTGTCAGGGCCGGTCAGCGGCAGTCGGTGTGCCCGCACCCGTGTGCCGCGCGCGCAATTGAAACGCGAGCGCCAAGAGGCTGGCCCCGAAGACGGTCGCATAAGCGCCAACCCACCAGCTTACCACCAAGGCGCCGAACATGGGCGCCGCGATGAGTAGGACTCCGAATACAACGGAGATGATCCCGCCAAGCACCAGCCACACACGGCCATGCTCCTGTGTGACATCAAAGGCGGCACGCAGCTCCAGCACGCCGGAGACAATCGCCCAGGCCGCGAGGAGCCCGACAAACACGAGCACAGTGAGCCCGGGCACGACCAGGGCTACAATACCGGCAATGATGCCCACCGCTCCCTCGAAGGTGAGATAGCCCCAACGTTGCTGATGACGCGCCGCGCGGACAGCGGCGGCGATCGCAAAAATCCCATCGATGATCAGATAAAGCGCAAACAGGGTGACGAGCGATAGCAAGGTCGCGCCGGGAAAAAGAAAGGCGATCAAGCCGATGACCAGCCCTAAGATGCCGCGGCCCGCAACGACCCACCAATTCTGCGCGAGCGTTGCACCGAGTCCGAATCCGAGAAGTTCCCGATGAACGCCTGTATCGCCTCTGCTTGGATTGGAGAATGTCATCGTTTCGGTTCCTTCCATGCTGCCGCCGCGAGAAAACCCCACGACGTTCGAACCCCAGAGGTAGGTACTGCAGAGACCGACGTCGAGGGGGCGTTGACGCGCGGTAATTTTGCGCGCATGCCGTTCGCATCCTCCCCCCAAGCCAAGCTCCGGCTAGTCCTTATGAATTCGAACCGATCGACGGACCCAACGGTCCCCTCCAATGTGGCGCAGAAACCAGGCGCATCCGCGGATGTTCTGGACCGCAGCGATGCCAAATGGGTGCGGCTGCGGGACATCATCCGGGCGCATTCGCTCAAACGCGGCGAGTTTCTTCTCGCCTCGGGGCGAACCAGCACCTATTTGTTTCAGCTTCGGCAAACCACAATGTTGCCGGAAGGCGCCGCGCTGATCGGCGAAATCATCGTCGACTACATGAAGAAAAACAATATCGCGTGTATCGGCGGCCTTGAACTCGGCGCGGTCCCGATCGTTTCCGCCGTCGCCGCCATCAGCCATTTGAAAGCCTGGCCGGTCGATGCTTTTTTTGTCCGCAAGGCCGCCAAAGAACACGGCGCGCGCGAAAGAGTCGATGGATATCTTCGCAACGAAGCCGAGGTGCTGATGATCGACGATGTCGCGACCACCGGCGGCTCGATTCTCAAGGCCATCGAGGGCATCGAAGGCCATGGCTCCTATGTTCGCCGGGCGCTCGCGGTAGTCGATCGCGAAGAAGGGGCGGCTGAAAATTTGGCCGCGCAAAATATTCAGCTCGCGGCGATTTTTAAGAGAAGCGATTTTCCCGAGATTTGAAATGGGGAGGCGGCGCCCTCAAGCCGCCGGGTTTAAGGGCGCCTCAGAATCAGGCTCTTGTGCCTATCGTGGCCGTTTCGCGGTCCTTGTGCCGTGCCCTGAGCTGAAATGCCAAGGCCAGGAGGCTTACGCCGAAAACGATCGCATAAGCGCCGATCCACCATGTGAGAACCAGAGCACCGAGTAGAGGTGCTGCGATCAGCAAGACTCCATAGAGAATCGAGACGATCCCACCGATGGCAAGCCACCAGCGGCCATGATCCTTATTGAGTTTAAAGGCGGCGGCAAACATGAGAACCCCGGTGGCGATTGCCCACCCGGCGACCATAATCACGAAGACGAATACCGTCAGGCCGGGCCAAGACGCAGCCAAAATGGCCACAAGGATGCTGACGAAGCCTTCGATCGTCAGGAGGCCCCAACGTTCGTGATGTCTGGCCGCGCGCATGGCCGAGATGATCGCCACGACGCCGTCAAAGACCAGATATACCGAGAAAACCACGACCAGCGACAGCATCGTGGCGCCGGGGAAAAGAAACGCGATCAAACCAAAGGCAATACCGAAAACGCCCCTTAAGGCGACGGCCCACCAATTGCGGGAAAGAGTGGTATCGAGCCCGAACTCAAGGGCAGCTGAGTGAAGATTGGTGTTTGGTCCATCTACGCCGGTAAAACTCATCACGCGGTCCTTTCTGAAAAGTCGCCGGCACGGGAGGAACCCGTGGCCCTACGGCTTCTTCCTAAGACGTAATGCATAAGCCAAATACGTCTAGGCGTATTGAACTGCGTCAATTGTCACAGCGCTAACCGAGCCGTGGCTACTCCATATATTTCACCGCAAGGCGTCACGCCTTAGCTGGCCCTAGATCACGATGATTTTGGAATGACTCAACCCAAAATCATGAACGTGATCGATTCCAAAAATTTAAGAGCGGGATGCGAGCGGAAAACCGGTTTCCGCTTTTCCTCATCCCGCTCTAGTCGCCGCGCAGACGGCGGCAGACAAACTCGAGCTGATCGAGGGTTTTATACTTCACTAGCATTTCGCCGGCCTCTCCGACTTTTTGCGTGATTGTCACATTCATTCCCAGCACTTCCAGCAAGCTCGTTTCCAAGGCGCGGGTATCGGCGTCTTTTTCCTCCGCCTCGCGCTTGCGCGGCCCAGGCCCGGCGGCGCCGGAGCTTTTGGACGAACCTTGCAACATCCGCTCGACATCCCGCACCGAAAGCTCTTCGGCCACGATTCGTTCGGCGAGGGCATCGGGTTCGTCGGCAGACAGGAGCAATCGGGCATGCCCCGCCGAAATTTTACCTTCGCTCAGGAGGGTCTTGCTGCGTTCGGGAAGCTTGAGAAGCCGCAAAATATTGGTCACATGGCTTCGGCTTTTGCCGATCACTTTGCCGAGATCGAGCTGTGTATACCCGAATTCATCGCCAAGCCGCTGATAGCCCACCGCCTCCTCGATCGGATTGAGATCGCTGCGCTGGACGTTTTCGATGATCGCCAATTCCAGCGCCTGACGGTCGTCCGCGTCGACGCTGATAATCGGGACTTCGTGCAAGCCCGCGCGTTGGGCCGCGCGCCAACGCCGCTCGCCCGCGATGATCTCGAAAGTACCGACCGATCCTTGCACCGGACGCGCGAGGATCGGTTGAATAATGCCTTTTTCCTTGATCGACGCCGTCAGTTCTTCGAGGTCTTCCTCGGCGAAGGATTTTCGTGGATTGCGGGGATTGGGCCGAAGAAACTCGATCGGCAATTTCTGCGGGGTGCGGGCGCGCGTGGCGGCTTGGACGGTGTCGTCGCCGCCGAGCAGCGCGGCCAGACCGCGCCCGAGCCTCGGTCGCGATTCCTCTGGTGATTTGGCTGGCTTCATTTGTCGTTCGCTCCAGATCATTAATTCCCGGCCAACGCAGGACCAGCCTCAGGCCGCGCGAAAGAGGCGCTCCCGCTGGATCACTTCCGACGCAAGTTTCAAATAGGCTTGGCTACCACTGCATTTGAGATCGTAGAGCAGGACCGGCTTTCCATGCGAAGGCGCTTCGGACACCCGGACATTGCGGGGAATGACCGTTTCATAGACCTTGTCGCCCATATATCCGCGCACATCCGCCACCACCTGCGTCGCGAGGGAATTACGCGCATCGAACATCGTCAGGACGATGCCATGAATGGTCAGGCCCGGATTCAGCGTATCGCGGACCTGGTCCACGGTCGTCAGCAGTTGCGATAGCCCTTCCAAGGCGAAGAACTCGCATTGCAGCGGCACCAATACGGCATGAGCCGCCGCCATCGCATTCATGGTGAGAAGATTGAGCGAGGGCGGGCAATCGACCAACACATAGCTGAAGCGCTCTTCCTCGGACTTGATGCTTTGCTCTTCAACGAAGGCGGTCAGCGCCTTTTTGAGGCAGAAGGCGCGGTCCGGGCGCGCGGCGATCTCAAGTTCCAGGCCCAGCAGATCGAGCGTCGAGGGCGCGATGGAGAGGCGCGGGACGGCAGTCTCCTGCAGGACAGCCTGAAGTGTCTGCTCCCCCGTTAAAACATCATAGGTCGAGATCCGGCGGTTGGCACGCTCTATCCCCAACCCCGTCGAGGCATTGCCCTGAGGATCGAGATCGACGATGAGCACGCGTTCGTCCATGGCCGCGAGCGCGGTGCCAAGGTTGATGGCGGTCGTAGTCTTGCCGACCCCGCCCTTTTGATTGGCAAGCACGAGAACGCGCAGAGGGGCGGAGACGGACACCTTATTCTCCTGGAAAAACCCTGAAGCCTCGCCGGCTCATGAGATTTTGCATTTTGAACCAGTTTCCTTGCAGAGACGTGATATGTGCGATTCGCGCCCTCCCAAAAGAAGAAGGCAACTAATTAGCGTACAATGTAATGATGCAAGATTAAATCTTTTGCTTATTATGGACGGCGCCTGACGAGGACCAGACGCGCCTCGGAGCATGTATTGCTCCCTACAGTCGCGATTAAATATTTACCGATCGTTAACGAGTCGGTCAATTCCGCGTCTAGCTGTTTCCCCTTGGAAAACACACCGACGGCGCCATCCTGAATGAATTTCTCGGCATATCCGAGGAGGACCGGCAGGGATGCCAGGGCGCGCGCGCTCACAGCTTCGAAATTATTGTCCAATAAGGGCACGATTTCTTCGATTCGGCCGCAATGAACCACCGCCGGAGCGCGTGTTTCCCGCGCGACCTCGCGTAAAAAGGCGCATTTGCGCTGGTTGGCTTCCACCAGATGAACGCTCGCTCCCTTTTCGTCAGCATAGCGAATCGCCGTGACGAGACCGGGGAACCCGGCTCCCGAGCCAAGATCGAGCCATTTCCGCGCGTCCGGCACGACTTCCGACACTTGGAGAGAATCCGCGAAATGCCTCACCCAAACTTCGTCTAGTGTCGAGGCTCCGACAAGATTCATCGCCCGCTGCCATTTGGCGAGGAGGGCGGCGTAGATCTCCAGGCGTCGCAGAATCGGCTCCGGCAGAGCTGCCAAGGAGGGATGCGACCTTGCCTGGTTAATTGGAGCCCGTCCCACCGGCAAGGATCAAGATCCGGCGCTGACGCGGCGCATCTTCGACGCCAGGAGGGTCATGGCCGCCGGCGTCATGCCTTCAATTCTCCCGGCTTGGCCCATCGTGCGGGGCCGGATAAGTTCAAGGCGCGCGCGGATCTCATTGGAAAGTCCGGGCAGAAGCGCGTAGTCGACATTGGCGGGGATCTCCAGCGCTTCGTCGCGGCGAAACGCTTCGATGTCCCGCGTCTGACGGGCAAGATAAACCGCATATTTGGCATCGATCTCGATCTGCGCCGCGGCTTTCGGCCTGATCCCGCCAAGCTCCGGCCAGATCGCCTGAAGCGTTGCAATAGATTGGCCGGGCAGGCCGAGAAGGTCGAATGCGCTCCGGCGAACGCCGTCCTGATTGACGTGCAAGCCATGCCGCGCCGCCTCGTTGGGCGTGAGATTCAAACCTTGCAGAAGATTGCGCGCCTGGGTCAGCTCCGCCGCCTTCGCCTCGAAAGCCCGCTGGCGTTCGGCACCCACGCACCCAAGAGAGGCGCCGCGTGGAGTGAGGCGCTGATCGGCGTTGTCGGCGCGTAGGGACAGGCGATATTCGGCGCGCGAGGTAAACATCCGATAAGGCTCGCTCACACCCTTATTGATCAGATCATCGATCATTACGCCGATATAGGAATCGGACCGGCTGAAGCTCAGCGGTTCTGCGCTGCCGGCGCGGAGCGCCGCGCTCAAGCCGGCGACCAGGCCTTGGGCGGCAGCCTCTTCATAGCCGGTGGTGCCGTTGATCTGCCCGGCAAGGAAAAGCCCGGGAAATCTTTTGACCTCCAGGCCCGGGGTGAGGGCGCGCGGATCGATGAAATCATACTCGATGGCGTAGCCCGGCCGTAGTACGCGGGCTTTGGCGAGGCCGGGGATGGTGTGCAGGAACGCCTCTTGAACGTCCTCCGGCAAGGCGGTCGAAATACCGTTGGGATAAATGGTCGTGTCGTCCAAGCCTTCGGGCTCGAGAAAGATTTGATGGCTCTCGCGCTCTTGGAAGCGGACGATCTTGTCCTCGATGGAGGGGCAATAGCGCGGGCCCCGGCCCGAGATGGCGCCGGAATAGACGGGCGAATGGCAAAGATTCCGGGCGATGACCGCATGGCCTTCGGCCGTCGTATGGGTGATGAAGCAATCGACCTGAGGCGTGACAATGGCCTTGGTGAGAAAAGAGAAGGGCTCCGGCTCATCGTCACCGCTCTGGCGCTCCAGGACCGCCCAATCGATCGTCGTGCCATCGAGGCGGGGCGGGGTTCCGGTCTTGAGCCGCCCGAGCTCCAGACCCATCTCCTGCAGCCGTTCTCCGAGAGCGATGGCTGGACTTTCCCCCATTCGTCCCGCCGGAAAGGTCTTTTGACCGATATGAATGATGCCCCGCAGGAACGTCCCCGTGGTGAGGATGATGGCGCCACAGGAGATTTCCTCGCCGGTTGCGGTTTTGACGCCTACCACCCGGCCGCTCCCGAGCAAGATATCGGCCGCTTCCCCCTCGAGGACGGAAAGATTTTCGATCTCTCGAATGGCCGCCTGCATCGCTTGGCGGTAAAGCTTACGGTCGGTTTGAGCCCGTGGCCCCCGTACGGCGGGGCCCTTTGCTCGATTAAGGACGCGAAATTGGATGCCGGCTGCATCCGCAATCCGTCCCATGAGCCCGTCGAGCGCGTCGACCTCGCGAACCAAATGGCCTTTGCCGAGGCCGCCTATGGCCGGATTGCAGGACATTGTGCCGATGGTGTCGAAGGAATGGGTCAAGAGGGCCGTGCGGGCGCCCATGCGCGCGGAGGCCGCGGCCGCCTCGCAGCCGGCGTGGCCTCCTCCCACCACGATCACATCGAACCCGCCTGCCATGCCCATGCCCCTCAGAATGTTTCACGTGAAACATTTTTGGAATAATTCTAAAAAGGTTTCACGTGAAACATTGTGGCGTAGCCCGCCAGTCTCACTTGCCGATACAAAACCGCGAGAAAATCTCGTCCAAGACATCCTCGACACCGACCTCGCCCGTTAGTCTTTGCAGTGAAAATATCGCCGCGCGCAAGTCCTCCGCTAGCAATTCGACCGGACCCTCCAAACCACCCAGGACCCGCTCCAGGGCCAGCGCGGCCAATTCGAACGCTTTTCGATGCCGTTCCCGGGTGATAAGGCCGGCATGGCCGTCGCTGACAATCCCTCCCGCGAACTCCCGCAGACGGGCGACGAGCAGATCGAGATTTTCGCCGCTCTCGGCACTTATATAGAGCCCCTCTGCGTCAGCCGACCTCTCGCTCGCCGGCACCAGATCGCCTTTCGTGGAAATCGGCCAGGTCGCGCCGCGAGTTTCCGGCGGCAAGGCCGGCGCGCCCGCCTCGCTCAGCCATAATATCAGATCCGCCGACTGGGCTTTCTCGAGAGCTCGGGCCACGCCCATTTTTTCCACCGCGTCGCTACTCTCCCGCAACCCCGCGGTGTCTATCAAGGTAACCGGGCAGCCCCCGAGATCGAGATGCACCTCAAGCGTATCCCGGGTCGTGCCCGCGAAGGGCGAGACAATCGCCACCTCCCGGCGCGCCAGGGCGTTCAACAGTGTCGATTTTCCAACGTTGGGAGGCCCGGCGATCACGATCACCACCCCCTCCCGCAACCGCTCCGCAGCCCGCCCCGCCGCGATTTCGGCTTTCAACGCCGTAAGCACCGGAGCCAGCACTTCCCCGACCCGCCGCCCCACCGAGGCCGGAATGCCCTCCTCCTCCGGAAAATCGATCTCCGCCTCAAGCAACGCCGCTGCCTCGATGAGCTTCGCCCGCCACATCGCGGCCTGGCGGCCAAGAATCCCTTCTGTCTGACGCAGGGCCTGCCGACGCTGCCATTCGGTTTCCGCATCGATCAGATCCGCAAGACCCTCGACTTCCGCCAAATCCATTTTGCCATTCACGAATCCGCGGCGAGTAAATTCCCCCGGCTCTGCCGGACGCGTGTTCGCCATGGCGCCCAAAGCCGCAATTAGCGCGGTCAGCACTGCACGCCCGCCATGGACGTGAATTTCGGCATAGTCTTCGCCGGTAAAACTTTTTGGCCCGGGAAAAAAAATGAGCAGCCCGCTGTCGATTGCCTCCCCCGACGCAGGATCGGAAAAAATCCCTCGGGCAACCACCCGCGGTTCTGGGCACTTGCCTGCGAGACTCTTGACAATCCCACGCGTCGCCGGCCCCGATAGCCGCAGAATCGCGATGGCCGCACGGCCCGCACCGGTGGCAATGGCGAAAATCGTGTCATCGTCTATGTGTTTCATTCTGGCACAGATCTTCCATTTACTGGGCCGGATTGCATCGCCCGGCCCCAATTCCGCGCTTGCCGCACCCAAAAGGCTCCAATTCCATGTCAGCACACGGCCAAAATGAACTGAGCAAGGCTGCAAGCCCTTATCTCTTGCAGCACGCCGAAAATCCCGTGCATTGGCGGATGTGGGGCGACGCGGCTCTGCGGGAAGCCCAGGCGCTCAACAAGCCCATTCTGCTCTCCGTCGGCTATGCGGCCTGTCACTGGTGCCATGTGATGGCCCATGAAAGCTTCGAAGATGCAGCAACCGCCGCGGTGATGAACGAGCTTTTCGTGAATATCAAGGTCGACCGCGAAGAGCGCCCCGATATAGATCATATTTATATGACGGCGCTTCACAGTTTTGGGGAACGGGGCGGCTGGCCTCTCACCATGTTCCTCACGCCCATGGGCGAGCCATTTTGGGGCGGAACCTATTTTCCGAAGGAGAGCCAATATGGCAGGCCCAGCTTCGTCAGCGTCTTGAAGACGGTCGCCGAAGTGTTCCGGTCTGAGCCGGGACGGATCGCGGAAAATGCCCGAATCGTCCATGGAGAGCTCTCAAAACTCGCCTCGCACGACGAGCAGGCACCGCTCAGCCTCGAGCAAATCAATACTCTGGCCCCGCAGATCGTGAATTTCATAGATCCAATCGAGGGTGGCCTGCGCGGCGCACCGAAATTTCCCAACACGCCGATTCTCGAATTGCTGTGGCGGGCCGGTGGGCGACTGGGCAAGGCTCCCTATCGCGATCTCGTCAAACTGACCCTGACAAAAATGTCGGAGGGCGGTATTTACGATCATCTCAGTGGCGGCTATGCGCGCTATTCGACCGACGCGCGCTGGCTGGTGCCGCATTTCGAAAAAATGCTCTACGACAATGCGCAGATTCTCGAAATGCTGGCCCTCTGCCATCACGACTATGGGGGCCCGCTTTTCCACGCACGCGCACGCGAAACGGTCGGCTGGCTCCGCCGCGAAATGACCAATGACGCCGGCGCCTTCTGCGCGAGCCTCGACGCCGATAGCGAAGGAGTCGAGGGCAAATTCTATGTCTGGAGTTTTGCCGAAATCACAACCCTCCTCGGCGAGGACGATGCAAAATTCTTTGGTCGCTTTTACGATGCCGCGCCGGACGGCAATTGGGTCGACGAGGCGCATGGAGGCGCCCGCGTTATTATCCTGAACCGCCTTGATATCAATCCCCCAACCCAGGCGGAAGAAGAACGGCTTGCGCCGCTGCGGCAACGCCTGTTCGACGCGCGGGAAAAGCGTGTTCATCCTGGCCTCGACGACAAGATTCTCGCCGACTGGAACGGCTTGATGATCGCCGCGCTCGTCAACGCGGCGACGCTGTTTGACGAGCCCGAATGGATCGCTCTCGCCGCCCGCGCCTATGCGTTCATCGCCACGACAATGCAATATACCGATGCGACGGGAAACAAACGGCTGGCGCATGGCTGGCGCGCCGGTGTCCTCGTGACGCCCGGCCTCGCGCTCGATCATGCCGCAATGATCCGCGCCGCCCTGGCCTTGCATGAAGCGCGCAATTTTAACGGCGCTCTGCCGCAGACCCGAGATTATCTTGCCGATGCAATCGAATGGGCGAAAGCGCTTGAGACCTATCATTGCGATCCGCAAAGCGGGCTGCTCAATATGACAGCCAGCGATGCTAATGACGTCATCCTGCGGCTTGCGCCCACCTCGGACGACGCGATTCCGAATGCGCACCCGGTCTATCTGTCGGCGCTCATTCGCCTCGCCGGGCTCACCGGCAACGCGAGCTGGCTGACGCGGGCCGACGAGATTTTCCGGGTCGTCGGCGGATCGGTCCGGAGCAATTTTGTCGGCCATGCCGGGATCTTGAATGCGCTTGATTTCCGGCTTCAGGCCAAGGAGATCGTCACCGCAGGACCGCAACGCCAAGCCCTTTATGCGGCCGCGCTGGGCGTGCCCTTTATCGACCGCGTGGTGATGGATCTCGATCAGCCGGACCAGATTCCCGAGGGCCATCCGGCGAAAGCCCAAAGCGCTCTGGCGGGCGAAGCGGCGGCCTTTGTCTGTTCGGGGGGGCGCTGCTCCTTGCCTGTGTTTGACAAACAAACATTGCTAGAGCGCGTCGAGCATGGTTAGCTAAAAGGAAGCCCCCCAAGATCTCATGACGAGGGCGCCAATAGGGAAGCTGCGATCACATGTCCGATTTTCTAGCCTCTCTATTTGGTGCGGCGGGTAGTATAATAGGCGTATTGATCCATGCTCTCGTCGTTATTATGCGTTTTGCCATAAATATAGCCGTCGTCGCTTTTCTTATTTATGGCGTTTATCGAATATCACGACATTTAATTCGGGAATATCGTCTCAAGCGCGCACCCAAGCCGGGCGAAGCCGCGCCTCCGGATGAGCCGAACGGTCCGGCTTGAAATCCACGCTTTGGTTACGGATTACGAACCCGGGAAGGGGCCGAAAGTCATGCGCGCCGCTCGCGGGAAACCCCTTGGGGCTTGGCGGCCAGGCTCTTAAACACGCCGAGGCTATGAACCAGATACAGCGCGGCAAACGCGGCGGCATTGATCGCGAAAATCCGCTTGACGACGGACGGCGTATAATTCGAGAGCCCACTGCCGATCGCCAGGGAAATCACGAAGAGAGTTCCTTCATACACCGCGAACGCCGCAACAAACGCGGTTGCGGCCACGATCATATGTCCTTGCGCCAAATGCTCCTTGGTCCATTGCGCCGCCACGGTTGAGAGCAAGGCAACTCCGCCGAGAACGGCGCCCCAGGCAAAGCTTTCCGCGGTCCAGGGATAATGGAGCAGGGTGTAGCCAACGACTTGATTGGCGAGCCACACCAGTCCGACAAGAACGAAGGCATCGCGTCGGGGCAAAGTCAGGGCCGCAACGGCGGCAAATGCCGCGAGCGGCACGGCGCAGGCAAAGCCGAGGCTGACGATAACGCTCGCCGAAACGATCAAAGCTATCCAAAGCGGGCGGCGGGAGACCGGAACAATCGATAGCTGAGCCATTTTAAATTTCTCTCCTCGAATCACGCTTCTTCATAAATATATCACACATGGCTAAAACCGCGACCCGAACGATCGAATTGATCGGGTTCGGTCAAGCCAAGCCAACGGGCGCGCAAATGATCCCAAAGCGCGAGCCGCGACCAATCGGGTGATTTCAGCACCTTATCGGTTTTCGGGTCAAGAAAGGGATTTCCCAGCAAAATCGTGATTTGTTGCTCGCCCTTCCCATTGAACAGGCGAACACCCCAGGAGACCGGCGTGCCGGAAGGGCCAAGGAGACGGTACAGCTCGGCGCGCGATGTTTTTCGGTGCTGCGCAAGCGCAGCCGGAACAGGGTCTCTTGGCGAGCCCTTATGTTCGCCGATACAGATGTGGAAATGCGGAATGCCGAAGGCAACCGTCAAATACCCGTCCATCATGCCGACATAGGTAGGCGGATGCGCCGCCCGCATCTCCCACGCCGCGCCCTCGATGATCGGACCGAAGACGATCTCCGCCCAATGGTTTTGGAACAGGTCGCGAATTAATTCCTCGAGGCTGACCGGATCGTTCGGCAAAAGAAACACATCGCTTTCTCCGCCATCGGGCTCGATCCCGCGGGTAGGCGCCACGAGCCGCCTATCGATCTTCGAATTTGCGCGCGTCGATCCAGGTTTCATCGGGATTGTTTCTCACCTTTGGGGTAAGGGGCACGTCAAGTTAAACGTGCGGCACCCGTAAGATCCGCCGCAGTCCCTTGAGCTTTTTCGCGACCGTAAGGCCACTGTCAAGCAATCCGCTGATTCATTCTAATTAAGCACAGTGACCGGACAGCAAACGAAATAAGATTTGTTGATTGCCATTTTCTGTCGCCGTGCCAGGCTTCGCGAATCGCCATCACGTAGGCCCTTATACGTTAGAGCATGTTCCGAAAAAGTTGACCGACTTTTTCGATCAGAACATGCTCCAACTCGTTGAACTTGAGCGATTCTTTTTCGATCAGATGATTCCATCTGATCGGGAAGCGCTCTAGCGCCCCGACCGACTTTGTTTCAACTGCGCATCGATCAACATATTCGCGATCGACATGCGGCGCGCGGCCAGGACGCGGCGGGAGGGTTCGAAACGGTCTGGGTGGTTGTTCTTCGCAAATTCGCGTCGAATCCGTCGCAATTCGCCGCTCGCGAGATCCCTTTTCAAGCCGAGTTCCTCGGCAATCTCTTCATCTTCGGATCTTGCGCCCTCGGATTTCGGGATCTCATCGATGGGTGGCTCGGCAGCGGGCTGCGCCGAAACATCGATGGCTTCCTCTTCGTTGTAGGAGACATGGCCATGTGGAAAAAACCCGAGGCCACCCAGCCAAGGAAATGAAATCGTTTTCAACACGCGCCGAAGCCGGTTTCTCGGACCTGATTGACGTTCGGTTTCCAATTCTGCGTCGTTGTCATCGGCCTTCTGCGCGCGCGACGTCACGCCTGCTTCCTGGCTTTGATCGAGCGCCGCGAGAATATCGCTGAAATTATCGGCGTTGCTTCGCTTCGTGCGGACCATGGCCGTCACCGGCCTCCATCCAAGCGCGGTTCGAAAAGACCTCGCCACTATGCGAGCAGGGCTTTGAACCTGCGTTAATTCGAAAGCACAAATGAAGTTCAAATCCACGTGACTTACCACGCCGCTCCTCATGCAACGCGCATCAACATGACCAAAGGTTCATTTGAAGAGCTTATCCATGTTGTCTATTCACGAGTTCATGCTGCTCAAGCATGATCGACGAAAATGCTGATCGGGTTCGCGAATAAAACACGCGCGTTCAGGAGTTGGAGTCCTCCCATGAAAACGGGTCTACCTGCTATTCTTACTTTGATGGCGCTTGCCGGCGCTAGTGTCGCCTTCGCCGCCTTTAGCGTCAACGCTCAACAGCCCATCACCGTAGCCTTCCAAGCGCCTGAAAAACCTCCGTTCATTTTCACGCCGGCGGATCGTGCGGCCTTCTTCGATGCGCGCGTGGCGGCTTTGCACGCCGGACTGAAATTGACGCCGGACCAGGAAAAACTTTGGCCAAATGTCGAAGCTTCCCTCCGTGACATGGCCAAGAAAACTTTCGAGTTGCACCAGAAGGTTCAAAGCCAATCACAGTCGGACAATCTGATCGATCGCCTTCGCCAGCGCGGCGAAAGAGCGGTTGCGCGGGGCGAAAATCTGCAAGCAATCGCCAATGCCGCAGCACCTCTTTATGCCAGCTTGAATGAGGATCAGAGGCGTCGTCTCCCGGTTCTCCTGCACGCCCTCAAGCCGCATTTCCTCGATCATCATTTCGCGATGATGGATGGCGGCTTTGAGCATGGCGGCTGGCAGCGCGGCGGCCCGAACAAAGATGGCGATCTTGCACCCGGAGACGAGCGCAATCTCGACCGTCCCAAAGGCCCTGCTGATCCGGTTCGTTGAACGGATCATGCCACCGGTTTTTGAGCACCTAAAAAACCGCCCGGCGTTTCAGCCGGGCGGGATTTTTGGGCTCTATCGTCCCGCCTGATCTTATCCCAAAAGTCGGGCAACTTTTGGGGATCGGGCTTTGTTTTGCCGCCTGATCTTGTCCCAAAAGTCAAACGCCTTTTGGGGATCGGGCTCTAGATCACGATGATTTTGGATTGACTCGATCCAAAATCATGAACGTGATCTTGTTCCAAAAGCTTAGAGCGGGATGCGGGCGGAAAACCGGTTTCCACTTTTCCTCATCCCGCTCTAGAACTTCGCGATGATGTCGCCGCCGAAGGTGAATTGCGAGCTTTTGGTGCCGACCCCGAACGCCGGGAAGCCCAGGCCGTTGAACGGCGTCGTGCCGTTCAGCGAAGCGTCGTAGCGAACTTCCGGGCGCACCGTCAGCGATTTCAAAAACGGCAGGCCCTCGGGCAACGCCGGCGAGATGTTGAGCCCGGCGGTCAGCTCCAGATAGGTCGTCGGCGCCGGCCCGAACACCGCGGTCGACGGGAACCCATATTCGACATTCACGAAGTCGAAATTGCCCGGGAAGGCGGCGACGAAGAAATTATTGTTGTCGCGCCAGACCTCGCCGCGGCCGACCAGTTTCAGCCAGTCGTTGACCGTGTAGATCGCATATTGCGCGATGCCATAGCCGCTCGCCTTGAACCCGTCGTCGCGGATGTAGTTGAGGTCGGTGATGAAGGTCAAGGAGTCGGTGGCCTTCCAGATCGCGGTGATGTCGCTCAGATAGCGAAGCGCCCGGTTCGGATTGCAGGCGCAGGCGAGGGCGGTCCCGAAGGTGTCGGGGTTTTCCGCGCCGATGTGGGTGGTCGCCAAAATCGTCAGATTGCCGTCGAGCAGATTGAGCCCGATGCCGCCATGAAACGCCGCGGCGCCATTGTTGTCGCCCTGGCGATTGCCGAAGGTGGTGTTCACGCCGGTGTCGACGCCGAGATAAATATCGACCATCGGATCGACATGCGAGATCGTCATGATGCCGGTGTGGACCAGCGGAATGCCGAAGTTGAAGATGTAGGAATGCGAGTAGAGATAATTGGTGGTCGGGTCGATCGTCTCGGCGCCTTCGAGGGTCACATATTGGCCGAATTTGACGTCGATGCCGCCGGCAAACAGCCAGGGCAGATGGACGATGCCGAACGCCTCGACCGGGGTGAACTGGCTGCGGTCGTTGATGATGTAATCGAACTCGCCGAGATAATGGGTGTAGCGCGCGTCCGAGCCGTACATCAGCTGCAGCTTGAAGCCGAAATCATAATCGGTCGCCTTCGGATCGAGCGGCCGCTGGGCGGTGAGCAGCATCTGGTTGAGGAGCGGCGTATTGGCCTTGTCGGTGAACAAATGGCCGAAATTCAAGCCATCGCCCGGATAGTCGGGATTGAGGGTCAGGCCGCCCTCGACCACGCCGGTGACGGTGATCGTATCCCACCAATTGGCGGGGGCGGGCGGCGGGGTCGCGGCGACATCGGCGGCTTGCGCGATCCCGGCAAGGCCCAGGGAGAGGCCGAACATCAGCCCGGTGCAGAGCGCCGGGACCAGCAGGGTTTTTCGCGAACGGGACATGAGCGGGTTCTCCAAGCGGCAAATCATTGGCTAGGAGGGTGCGCCGCAAAATTCTAAATGCAATATTTCTCGGAGGTCCAAACACGCTTCTTCCAGACCGCGATGCGATTCTGCAACAGTTTGCGTAATTGCACAGCAGGAAATGCGGCAATGAGGCAATATGCATGATCCAGTTGCAAACCCTGGATATTCCTGCGGCGTCGACCCCTCTGGCCTATCGCACGAAGCCGAGAATATCCTTCACCGAAGCCATGTTTTTTGCCGCAAGCGCGCGGGCCCGCGCGGCACCATCGATCAGCACACGATCAATATAGGCCGGATCGTTTTTGAGCCTCGTCATTTCAGCCCCGATCGGACCGAGTTTGGTCACCGCGAGTTCGACAAGGGCCGATTTGAAGGCGGAGAAATTACCGCCGCCGAAAACCCGCAAGACATCGGGCTTCGTCTCGCCATTGAGCGCGGCGAAAATGCCGACAAGATTATCGGCCTCAGGTCTTTGCTTCAGTCCTTCGACTTCGGAAGGCAGCGCTTCCGGGTCAGTCTTCGCCTTGCGGATCTTTTGCGCGATCGCGTCGGCGTCGTCGGACAGATTGATCCGCGAATAGTCGGAAGGGTCGGACTTCGACATTTTCTTGGACCCGTCGCGAAGACTCATGACCCGTGTGGCCGGTCCCTGAATCAACGGCTCCGGCAAAGGAAAGAAGCAATCACCGTGACCACGCGCGGCAATCGAGTCCGCAAAATCAAGATTGAATTTCTGGGCGATGTCACGCGCAAGTTCGAGATGCTGTTTCTGGTCCTCCCCAACCGGCACATGCGTGGCGCGATAGACAAGAATGTCGGCGGCCATCAAACAGGGATAGGCATAAAGCCCGACCGATGCATTCTCTCGATCCTTGCCGGCCTTTTCCTTGAATTGCGTCATGCGATTGAGCCAGCCGATGCGAGCCACGCAATTGAAGACCCAGGCGAGTTCAGCATGCTCGCTGACCTGGCTCTGGTTGAAGACGATATGTTTTTCCGGATCGATGCCGCAGGCGATAAAAGCGGCCGTAACTTCCCTGATGCTCGCCTTCAGATCTTCCGGCTTTTGCGGCAGCGTGATCGCATGCAGATCGACGACGCAATAAATGCAATCATGCGTGTTCTGCAATTCGACGAATTTTACGATGGCGCCGAGATAATTTCCAAGGTGCAGATTTCCTGTCGGCTGCACGCCGGAAAAAACCCGTTCAACGAACTTTGCCATACCGGAGCGGCTCCCAATGATTCACGCGAACACGCCTTATCACGCCGCTGATCCCGCGTGGCAAGTGTCCAGCGGCGTTCTTGAGGATGATCCCAAAAAGGCGTGGAACTCTTCTCAGTCAACTCATGCGTCGATAGAAGCCGGTAAAGAACGTGCCCACTCTTCCCTCAAGCGATCAAGGCCTAAAGGATGAACCGGCTCAAATCCGTATTCCTGGCCAGATCGCCAATGTTCTTTTCGACAAAAGCCCCGTCGATTTCGATCTTTTCGCCAAAACGATCGGATGCGGTGAAGCTCACTTCATCAAGGACCCGCTCCATCACCGTTTGAAGCCGCCGCGCCCCGATGTTCTCGACGGAGGAATTGACCTGCACCGCAATTCTCGCCACGGCGCTGATGGCGTCGGGCGTAAACGTAAGCTCGACCCCTTCGGTCCGCAGCAAGGCTTCGTATTGCTTGATGAGGCTGGCCTCCGTTTCGGTCAGGATGCGGCGGAAGTCGTCCTCGTTCAAGGGCGAAAGTTCTACCCGGATCGGCAGCCGCCCTTGCAGTTCGGGCAGGAGATCCGAGGGCTTCGAAACATGGAAGGCACCCGATGCAATGAATAGAATATGATCGGTCTTCACCACCCCATGCTTGGTCGCAACCGTGGTCCCCTCGATCAGCGGCAACAAATCGCGCTGAACGCCCTCACGCGAAACGTCGGCGCCGCCGCGCCCCTCGCGGGCGCAAATCTTGTCGAGCTCGTCGAGAAACACGATGCCATTGTTTTCGACTTCCCGGATAGCCTCCTGCACGATTTGATCCTGGTCTATCATCTTGTCGCTTTCCTCGACGATCAGCGGAGCATGGGCCTCCTTGACGGTGGTCCGTCGGGGTTTTGCGCGATTGCCAAGCGCCTTGCCGAAAATATCGCCGATTGAGATCGCGCCGACCGCCGAGCCCGGCATGTTCGGCAATTCGAACATCGGCATGCCGGAAGTTGCCTGCGCGATTTCGATCTCGATCTCTTTATCGTCGAGTTCGCCGGCCCGCAATTTTTTCCGGAAACTGTCCCGCGTCGATGCCGAAGCGGTGGTGCCGACGAGCGCGTCCAAAACCCGCTCTTCCGCAGCTAGCTGCGCGCGGGCGTAAACCGCCTTGCGCCGCTCTTCCTTGGTCATGGTGATCGCGGTCTCGACAAGATCGCGGACAATCTGTTCGACATCTCGGCCGACATAACCGACCTCGGTGAATTTCGTCGCCTCGACCTTGAGGAAAGGCGCCCCCGCGAGCTTGGCAAGCCGCCGCGAAATCTCGGTCTTGCCGCAGCCCGTGGGCCCGATCATCAAAATATTCTTCGGCAAGACTTCCTCGCGCATCGAGCCTTCGAGGCGCAGCCGCCGCCAGCGGTTACGCAAAGCGATGGCCACGGCGCGCTTGGCATCCTTTTGCCCGACGATGAAACGATCGAGCTCGGAAACGATTTCACGCGGAGAAAAATCAGTCATGTCGAAGAGCTTTCCTGTTGCCGCGCGATCATTTCGAGTCGATCGACTCGATTACAAAACTGTTGTTGGTATAGACACAAATCCCAGCGGCGATTTCCAGCGAGCGGCGGGCGATCGCTTCCGCATCGAGATCCGTGGCGAGCAAAGCGCGCCCTGCCGCAAGTGCGTAGTTGCCGCCCGATCCAATCCCCATGACGCTGCCGTTGCCGCTCCCCTCGGGCTCCAGCACGTCGCCGGTGCCGGTCAGGACGAGAGCCGCCTCGCGGTCAGCCACCAGCATCATTGCCTCGAGCCGGCGCAAATAGCGGTCCATGCGCCAGTCCTTGGCGAGTTCGACGCAAGCGCGCATGAGCTGGCCCGGATATTGTTCGAGCTTTGCTTCAAGGCGCTCGAACAAAGTGAAAGCATCCGCGGTGGCGCCCGCGAAGCCGCCAATCACTTCGCCTTTGGCCAATCGTCGAACCTTTCTCGCATTGCCCTTGACGATGGTCTGGCCGATCGAGACCTGTCCATCCCCGCCGATCACGGTCCGATGGTCTTTTTTCACCATGACGATCGTGGTGGCATGCCAAGCTTCCCGTCCGGACGGATGATCTTGCATCTAAGCTCTCAAAAAATAGGGCCCAGCACCGGGCCGTCGGGGAAGGAATTGTTTCGCGATGACGTTCATCTATGGCGTCGCACGAAAGCATGCAAGCTGCGGCGCGAAAACCGGACCCCCCACGAGCCAACCGCAAGGGTAGCCAAGCGCCCAGTGAGTTGCTAGAGCATACTGAGAGGACGAGCCGGCCAAGCGGAAAGCCGCTTTGCCATGAAGCTCCCTTGACAAAAGGCCGAGAGCTATTTCTTGGCGCCGGTTAACTTGAAATGGTTCAAGAAACCGTACCCGCCCGCACGTCGAGCAAGTCCATGCGTAAAGGCGCCGTTTCGCGCAAAACCAAGGAAACCCAAATCGAGGTCAGCGTCGATCTCGATGGCACGGGCTTGGCAAAAATTTCGACCGGAATCGGCTTTTTCGACCATATGCTGGAACAGCTCGCCCGGCATTCGCTGATCGATATCGCAATCGGCGCCATGGGCGATCTCCATATCGATCAGCACCACACGGTCGAGGACACCGGCATAGCTCTGGGTCAGGCGGTTCGCCAAGCCTTGGGCGACATGGCCGGGATTACCCGTTTTGCCGATGTGCTATTGCCGATGGACGAAACTCTCACCCGGGTCGCCATCGATATTTCCGGCAGGCCGTTTCTCGTCTTCCGGACCAAATTCGTGCATGCCAAGATCGGCGAATTCGACACCGATCTCGTCCGTGAGTTTTTCCAGGCCTTCGCCACGCATGCCGCGATGAATATTCATGTCGAGACCCTGTACGGAGACAATGCCCATCATATTTCAGAGTCCTCGTTCAAGGCCCTCGCCCGCGCCTTGCGGGCGGGAATTGCGCAGGACGCTCGCCAGAAAGGCGCGATCCCATCCACCAAGGGGACGCTTTGAGGCGGGGCAACCGCGCGGAGGAGCCTGACCATGGCCGTTTATTCCGTCCATTTGCAAGGCGATGGGCTCAACTCGATCGCCGAGGCAGCCTTCGTGCGCCAAGCTTTCAATTGGAAAGCCTTTTTTTTCGGCCCGCTTTGGCTGCTGCGCCACCGGCTCTGGGCAGCCTTCACCCTTTGGGGTAGCGTCTTTATCCTCTTGATCCTCGCTTCGCCGACTATCCTTTCGGATAGTTCGACTTTTATGATTTTATTTGCCGTTCAGCTTCTGCTTGGACTCGAGGCCAATCGGCTTCTAGAAACAAAGCTCGTGGCACAGGGCTACCACCTAGTCGAAATCATTGCCGCCCCGGCTCTCGACCAGGCGGAGGCCGTATACTTTCGAAAAGTCGCGCCGTCCGACGCCACTGCCGCCGGATTGATCGCCGCGCCGCCTGGCGCCGGCATTTGAGGACCGGCCGGTGAATGTCGCCATCGTCGATTACGGGTCCGGAAACCTCCACTCCGCTCATAAGGCTTTTGAGCGCGCCGCGCGGGAGGCAGGCCTGCCTTGCGAGATTTTCGTCACCCGCGATCCCGACGCGGTGGCCAGCGCCGACCGCATCGTCTTGCCGGGCGTTGGAGCTTTCGCCGATTGCCGGGCCGGCCTCGATGCGGTGACCGGCATGATCGACGCCATGACGAGCGCGGTTCACGCCAAAGCGCGGCCGTTTCTGGGAATTTGCGTCGGCATGCAATTATTGGCCGAACGGGGTCTCGAACACCGGGTCACGCAGGGGCTCGGCTGGATCGAAGGCGATGTCGCAGCCATGGATTCAAAGGGGCAGACGCTGCGGATTCCGCACATGGGCTGGAACACCCTCGATCCGCGAAAAGACCATCCGCTGCTGGCCGGGATTGCGACCGGCGAAACTGGCCTCCATGCCTATTTCGTGCACTCCTTTGCGTTCAAACCCGCGCATGAAGACCATATCGTCGCCGCTACCGATTACGGCGGTCCGTTTCCGTCGCTGATCGGGCGCGACAACATCGCCGGAACCCAGTTCCACCCGGAAAAAAGCCAGGCTCTCGGCCTGGCGCTGATCGCAAATTTTCTCAGATGGCGGCCATGATCCTTTTTCCGGCAATCGATCTCAAAAACGGCCATTGCGTTCGCCTCGAACAAGGCGATATGGCCAAGGCAACCGTGTTCAACGATTCCCCGGCGGAACAGGCGCGCGCCTTCGAGGCGCAGGGTTTCGAATATCTTCATGTGGTCGATCTCGACGGCGCCTTCGCCGGACGCTCGGTCAACGCCCAAGCGGTGGAAGCCATTCTGGCGGCGATCGGGATTCCGCTTCAGCTCGGCGGGGGCATCAGGGATTTGGCCGGCATTGAAGCCTGGCTCGGCAAGGGCGTCGCGCGCGTCATCATCGGAACCGCGGCGGTCCGCGATCCCGATCTCGTGCGTAAGGCGGCGCGGCTTTATCCGGGCCGCATCGCCGTCGGGATCGACGCCCGCGACGGCGCGGTCGCGGTCGAAGGCTGGGCCCAGACCTCCCAACTCTCGGCCGTCGAACTCGGTAGACGATTTGAAGACGCCGGCGTTGCCGCCATTATTTATACCGACATAGCCCGCGACGGAATTCTCAAGGGCTTGAACATCGAGGCAACCTTGGCGCTGGCGCAAACCCTCACGATCCCAGTCATCGCCTCGGGCGGGCTCGCTTGCCTGAAAGATGTCGAACGCTTGCTGCAACCCGATTGCGAAAAACTCGCGGGCGCGATCACCGGTCGGGCATTGTACGATGGCCGCCTCGATCCGGCCGAAGCGCTGCAGCTGATCCGGCGGGCGAGGGCACCCGCATGACCAAGCCCGTCGGGAGCCCGACCAATGCTTAAGTGCCGCGTCATTCCCTGTCTCGACGTGAAAGACGGCCGCGTGGTCAAGGGCGTGAACTTCGTCGATCTCCGCGATGCCGGCGATCCGGTCCAATGCGCGATCGCTTATGATGCCGCCGGCGCCGACGAACTGTGCTTCCTCGATATTACCGCCAGCCACGAGCGGCGCGCGATCATACTCGACGTGGTTCAGCGCACCGCCGAAGCCTGTTTCATGCCGCTGACCGTCGGCGGTGGGGTGCGCACGCTCGAGGACATTCGGGCGCTGCTGCTCGCCGGCGCCGACAAAGTGTCGATCATGACCGCGGCCGTGGCAAGGCGCGAGATCGTCCGCGAGGCCGCGCAGAAATTCGGCAGCCAGTGCATCGTGGTGGCGATCGACGCCAAGCAAACCACGCCCGGCAGATGGGAAATTTTCACCCACGGCGGGCGGCAGCCGACCGGCCTTGAGGCCATCGCCTATGCGCGGGAGGTGGTCGCACTGGGGGCCGGGGAGATTCTTTTGACCTCAATGGATCGCGACGGCACCAAAAGCGGTTTCGATATCGCGCTCACGCGGGCTGTCACCGATGCGGTTCCGGTTCCGGTGATCGCTTCGGGAGGCGTCGGCACGCTCGATCATCTGGTCGAGGGGATCCGCGACGGCGGCGCGACGGCGGTGCTCGCCGCCTCGATTTTTCACTTCGGAGAATTCACCATCGCCGAGGCCAAGCGTCATATGGCGCGCCACGGACTGCCGATGCGCCTCGATGCGAGCCCGCCAACCAACTTTTTGACCTCTCAAATCGAGGCTGCCGCCATGGAACCACGGGCATGAGCTTCACCCTCGACGATCTCGCCGCCATTATTGCCGCGCGGGCGGATAGCGACGCCGCAGCCTCCTACACAAAATCGCTTCTCGACGCAGGGCCGGCCCGCGCGGCCAAGAAGTTCGGCGAGGAGGCGGTCGAGGTCGTGATCGCTGCCGTCGAAGGGGACGTGCACGCCATCACCCAGGAAAGTGCCGACCTCCTGTACCATCTGTTGGTCGTGTGGCATCAGCGCGGTATTTCATTGGCGGATGTCTGCGCCGAACTCGAACAGCGCACCGGCCGTTCGGGTCACGAGGAAAAAGCCGCGCGCCGGATGGAGCCATCTTGAAGAAAAACCGAAAAAGCTGGGCTTTTGCAAAAGGGGCCTCGGCGGAAGATTTGGAGCGGGTTTGTCAAACAACAATGCTATTTTAGAGAGACGTGTTTTCGCGATTGATCGCTTGACCGAGGTACCATGGACGACCGCACCGCATCGGTAGCCCTCTCGCCCTACCATCGTTTCACACGCAGCGAATGGGCAGCGTTGCGCGCCGACACGCCGCTCACTCTTTCGGCCGAGGATTTGTCGCGGCTCAAATCCCTCAACGATCCGATTTCGCTGGAAGAGGTCGTGGCGATCTATCTGCCGCTCTCCCGCCTTCTCGCGCTCTATGTGGCAGCGACCCAGGGACTCTATAAGGCGACCCAGCGTTTTCTCGGCGCCGAAGGCGGGAAGATGCCCTATATCATCGGCGTCGCCGGTTCGGTGTCGGTCGGCAAATCGACGCTGTCGCGGGTCATGCAGGCGTTGTTGTCGCGCTGGCCGAATACACCGAAGGTCGAACTCGTCACGACCGATGGCTTTCTCCATCCAAACGCCGTTCTCAAGAGCGAGGGCCTGCTTGACAAGAAGGGCTTTCCCGAAAGCTACGACAGCACCAAGCTTCTGTGTTTTTTATCCGATGTGAAGGCCGGCCGCCGCAATGTGCAAGCGCCGGTCTATTCGCATGTGACCTATGACGTGGTCCCCGGCGAGAGCATCATCGTCGACCGCCCGGACATCCTCATCGTCGAAGGCTTGAATGTGCTGCTGCCCCAACGCGCCGCGCGCGACGGGCGGGCGATTCCCTTCGTCTCCGATTTTTTCGATTTTTCGGTCTATCTCCACGCGGCCGAAAGCGATCTCGAAAAATGGTTCATCGCGCGCTTCATGCGGCTACGCCAAACGACCTTTCGCGATCCGTCTTCTTATTTCAAAAAATACGCCGATCTCGACGATGCGGCAGCAAATGCGGTCGCGCGCGATATCTGGACCCGCATCAATCTCCGCAATCTGCGCGAAAACATTTTGCCGACGCGCCCCCGTGCCAATCTCGTGCTGACCAAGGGGCCGAGCCACATCATCGAAGAGGTTGAGCTGCGGAAGCTGTAGGGGAGGGGCGGTCTGCTTAGAGCGCTTTTGAACCGAAGCCGGCCTGAGGTTGGAACAGTTTATCCCATTACATAACATCACCAAGGAAGCAGAGCCGATCATCTCACATGCTTCGCAAACCATTGCTCAAGCTTTGGAAGATCGGGAACGCTAATCTGGCCACCACGCGCCAGTTCGATTATAGGGTAGCTCACGTCACGGGGATAATTGTCACCACGGCCGATCGAGGTCATTAGCCGAAAAAGCGGCCAGAGCGTCGACACGTAAGAAATTGGCTCACCATCCAAGTGTGAGCCTTCAATGCTGGAGCAGACAATCCCGCAAATGCACCCGGTCTCGTCAAATACTGGGCCACCGCTCATACCGCCATCAAACCGAGCGCTCACTTGATAGCAGGGGAAAGGAAGATTGGAATCACGCCGCATCTCAAAAACTTCCCTGACTTCACCAATACTGACCATTGGCTCGTCATCGACGGCGATGTGATTACCGCCATCTTCATTCTTTGACACTTGCACAGATGAGAGCCGATAGCCGAAAGCGGCCACTCGCTCTCCCACTTCCGGGGAAAACGGATTGACAGGCAGCTGCCTCCATCGAGGCACGTCGTTTGGATTACTTCGACATGGGTTGTTACCCAAATTGAGGAGGGCAATATCCGAGGAGCAATCAGCGATTATACTGTGGACATCCCAGAAGATGTATTCTGGGCCAGGAAGCACTTGGGCGGCAACAAGATGTTTGTCTACGTTGACAATCGATCCATCGGGGTTGGGAGGAGCACCAAACGCATCTATGATTATATGATTCGCCGTGACCAAAAGATGCCCGCACAGCACAGCCGCCGTGCCGACTACACGGGGTTCATTCGAGTAGCAATTGACGACTAATCGAAGTGCGACCTCGGAAAGGGATGTCGTTGGATCCTGCCGCTCGAACGGCTTATGAAGCGGAAAAGTGGAAAGATGGGGCGGTCTCACGCGCGGTTTCTCCCCAGGCTAAATATTGCGATTCATTGATACGAAATTTAGCACCAAATCGGACCACAAGAGACTAAAATGGCACACACCGTGGCTGAGGCGCTCGAACGCCCTTTCGGCCACCCACGCAACGCCGTCACATGGCACTCTTATTGTTCGCCTTAAGTAGTGCCGTGCCGTGCCGTGCCGCGCCACTCCAACCGGAACTTAACTTTTCCCAAACCCGAAAAACACTCCACCCGTTCCGGGTGCAGCCGAATAGGTATAGACATCTCCTTTCGGTTATTGCGCGTAGGTCTTCATGTCCCATTTCATCCCGGCTGATCCGGCCGAGGTCGCGGCCGCCGTGACCCTCGCAATCGCGTCGAAGACGCCGCTCTCGATTACCGGCCTCGGCTCGAAGGCCGGCCTCGGGCGGCCGATGAAAAACGCGGGCCGCCTCGATCTCTCGCAGCTTTCCGGCGTCACATTTTATGAGCCCGACGAATTGGTGATTTCGGCGCTGGCCGGCACGCCCGTTGAGACCATCGACGCGCTGCTCGCCCAAAACTGTCAGGAGCTGGCCTTCGAGCCCATGTCCTTTGCGGCGCTTTATGGCACGGGGGCCGGAACGATCGGCGGCTGCCTTATGACTAATCTCAGCGGTCCGCGCCGCATCAAGGCCGGCGCCGCGCGCGACCATGTGTTGGGCCTCAAGGCGGTGTCGGGCCGGGGCGAAGCCTTCAAGGCCGGCGGCCGGGTCGTCAAGAATGTCACCGGCTATGATCTTTCCCGAGGTCTTACTGGATCGTTCGGAACGCTCGCGGTCGCCACCGAAATCACGCTCAAGGTGCTGCCCCGCGCGGAAACCTCCGCAACCCTCATTCTCGAAAACCTCGATCCGGCCCGCGCGGTGGAAGCGCTCTGCACGGCCATGGGCGCGCCGGTCGATGTGTCGGGCGCCGCGCACCTGCCCGCCTTTGCGGCGCAGCGCTTGGGTTTTGCAACCGCGATCACCGCCCTGCGCCTCGAAGGTTTTGCGCCCTCCGTCGCCGAGCGCGTGGACCGGCTCGAAGCGATGCTGAAAATCTTCGCAGCCGCCGAGCGATTGGATCCGGCTGCAACCCAAAACCTTTGGCAGGCGATCCGCGATGCGACCCCGCTTGCGGAGCCTTCCGACAAATTCATCTGGAAAATATCTGTGGCGCCGACCGCCGGCCCCAAGGTCGCCGAAATCGTCGCCCGCGCGTATAATGCCGAAGCATTGTTCGACTGGTCGGGCGGTCTCGTCTGGCTCGCGCTCGATCCTTGCGAGGATGCAGCGGCGGGCATTATTCGCAAGGCAATCGTGGAGCATGGCGGCGGCCATGCCACCTTGATGCGTGCCCCCGCCGAAACAAGGGCTCGAATCCCTGTGTTCGAGCCGCAGGCCCCGGCGCATACCGCTTTGTCGCGAAGGCTGAAGGCCGAATTCGATCCCTATGGGGTTTTGGAGCCGCAACGCATGGAGGCTCTGCTTTAACATGCAGACCAATTTTTCCGCAGCGCAGCTTGAAAATCCCGCCATCGCGGATGCCGAGAAAAACCTCCGCGCCTGCGTTCACTGCGGCTTTTGCACCGCGACCTGTCCAACCTTCGTGTTGCTCGGCGATGAACTCGATAGTCCGCGCGGCCGCATCTATCTCATCAAGGACATGCTCGAAAAAAACCGGCCGGCCGATGCGCTGACCGTCAAGCATATCGATCGCTGTCTCTCCTGCCTCTCCTGCGTCACCGCCTGTCCCTCCGGCGTGAACTATATGCATCTTGTCGACGGCGCGAGAGCCTATATCGAGGAAACCTATCAACGGCCGCTCTTGGACCGGCTATTTCGTGCCGTGCTGGAAACGATTCTCCCCTATCCGAAGCGGTTCCGGCTTGCCGTCAGGGGCGCAAAATTCGCCCGTTTGTTCAACTGGCTTTATCCTTCTCTCGGCCGAACCGGGCGTCGGCTCGCCGCGATGATGCGGCTTGCACCGACACGCCTGCCGCCGCGATCCAGCCTGTCCCGCACTGGCCTCATCACACCCTCCGACAAACCGCTCGCCCGCGTCGCGCTTCTCGACGGCTGCGTGCAGAAAGTGCTGCGGCCGGATATCAACGACGCCGCAATCCGCTTGCTGGTCCGGGCAGGCGTCGAAGTGGTGGTTCCACGCCGTGAAGATTGCTGCGGCGCGCTGGTTCATCATTTGGGCAAGGAAGCGGCGGCGCTCGCGGCGGCGCGTCACAATATCGATGTATGGACGGATGAAATCGAGCGGCTTGGACTTGATGCCATTGTGATCACCGCATCCGGCTGCGGCACCATGATCAAGGATTATGGATTTTTGCTGCGCAATGACCGTTCCTATGCGGTCAAGGCTGCGCACATTTCCGATCTTGCCAAGGATGTGACGGAGCTCCTTGGATCGCTTGACCTGCCAGAGCCGCAGGCTTTCCCAGGCGCAATTGTCGCCTATCATTCCGCCTGTTCGATGCAGCACGGTCAGAGGATTGACGCGCTGCCAAAGCAGCTCCTGGAAGCCGCCGGATATACAGTGCGCAGCATCCCCGAGGGGCATTTATGCTGCGGCTCCGCCGGCACCTACAATATTTTGGAACCCGAGATTGCCATGCGGCTGCGCGATCGCAAAATCGCGAATATCCTCACAACTTCGCCGGATGTGATAGCGACCGGCAATATTGGATGCATCTCTCAGATAGCCGATGGCACCTCGATTCCCATCGTCCATACCGTTGAGCTGCTCGACTTCGCTTATGGCGGCCCAAAGCCGGCCGGCCTCCATCTAAGGGACTCAACCGAAGCGGACGCTCTCAACTGCGCTCCAAATTGATGAGGTCGAGGGCGGCCTTCAATCCCGGGACCAATTTGGTCAGGGCGTCATTGGCCCAGAAATGCATGAAGAACAGCCGCGGCTCCTCGTCGAGCATATGGTTGTGCAAGGCGGTGACCTCGATGCCGCTCTTGCGCAGCACGCGAAGCACCGGATTGATCTCCTTCTCGGTCAGTGCAAAATCGCCGGAGATCGCGACTTTACCGTCGCCGGTCGCCTGGAAATTGATCAGCTCGGCGGACCCCATATTGTCGGGCACGCCCATCCCGTCGCTGCTCACCGGTTCGGCGCGCCTCAGGCTGACCTGATACACGCCGCCATTCGTTTTACCCTTGGCGCCAAGCGTGGTGTCGATCATCGCAGTATCGAATTCAAGGTCCGGCGCCGGCACGGTGGCCGGAGCAAACGGTGTCTGGGTCAGGACCAAGGCGTCGTGCAGTGCCGTGGCAAGTTTCACCGGATCGCCCAGGCCACGAATATGCAAATAGAAAGTCGCCGGGACCGCCCGCAGCAAATGATTGTGCAACGCGGTAATCTCTATGCCGTCGTCCGCCAGTTTCTGCATGACCGGGCTTACTTCCTCGGCGGTAAGGACAAGATCGCCCATCACCAACGCTTGGCCTTGCTCGGGTTGGAAGCCAAGCCAAGACCCCAAAGCCAACGCGGGCTTAAGCTCCACGCCATCGAGCAAAACCTTGAGATCTGTGCGCGGAAAGCCGACCCGATAGACCCCATTGGTTGTCTCCGTGCCAGCCTTCCCCAGGGCATCGGCCACCTTCTGCCATTCGTCGCCGGCAGCAAACGCGGAGGCGTGGGTCACGACACCCAGAACGACCGCGGCCAACAGGGACATTTTTGAGGGCATGAGCTTCTCCACTGCCGCGGCACCGTTGCTTAAAAAAGGGCGGTTACCGGAACCGCAAATATGTTCCTACATCCAAGCGCGAAGAAACACACTGCGCCGGAACAATCCGTAGATAGAAAAAGCGGAGATTACGCCGATTTGATCCGTGACAGTTCGCTTTCGCGCGCTTCGGATGAATAAGCGCTCCAAATGGGGTTCGCGCCGAGCGTGGCGATAAAAGCGCTGTGCAAGGAAAGTTCTTCGATGCTGACGGTTGTTTGCAAAGGTGTCGGCCGCTGGGTCAGCAAGCCTCCCGCCCCCATCCCCGCCGCAGCGGCCTCGTTACCGAAAACCAGAGCCGCCTGCCGCCCGCCGGTGAGTTCGGCGTAGACCTCGGCGAGGATCTCGGCGTCGAGCAATGCGCCATGCTTTGTGCGGCGCGAAGTATCGATCCCATAGCGCGTGCAAAGCGCGTCGAGACTGTTCGCGGAACCGGGATATTTGCGGCGCGCCAGAGCCAGCGTGTCGATGACACGATCCATCCCGATCGGTTCAATCCCGAGAAGGGCGAGTTCCGCATTTAAAAACTGCAGATCGAACTCGGCATTATGCGCGATGATTTTCGCGCCCTCGACGAATTTCAAAAACTCTTGGCTGATTGCGGAAAAAGCCGGCTTGCCCGCAAGGAACGCTGCGGAAAGCCCATGCACCCGGAACGCCTCCTCAGGCATATCGCGCTCCGGATCGATATAGCTATGGAAGATCTCTCCCGTCGGGATGGCGTTCAAAAGCTCGACGCAGCCGATCTCGACAATCCTGTGCCCGCTGGCCGGGTCCAGTCCCGTCGTCTCCGTGTCGAGAATGATCTCCCGCATTTTTCAGTCCCCTCCGCGGATCATGCTCTATCCGTCATGTCTTATCTGCACCTTTTCGGGACCATGCTCTAGGTTTTGTTGCTGGCGCCCGCCAGTGCTCGCACAATTCCGCGCACTTGCCGTTCGGCGGCCGCAAATCCGCGTCCGGTATCGATGATGAAATGCGCCCGCAACCGCTTTTCAGCATCCGGTATCTGCTTGGCCAGTATGACGGCAAGCCACTCGGGCGTCATGCCCGGACGTTGCATCAAGCGCTCTTTTTGCACAGCTTCCGGCGCGGTGACGAGCGCCACAGCATCGACCTTTCGGTCCAAGCCCGTCTCAAACAGCAGGGGAACATCGAGAACGACGAGCCTTGCCCCCTCTTTTTGCGCTTTCGCCAGGAAGGCGGTGCGCCGCGCGGCCACCAGCGGATGGACGATCGCCTCGAGCCGAGTCAGCGCCGCCGGATCGTTGAGAAGCTGGGTGGAAAGAAGGCGCCGGTCGACAATGCCATCACGTGTGGTGCCCGGAAACGCCGCCTCGATCGCGGGTACGGCCACCCCCTGATAGAGCTCGTGGACGACGGCATCGGCGTCATGGACCGGGATCCCTTCCGCGCGGAACACCGCGGCGGTGGTCGATTTTCCCATGCCGATCGAGCCAGTGAGGCCTAGAATGAACATCAGCCCGCCGCCAAAATATCCGCCTCGACCAAGCCGCGTAGCTCCGCCGTGACGCAGGGTTTGACGCCGAACCATCGCTCGAACCCTGGTACCGCCTGGTGCAACAGCATGCCGATGCCGCAGACCGCCCGCAAACCACGCGCCCTTGCGGCTTGAATCAGCAAGGTTTCGAGCGGAACATAGACAATGTCGCTGACCACCGCATTTGCCCGCAACGGCGACAGGTCGACCTCGAGCGGGGGTTGCCCCTGCATCCCGAGCGAGGTGGTGTTGACCAGAATATCGGCGACTTTCAGCGCCGCCGGCAGATCGGAATGATCTACAACCTCGATCCCTGGCCCAAAATGGGCCGAGAGTTCGACCGCGTGCTGCTTGGTCCGGTTGACGAGAAATATGCGCTTCATTTTGCGTTGCCCAAGAGCATAAATAATGGCACGCGCCGCGCCGCCCGCGCCGATCACGACCGCGTTGCCGGGATTTGAATCCCAGCTTGGAGCATCCTGATCCAAGGCGCCAAGAAATCCCGCCGCATCCGTGTTGTCGCCGTAGAGTTTTCCCCCATTCATCCACAAGGTATTCACAGCTTCCAGACGCGCCGCTGTCTCGGTCCTGACATCGCAGAGTTCGAACGCCCTTTGCTTATGCGGCAAAGTGACATTTCCGCCGACAAATCCATTCCGTGCAAAATCGCGGAGGAACGCTTGAAAATCTTCTGGACTGACCGCAGCCCGCTCATAAGACCCTTCGATCTTGAGGCGATCCAACCAGAAATTATGGATCAAGGGCGAGCGCGAATGCGCAACCGGCCAGCCGATGACGCAGGCCCTTGGTTTGACGGACACCGCACCGCTCATGACAATAGGCTGCCTTCCTCGCGCAGAAATTTTAGGAGAGGCAATAAGGGGAGCCCCAAAATCGTCGCGTGATCGCCCTCGATCACCTCGAAGAGCTGGATGCCGAGGCCCTCCATTTGATAGCCTCCGACGCTCGCCAGCAGCGCTTCGCCGGCCTCGGCCACATAGGCCTCGATAAAGGCGCGGGAAAGCCGGCGGCAAGTGAGTCGGGCGATCAAAACCGTTTCGAACAGAACGGTATTCGCGCGTGCGATGCAACAAGCCGAATGAAGTTCATGGTCACGCCCGGACAAAGCCTCCAGTGTGGCCACAAGAGCCGCCTTGTCCGCCGCCTTGGTCAAAAGCCGGTTTTCGAGGCAGAGGGTTTGGTCCGCGCCGATGACAAGCCGTTCCCGCATCTTGGCACTGACGAACAAGGCCTTGGCGCGCGCAAGATGTAGCGCGATCTCCCCGGCGGTGGCGCCGGCTGCAAGAAGAGGCGTTTCCATGCCACGTTCATCGATTTTCGCTTCGAAAATTTCGAAAGGAATGCCGCTCGCAGCCAGTAGGCTCCGGCGCGCCGCGCTTTTCGAGGCGAGAACGACGGGAAATGGGCCACGCCATAGCTTGGTCATGATGTGGCTATGAATTTCAGCTGATGAACCTTGTAAAGATCGATGATCGCCGCAGCGGTTTCCTCGATCGAACGATGGGTTACATCGATCATGGGCCAGCCATGCGTCGCGCAAATCTTACGCGCCCTGGCGACTTCGCCCGCCACGAGGAGCCGGTCAACATAAGGCGAATCAGGACTGGCGTTCAGCGACAACAGGCGTTTCTCGCGAATCTGGACGATTCGCTCGGGGGAGGCCAACAGCCCCACGACAAGCGGATTGCGCAGGTTCAGGATTTGCTCCGGCAGCCGCACGTCCGGAACAAGCGGTATGTTGGCTGTCTTGATGCCGCGGTTGGCGAGATAAATGCTCGTGGGCGTCTTCGATGTCCGACTTACCCCGAGCAGAACGACATCGGCATCCTCAAAATTCTCGGTCTGCTGACCATCGTCATGCATCATCGTAAAGTTCAAGGCTTCGATCCGCCTGAAATAATCCGCATTGAGCATGTGCTGCGCGCCCGCCCGAGGCGTGGACGACGTCCCCACGTAGGATTGAAAGAGATTCAAAATCGGCTGCAACACCGACAGGCAAGGCAGGCCAATCTCTTTGCAGGCTTCTTCAAGTCGCTGCCCCAGTTCTTGCTCCACAAGGGTAAAAAGAACCATCCCGGGAGCCGCATCGACTTCGGAAATCGCCTTTTCCAGCTGAGCTCTGGTGCGCACAAAGGGATACACATGCTCGATGGAGCAGACGCCTTCGAATTGGGCCGAAACGGCACGGCTCGCCGCGATCAAGGTCTCGCCCGTCGCGTCGGAAATCAAATGCAAATGGAAATAATGCCGCCCCACAGCCGTTAGCGCCTCACCGCAATTCCGGTCCCGGAGACTTCTGGGGACAAAGGTGGATAAACGCCCCTCTGAACAGAAGGCAACTCATTTATGAGACGAAGATGGCAACAATTCTCCACCGCCATCCAAGGCTGGGCTATAGTTAAACTCGGCCTGTGAATGCCGGTGATAATACTTAAGCTTGTGGTTTTTAGGGACGCGCGAACGCCTATCCGCCTTAAATGATTAACGAAAAGTTAACGCCGTCAAACTGCGGGCCGGACTGTTTACATAGAGGATAAGCACAAAACGGAACGCCACATTGTGCGAACCGTCGAATGAGCCTAATCGGCTTGGCAATAAGACAAAGAAAACTTCTCTAAGAAGATTCTTTAATTTTAGAGGATTGCAATTTTGGAAGGGCTAAAGCGCCGTCAAGAAAAACAGTTCCTCAAGGTTATGGATGGCGAGGCATGCTTTCCACCTCCTGTTTGGCTGATGCGGCAAGCCGGGCGTTATCTGCCCGAATATCAAGAGATCCGGGCCAAAGCTCCGTCCTTTCTGGATTTTTGCTATACCCCCTCCCTTGCGGCCGAAGCGACCTTGCAACCTATTCGCCGTTTTGGATTCGATGCAGCCATTCTGTTCAGCGATATTCTGGTCATCCCGGATGCGCTTGGGCAAAAAGTCACTTTCGAGCCCAATGAAGGACCCAAGCTCGAACCGATTTTAACCTGGGAAGATTTTGCCAGGCTGAACGAGAATATTGATTCCAATCGGCTCGGGCCGATTTTTGAAACGATCGAGCGGGTCAAGCAGGGCCTTCCGGAAGAAACCGCGCTGATCGGTTTTTGTGGCGCGCCTTGGACGCTCGCTTCCTATATGATCGCCGGCAAGAGCACATCCGATCAGGCTCCGGCCCGCCTCTTCGCCTATCAGTACCCCGCCCTTTTTCAGCGGCTGATCGATAGGCTAGTTGCCGCTTCGATCGATTATCTATCCAGTCAAATCGAAGCGGGCGTCGACGCCGTGCAGATTTTCGATACCTGGGCCGGGGTCTTACCATTTGCCGAGTATGAGCAATGGTGCCTGGCGCCCATCAAAGCAATTGTCGCGGGCGTAAGACTTCGCCATGAAACCGCCCGCGTGATCGGCTTTCCAAAAGGGATCGGTCTGCAACTTGCTGATTTTGCCCGGCGGACGCGGCTCGATGCCTTGGGTCTCGACAGCAGCGTCGATCCACGTTGGGCGGCGCAAGCCCTCGATCGAACCTTGGTTTTGCAGGGGAACCTCGATCCCCTGGCCTTACTCGCGGGCGGTGGCGCCTTGGAAACAGCCACCCGGCAGATACTCGCGGCGTTTGAAGGTCGTCCACATATTTTCAACCTTGGTCATGGCATTTTGCCACAGACGCCGATCCATCATGTTGAGCTTATGCTCAATCTTATTCGTGAGAGCCCCGCTAAATGACCAATGCCTATCTGTGGATCAAGGTAATTCATATTCTGGCGATCATCTCGTGGATGGCCGGAATGCTCTATCTGCCGCGTCTCTTCGTCTATCACGCGCAAGCACCGCAGGGTTCGGCGCAGGCGGAAACCTTTGCCGTGATGGAACGCCGCCTCATGCGGGCGATCATGCTGCCGGCCATGCTCGTGACGTGGGCGACCGGCCTTATCCTTGTCGTCCCGGGCGGGTTTTTGCACGCCGGTTGGTTTCACGCCAAATTTGGGCTGGTAATTATCCTTTCGGCGCTGCATGGTTACTTCGCCGTGATCCGGAAGGATTTCACACGAAACACAAATCCGCATGGCGCTGGTTTTTTTCGCATCCTTAATGAAGGTCCAACGGTCCTGATGATAGGGATCGTGATACTGGTGGTTCTCAAACCGTTTTGATCACAACACGACCGCGTTTGAAGCATTTTGACTTGTCAAAGCATTTAAATTGGCTTATTTAAAATGTTCCCCTCTCATGAACTAACCTAGTTCTGGTGCTCCATCGCGCCGCCTTAGAGCGCTGCACCATTTTTCCAGAAGCCGGTTGCGCCAATCGGCTCCACTCCTTGCGCGACCGCACCGCGCCACCCTTCCAAGGACGTCCTTCCCATGCAGGAAATTAAACTGCAGGACTTGAAGCTCAAGTCGCCGACCGAATTACTCGCTTTCGCCGAAGAGCATGAAGTCGAGAACGCATCGATCATGCGCAAGCAAGAGCTGATGTTCGCGATTCTCAAGCAGCTGGCGAGCCGCGACATTGAGATCGTCGGTGAAGGCGTCATCGAGGTATTACAGGACGGCTTTGGGTTTTTGCGCTCGCCCGATGCCAATTATCTGGCGGGACCCGACGATATTTACGTGTCGCCCTCGCAAATTCGCCGCTTTGGTTTGCGGACTGGCGATACGGTTGAAGGCTTGATCCGAAGCCCAAAGGAAGGCGAACGCTATTTCGCGCTGCTCAAGGTCAACACGATCAATTTCGAAGATCCGGAAAAAATCCGGCACAAGGTTCACTTCGACAATCTGACGCCGCTTTATCCGGACGAGCGTCTTAAGCTCGAAGTCGACGATCCGACCAAAAAGGATTTGTCGGCGAGAGTAATCGATATTGTGGCGCCGATCGGCAAAGGCCAGCGCGCCCTGATCGTGGCTCCCCCGCGCACCGGCAAAACCGTGCTTTTGCAAAATATCGCGCAATCGGTCACGGCCAATCATCCCGAATGCTATCTGATTGTGCTGCTGATCGACGAGCGGCCGGAAGAAGTGACCGATATGCAAAGATCGGTTCACGGCGAAGTCGTGTCGTCGACGTTCGATGAGCCTGCGGTGCGACATGTCCAGGTCGCCGAAATGGTCATCGAGAAGGCCAAGCGGCTCGTCGAGCATGGCCGCGATGTCGTGATCCTTCTCGACTCGATCACCCGGCTCGGGCGCGCCTATAACACCGTGGTGCCCTCATCCGGCAAGGTCTTGACCGGTGGCGTCGATGCCAATGCGCTGCAGCGCCCCAAGCGCTTCTTTGGTGCGGCGCGCAACATCGAGGAAGGTGGATCGCTCACCATCATCGCGACCGCGCTGATCGATACCGGCTCGCGGATGGACGAAGTGATCTTCGAGGAATTCAAAGGCACCGGCAATTCCGAAATCATTCTCGACCGCAAGGTGGCCGACAAGCGGACATTCCCGGCCATCGACATCACCCGATCCGGCACCCGCAAGGAGGAATTGCTCGTGCCGTCGGATACGCTGAAGAAAATGTACGTGCTGCGGCGTATCCTGAACCCGATGGGTACGGTCGATGGCATCGAATTCCTGCTTGGAAAACTGCGGGAAACCCCAAAAGGTAACGCAGCGTTCTTCGAGTCGATGAACACGTAAAGAGGTAAATGGCCGTAAAAGTTTGGCGGTCCTTCGTGCTTCTACCGATGAGCTAAGGTGGTGACGCCGCCGCGCGGTTCTAAATCCGCTCCATCGACTCCAACGCCGCCGCGTGCTCGTTCGCGAGGGGGCGTTTGTGCAGACGCCGTTCCCAATCGAGCGCTTGGCTGATCATTGTCGAGAGATCGTCATACTTCGGCTTCCAGCCGAGCAATTCCCTGATCCGCTGCGAGTTGGCCACGAGCGAGGCCGGGTCACCCGGACGCCGTGCGGACAGCCGGACCTTGAAATCTGTTCCCGCCACCTGTTTGACGGCATTGACGACTTCGAGCACCGAAAGACCCCTGCCGTAGCCGCAATTGCAAATGAAACTTTCGCCGCCCTTTCTCAAATAGTCGAGCGCCGTGACATGGGCATCGACCAGATCGGTGACCTGAATAAAGTCACGGACGCAGGATCCGTCTCTCGTCGGATAATCGAGCCCGAAGATGTCGAGTCCTGGGCGATAGCCCAATGCCGCTTGCACCGCGACCTTGATGAGATGCGTCGCCTGCGGCGAAGACTGACCGAGCCGCCGTTTGGGGTCGGCCCCGGCAACGTTGAAATAGCGCAGGATCGCGAATTTCAATCCATGGGCCTTGGCGACATCTTGCAACATCCATTCGGTCATCAGCTTCGAGCGGCCGTAAGGATTGATCGGAGCAAGGGCCAGCGTCTCCGGGATCGGGTCGACCGTTGGCTCTCCATAGACCGCAGCGGTCGAAGAAAACACGAAATGCTTGATTTTGCCCGCGACCGCGCATTCCAAAAGGTTACGCGCCTTGGCGGTATTGTTGAGGTAATAGAGAAGCGGATCGGAGACCGATTCCGGCACTATGATCTTGGCCGCAAAATGCGCAATTGCGTCGATTTGATCCTCGGCAATGATCCGCCTGACGAGCGCCGTGTCGCCAAAATCACCGACGACGAGTTTTACGGATTCCGGAACCGCCCAGCGGAAGCCGGTAGACAAATCATCAAGGACAACCACTTTCTCGCCAATATCGAGCAAGGCGAGCACCATGTGACCGCCGATATACCCTGCTCCACCGGTTACTAAAACCGCCATGTGCGCTGCCTAAGCTGTCGAATGGAATTCCGAAAATGCGCTCTAGAGCATGTTCCGAAAAACTTGACCGACTTTTTCGATCGGAACATGCTCCAACTCGTTGAACTTGAGCGTTTCCTTTTTGATCAGATGACTCCATCCGATCGGGAAGCGCTCTAAGTTTGGACTACAAGAGCAGACCGCGTAGCGACCAGACGTTTGCTAACGCACCTTGGACCCTGTCCTGCCGCCAAATCGGACTGCAACAGAAGGAAATAACCGCCGTGAGCGGGAATGCACCAGGCTTTAAGAGAAGCAGCCTCGCTTTCCCGAGGTAGGAATTAGTCGATAATTTTATTATATTATTCCATATTTATCAAGTTTCTTGGCCGGGGATCCCGCGGGCTTGGCGTCCCGCACACGCTTGTCAATCCATTGGTTAAAGCTATCAAAGTTTCGGCCGGATTCCGACCTCATTTCAAAACAACTTTTAGTACAATAAATATTGCTCGTTGATGGTTCGTCCGAGTCGATCATTGTCCTCCACGAAAGAGGTGATGAATTCGTGCAGGCCGATCTTGAAAATCTCCTTCGTTGTTGCGTTGGCAAGCCGCGCCATCACCTCGTGGGCCTGTTTTTGGGAGGCTCCGGCGCTGCCATAGGCGGTCCCGATCGCATCCAGGAAATGGACGATATTATCGTAGCAAGCAATCAGGGATCGCGGCATCTCCTTCTTCAGGATTAGGAGATCGGCAATCAGCCACGGTTTGACGCTTTCCCTGTACACCCAATGATAGGCCGTGAGCGAGGATACGGCCCGCAGAATTGCCGACCATTGAAAATAGTCGAGGGAGCCCCCGACGGCCTCATGCTCCGGCAAGAGCACGTGATATTTAACGTCCAAAATCCGGGCGGTATTGTCGGCGCGCTCAATGTAGAGGCCGACCTTGGAAAACCAATAGGCGTCGTTGCGCAGCATGGTTCTGTCGACCGAACCGTCGTAATCAAGCGACGTCTTTTTGACCAGTTCGAAAAAACGCGACAGTTCCTCCCGGTTGTAGCGGCCCGAACCGCTATTGCCTGTCTCGAATCGTCCAAGCTCGATCCAGGCCCCGTTGATCGCCTCCCACATCTCGGAGGTCAACGCGGTGCGCACCGCCCGCGCATTGGCGCGAGCAAATTTCAGGCAATTGCAGATCGATGAGGGATTGTCGGGCGCGAAGGAAAGATAGTCGATGACGCTCGCTTCTTCCGCGGCACCTCTCGAAGCCCGGAAACCCTCAGCCGCGCCGGAGGATTCAAGAGCGCTTTCCCATTCGGTGCCGGTTCCCGAATAGCTCGCGGGCAAGGTCGCCAGGCGTTGCGCCGCCTTGATGATGCGGGCCAGGAAATCGGCGCGTTCAACATAGCGTGCGAGCCAATAAAGATTGTCCGCGGTGCGTGATAGCATTGCCTGCCTCTAACACATGAACCGCAAAAGGACCGGGGGCTTAGCCGCCAAAATCATGCGCGGGCTTACATCGCTGGGCCTTCGGATGGACGCATGCAAGTGGGGATGACTCCGGCAGGCTATCAGCGGATCATGTCACCTGAGTTTGGCTTTGCAAAGGCTGAACCTCATCAAAGATGGAATCTTCAACGATCCAAGTGTCCTTTGTCCCGCCGCCCTGACTGGAATTGACCACGAGCGAGTTTTCCTTCAGGGCCACGCGGGTCAAGCCGCCCGGCATCACCCGCACGCCGTTGGCGCTCGTTAGGACGAACGGCCGCAAATCGACATGACGCGAAGCGATGCCGGCGTCGAAGAAAGTCGGGCTTGTTGACAGCGCGAGAGTCGGCTGGGCGATGAAATTATCCGGATCCTGAGCGAGTTTTGCAGCGAAAAGCTCGCAGTCAGCCTTTGTTGCGTGCGGACCGACCAGCATGCCATAGCCGCCCGACCCGTTGACTTCCTTCACCACAAGTTCGGCGAGATGCTCCTGCACATAGCGCAAGGACTCGGGCTCGCGACAACGCCAGGTCGGCACATTTTTCAAAATGGCTTTTTCGCCGAGATAGAAATTGATGATCTCCGGCACATAGGTATAGATCGCCTTGTCGTCGGCGATGCCGGTGCCGACGGCATTGGCAATCGTCACATTGCCGGCCCGATAGGCGCGCATCAAGCCAGCGACACCGATCACCGACTCCGGTTTGAACACCTCCGGATCGAGGAAGCTGTCGTCGATCCGCCGGTAAATGACATCGACCCTTTTTGCGCCTTGTGTGGTGCGCATGTAGACGATCTCGTCCTCGACGAAAAGATCGCCGCCTTCGACGAGTTCCACCCCGAGCTTATCCGCCAGAAAGGAATGTTCGTAATAGGCGGAGTTGAAGCGCCCCGGAGTCATGACCACGGTTGTCGGCTCGCCGCCGGCCGGGGCAGGTGCTACCGACCGCAAGGACGCGAGCAAAGCGTCCGGATAATTCTCCACCGGCGCCACCCGATGTTCTGCGAACAGGTCCGGCGCTAGACGCATCATGACCTCGCGGTTCTCCAACATATAGGAGACGCCGGACGGGGTGCGGACGTTGTCCTCCAAAACGTAAAAATCATTTTCGCCGGTGCGGACCACATCGATGCCGGCGATATGAACGTAAATATCGTGCGGCACGTGCCAGCCGACCATTTCCGGCCGGAATTCGGCATTGCGCGCGACGAGGTCGGCCGGTATCCGGCCGGCCTTGATAATCTCCTGGGCGCCGTAAATATCGGCAAGAAACAGATTGAGGGCCTTCACCCTTTGCACAAGCCCGGCTTCGAGATGCGACCATTCCGAGCGCAGCATCATGCGGGGAATGATATCGAAGGGGATCAGCCGTTCGCCGCCGTTTTTCTCTTCCTCGCCATAGACCGCGAAGGTGATGCCGATGCGCCGAAACAACAATTCCGCTTGAGAGCGGCGCGAAGCCAAAACTTCGGCGGGCGTTGCCGCCAGCCAACTTGCGACCTTGCTATAGACCGGCCGAATGGCGCCGTCGCTCAACGTCATTTCATCGAAACAGCGGGACTTTGGCGGTTGCCCGGATCGCGTTTCGGGCCAGGGGGCGGAGGCTTTGCCTTGTTCGACAATGTGATTTTGCATGGGACCACGCGAAATGAGAGGGCCAAGCGAATAAAGTCGAACCAGCGGTCAGGGGGCTAACCGATGGGCCTCAAGCAGGGCCTGAACGGGCGGGCGCGTTCAATGGATAAGCAAGCATTTATTATGCCAGATAGAGCGCGCGAGAGCTAGGAAATAGAGGGATTTGCGGCAATAGCAGACACTTTGCCGCGCAGCCCGGCATATCTCTAATTCCCCATCGCGCCGCGAGTTGCGAACCACGCCCCGCTCACACGGCGCTCCAGTCCGCGTGCGAAAAGGCACAATAGCCTTGGGCCCAAACGAGCGCCCGCAACTTTTGCCGATGCCCGCCTGTAATTGTCGGCAGCGAGACTGGAACGGACGAATTGTCGGCCGGCGCTCGTTTACTCCCCGCCGGTTAGGCGGTCATCAGCTTAGATGGAGAATTTCATGTTCAGATTTCGCAATGCTGTTTTTGCCGCGTCCGTGGCCTTTGCCGCGCTGGGCGGCACCGCGCTTTCCCCCGCCTTCGCGGAAATGACCGTGGAAGTCGGCGGCGCACCCATGTATCCCTCCAAAAATATCATTGAGAATGCCGTCAATTCCAAGGACCACACGACACTTGTGGCTGCCGTCAAGGCAGCGGGTCTCGTCGACACTTTGCAAAGCGATGGACCCTTCACCGTGTTCGCGCCGGTGAACAAGGCTTTCGACAAGCTTCCCAAGGGCACCGTTGAGTCCCTCCTGAAGCCTGAAAACAAAAGCAAGCTCGCCGCAGTGTTGACCTATCACGTCCTTCCCGGAAAGGTCTCCGCGGCAGACTTCGTCGCGGCGGTCAAGGACGGTGGCGGCAAGGCCATGTTCAAAACGGTCGAAGGCGACGAGCTGACCGTGATGCAAAGCGGCCGCCGGCTCGAAATCATCGATTCCAAGGGCGACAAATCATTCGTGACCATCGCCGACGTCAACCAGAAGAACGGCGTCATCCACGTTATCGATATGGTGCTCTTGCCGAAGAGCTGAAGGCGCTGAACGGGCTGGATCATTCCAGCAGGAATGGTCCGGCCTGCCCCTCTGGAGGTTCATGTCATGGCTTCGCCTGCGGCAACTGCCGGCGCCCTCGCCCGGCGTCCCCTCATTCACCCGCTGATCGTTCGGGTCACGCATTGGATCAACGCGGCGGCGATCATCATCATGGTCATGAGCGGATTGGAGATCCACAATGCCTATCCGACCCTGCCTTTCAAGGTCTCGCGCGCGATCACGCTTGGCGGCTGGCTCGGCGGCGCGACGCAATGGCATTTCGCGGCCATGTGGGTGCTGATGACCAGCGGCCTCATTTATGTGGCGTATGGATTCGGTTCGGGACGATTCAAACGCAAGTTCTGGCCGATCCGTCCCTCTGACGTCGTCGCCGATATAAGGGCGGCTGTTTCGAGACGGCTCTCACATGATGATCTGTCGATCTATAATTCCGTGCAAAGGCTTCTTTATAGCGGCGTCATCCTTGCGGGGTTTGTCGCAATTCTGACCGGACTGGCGATCTGGAAACCGGTGCAGTTTCAACTTCTCGCCAATATGTTTGGGGATTTCGACCAGGCCCGGATCATCCATTTTCTGGCGATGTGCGCGATCGCTCTGTTTCTCGTCATTCACGTCGTGATGGCCGTGGCCGTTCCGAAAAGTCTTCGGGCGATGATCGGCGGACGGTAAGTTTTTGGGAGCAACAAATGTTCGGGAAAACCCGCCCGCGCGACAAGGATGCCGAGACAATTATGAAGGAAGTCGCGCGGCGTCTCGATATGCCGAATCGCAGATTGTTCATCCGCAACGCTGTTGGCCTTGGTTCGCTGACGCTGCTTTCGGGCTGCGATGTTGTCGATGGCTTTTCGGCCGAGCGAATGCTTCGGACCATGTCCGACTTCAACGACAAGGTGCAGGCGCTTCTGTTCGATCCGAACAAGCTCGCGCGCGAATACCCGGAAAGCGCAATCACCCGGCCTTTCCCCTTCAATGCCTATTACTCGGAGGACAAAGCCCCCATTATCGATCCAGCGGATTTTCATCTCGACATCACCGGGTTGGCCGAAAACAACAAACCCTGGACGCTCGATGAACTATACGCATTGCCGAGGTTCACGCAGATCACCCGGCATATCTGCATCGAGGGCTGGAGCGCGATCGGCAAATGGACCGGTGTGCGCTTTTCGGAGTTTCTGGCGCGGATCAGTGCCGACACTAGCGCCAAATATGTGACCTTCCGTTGCGACGACAATTTCGTCACGAGCATCGACATGCCGACGGCGCTTCATCCGCAGACACAGCTGACCTTTTGGTTCGACGGAGAGGTATTGCCGCGCAAATATGGGTTCCCGATGAAGCTACGAATTCCAACCAAGCTCGGCTTCAAGAATCCGAAACATATCGGGGAGATCGAGATCGGCAATGATTTTAACGGCGGCTATTGGGAGACCTACGGCTATAATTGGTTCAGCGGGCTTTGAGTTTGTGGAAGAGCCCGCGCGATTAACTCACGCGCTTTTCGGAAAGCGCCGGAGTCCGCTGTTTCAGTGAATCGTAGATCGGCGGTTCGCGCAGCATGGTCGCCACCGCCATCGCCGAGAAGCAGGCCGCCAGCATCGGCAGGAGAAGCCGGGAATTATCGGTCATCTCGGTGACCAAAATCATGCCGGTCAGCGGCGCCCGCACGGCGGCGGTAAACAAGGCGGCCATGCCGACCAGCGCAAACGATACCGCATGAGAAGTGGAGTCGACCCCGCCGGGATCGAACAGCCCGCCGAACAAATATCCCATTTGCGCCCCTAACGCGAGAAGAGGGGCGAACAATCCTCCAGGTGTTCCGGCGGCGTAGGAGGCGGCCCCCAGCACCAGGCGAAGCACATAAATGAGCGGGAGCAGCGCAAGCGTCTCGGCACCATTCAGCGTTTGCTGCGTAAGGAGATCGCCGCCTCCCGGGAGGCCCGGTGCAAACCAGGCTAGCGCGCCGACTGCCGCCCCAACGATGGCCGCGCGCAGTTCGACCGGCCACGCCCCGAGTCGGTCCGCAATCGAAAGCGCGCCCAGAAGCACGCGATTATAGACAGTCCCAAGCAGTCCTGCGACGACGCCCAAGGCGATGCACAAAAGATTATCGATCGGGGCCGGATAGGGGATGTTCGCGACGGCAAAGTCGGGCGCTGGACCGGTGAGTAAGCGTACGACCATGATCGCGCTGCCGGATGCTCCGAGCGCGGCGATGGCGTTGCGGGTTTCAAAGCGTCGAATGAGTTCTTCCAGGACGAAGGCAGACCCGGCAAAGGGTGCGTTGAACGCGGCCGCGAGACCGGCACCGGCGCCCGCCGCAAGCAATGACCGGCAGTCGGCGAGGTTTCGACCGAAAATCCGGCCAAGACGTTCCGCGAGGGTTGCGCCCATTTGCACGCAGGGACCTTCGCGGCCCAGCGCAAGGCCAGCGCCGATCGCCAAAAGGCCCCCGAAGAATTTGACGGGAATCAGAATGAAAGGAGCCGGCGGCAGTTCGCCGCCCAACACCGCCTCGACGTGCGGAATGCCACTCCCCGCGGCGTTCTGACTGAAACGATGCACCAGCCAGGCGCTGAAGCCGGCAGCCGTCGCCGCGCCAACGATCATCAGCGTGCAGCCAAGAAGCGGCCGATCCGCCAACCAGCCGGGTAAAGCGAGGCGAAGCTGGTCGGCCTGTACGAGCGCCAGCCGGAAAAGTCCGCAAATCAACCCTGCTCCTGCCCCCGCGAGACCCGACAGCAAGGCCAGCGGAACCAGGCCCGGACCGATCAAGAGCCGCTGCGCCAGTTCGAAACGGGGGCGGATCGATGCAAGCGGGGCTTCGGACTTGTCCTGATCCAGCCCATCTTCGCCCGGCTCATCGGGTTCCCACGGACCTCTGCTCATAAAGTCCGATTCGATGGTCAGGTCGTTCGGCCCCCCTATCAAAATGAGATCTTCGACATCGTCGCGACGAATCACGACAAGGTCTCGCCGATGATCCAGGGCAAAGCTCGTCACAGCGCCAAGTCGCCCCGAAGGAACCGGGACGTGAAGCTTGCGGCGGGCCCTGCGCCGATAGATCAGCGTAATAAGCGCCAGGGCGAGGAGAAGCGCGGTCCCCATTCCTGCAAAGAGGAAAAGGACGTCGACTGGCATGGGAGACGGCTCATGCGGCAATATGAAAAGCCTCGATGGTCGATCGAGCCCCAAGCAAACGGCTGAAGGAAACCGGAGCCGTTCCTGTTGAGATGGACCGACGCTTTGGTCTACGAGACAATCAGATCGTCCGATTGGAGGGATTGCGTCAAGAGCAGGTTGACCGTTCAGCTTGGTCCTTGTGACCAAGCCTAGAGCGCTTTTCGATCAGATGGAATCATCTGATCGAAAAGGAATCGCTCAAGTTCAACGAGCTGGAGCATGTTCTGATCGAAAAAGTCGGTCAACTTTTTCGGAACATGCTCTAGATTGCGGTCGAGAGATAAAGAAGACACCCCGAAACGGTTGTGGCGGCTGGATGCGTGCTGCCCTTGGCGGCGACGTGAAAATCCCCGGCCGACATTGCTAAGTCGCCCATGATCAGATCGCCTTCGAGGACAAGACACTCTTCATAGCCCTTGTCGTGGGCATGCGATTCATAGGTCGCTCCGGGCAAGGCACGGATGAGAATTGAGCGCCGCTTCTCGACGCTGTCTTCGAATAGCACCGTATAAGTTATGCCGGGCGACATCTCGATCCAGACCCCGCTGCCGGCGCGCCGCGTCAAGGTGCCTTGAAATTCCTTGGCCTCGGCGTCAACCGAGGCGATAATCGCGTCGAAAAGCCCGGAGGGAAGGGGGTGCTCGCCGGCCGCAAGATCGAGAGCGACAAATTTTTCCTGCCAAAGGTTCACCCTGGCTTTCAGGGCCGCATCGTTTTCAAGCCGAGACTCGATTACGGAGCGCTCGACACCGCGCGCAATGCCCAGCACATAATCGGCGGCGGTCTGGTCGAGATCCTCGGACATTATTTTCCCATGCAAACGGCGAGCTCACGCACCGCACGATGAACCCAGGACTTCACACTTCCCAGGGGGGCATCCATTTGGACAGCGAGTTCCTCATAGCTCAACCCATGAAGGTAAATAAGGGTTACGCATTTTCGGTATTTTTCACTTAACTTTTTCAGACATTGCCGTACATCGGCTGCAGTGACCGGATCATAACCGGAGGATGCTTCAACCGCTGCCATTACGCCATTCTCGTCGAGCGATGACGAAGGCGGAGGGGCGGCGGCGATCCGGCTCAAGGCGCAATTGCGGGTCACCACGGCCATCCACGCAATAGCATTACCTTTGGAAGCATCGAAAAGATGCGCCTTCTGCCAAATTCTTGTCATCGCCTCTTGCAGGGCATCCTGCGCCAGCTCGCGGTCCCGCATCAGGCGCATACAAATCGCAAAGAGGATCGGTCCGGATTTGTCGTAAAGGGCTCGAAATGCCGAGCGGTCGCCTGAAGCTACCGCTTCCAGCAGGCAACACAATTCTTTGTTTGGCTCGGGACGGACCGAATGACCTGGTGCCATAAGGCCGTTTCCACCTGAAAAACCCGGCGCGAAGCCTTGGCTTTGTTTAACAGTTTGGCGGCGGTGCGGCTAGGGGGGTGATCCGCCGCCAGCTCGGCCATGGCACCGCCGCCATTGCATGACGTGCATCGGCAGCGATTGAGCGTTATAATGAAAGCTATGGCACATAATCTTGGTCCAGACTTGTTAAGCCGTGCTTGGCACCAAATGGCGAAGTTCGCCGCGCTTTCTATTCTGGCGGCAATCGCCCTGATGGGGACCGCGGGCGAGCAGCCGGCGTTGGCGCAGGGCGATCCGTTCGGCTGGTTCGAGCAGCTTTTCCGGCCCCCTCAAGCCAGGGTGGCGCGGCCGCGGCCGGAAATGCGCCGGACCGCGCCGCAACCGCGTGTGGCGCGGCCAAAGCCAAGTCGTCCCGCGAGCGAAAGGCCGGTTGCCAAGGCGCCCGCGACACCGGCTGTCGCGCCTACCTTTTTCGTCGCCGTGCTGGGCGACGGCCTGGGGCAGATGCTCGGCCAGGGGCTGACCGAGGCGTTTGAAAACCGGCCGGAAGTCGCCATTCTGCGCAAGGCGCGCGACAGTTCGGGGCTTGTGCGCGACGATTTCTACGATTGGACCAAGGCCGCGCAGGATCTGCTCGCCAGCGGGGAGAAGATCGATTTCGCGGTCATGATGATCGGCAGCAACGACCGGCAAAGCTTGCGCGACGCCGCGGGCGCCTATGAGCCGCGCTCGCCCGAGTGGAAGGCCGCTTATGTGCAGCGGATCGAAACCATTGCGGCGATGTTCCGGGACAAGAAAATCCCGCTCATCTGGGTCGGTCTGCCGATTCTGAAGAGCGACCGCCTTTCCGCCGATGCGCTGGCCTTCAATGAATTCTATCATGATTACGCAGAGAAGGCGGGCGCCACTTATATCGATGTCTGGGAAGCGTTTGCCGATGAGAACGGGCAGTACAGCGCGGTTGGTCCCGACATCAACGGCCAGACCGTGAAGTTGCGCGCTGCCGACGGCGTCCATTTCACCAAAGCCGGCGCGCGCAAGCTCGCGCATTTTGTCGAACCCGAAATCCGACGCAAGCTCGAAGAAGTGTTTCCAAAGATCGAACCGGGCATGACTCCGGATATCGCCACAAACCCGGCCAATGGCTCGACATCGGAGGAAACGCCGGCGAACGTATCGGCATTGCCAGGCGAAGCACCGCCGCCGCGCGTCAAACCCGTTGCCGGACCGGTCCTGCCGCTGACGGGCCCTGCACTATCGCCGGGCGGCGAACTCGCCACGCGGGTGACGACCGCCGGGTCCACCCCGACCGACGCGCAGAGATTGATCGACCAGACCTTGCAGCAAGGCAAACCGCTGCCGCCCAAACCGGGCCGAGCGGATGATTTCTCCTGGCCGCGCGCCGACGCACCCGCATCAAAATAGGAATGCCGCGGTTCGGCGACGTCGCCGCCCAAAAAAAAACAAAAAAATCGTTACCTCGCCCGTTTGCAACGGAACAAACCGCACAGCTGTTGCGTTCTCAGTCGAACACTCTGAATTGCAGTTTTCGAACGGGGACGCCAAAATAATGTTCAAAGTTTCTACGACTCACTTGTTTGCCGTGGCTGGCATTGCGACTCTTCTTGCCACCGGCGCGCAGGCTTTCGACGGCGGTTCGCCCGCAGGCCTCGTCAACCGCCAAATTCAGCCGGTCAATCTGCCAACCGATCTTCGGCGCGATGTTCAGCCGACCCGGACCTTGGTCGATGATCCCACTGGCGAACGGGCCGGCACGATCACGATCGACAGCAAGAACCGCTATCTTTATCTGTCGATGGAAGGCGGCCGCGCGATGCGCTACGACGTCGGCGTTGGCCGGGAAGGCTTTGCTTGGTCGGGCCGCGCCTATATTGGCCGGCGCGCCGAATGGCCGACCTGGAACCCGCCCGCCGCCATGTTGAAGCGCCGGCCGGAACTGCCCCGTGTGATGGTTGGCGGCCTTGCCAATCCGCTCGGCGCCCGCGCCATGTATCTCTATAACGGCCACGGCGATACGATGTTTCGTATCCATGGCACCAACGAGCCCAATACCATTGGCCACGCGGTGTCCTCCGGCTGCATCCGCCTTCTAAATGAGGATATCGTCGATCTTTACCAAAGGGTGAAGGTCGGTGCCACGGTCGTGGTCCTCTGATAGAGTGCTCGTTTCAGGAGAGCGGAAGACCGGTTTGGCACGTTGCCAAACCGGTTTTTTTTTGTTTCAATAAATCGGTCTTTTTGTTTCAAGAGGTGAACAAGGTCCATATCAAGCGAGTTGTTGTTTTTGCGATTTATTGAGAAAATGATGCGTCTTTTCGTCAGGAAAAAACGAAGTCGAGTCTCACATGTGTGCAAAACAAATCAGCAAGACCGCAAGGCGCGGGGCCGGCCTCATGCTGTCCTTCGCTCTTCTCATACCGGCGGCTCCGGCCTTTGCACAATGGCGAAACTATTCCGGCTATGAGACCTATCCGGCGTATCCGGCTTATTCCAATCGGGGCTATTCCGATCCCTACTCAGCCTATCCGGCGGATCCGCCACCGGCACGCCGGTATCGCGGCCGTCCCTATGCCTATGGCGAACCGCTCTATGAGGATCCCTATGCGCGGCAAAGGCGCGGCGGCGAATATTCCGATCGCGGCGATCCCGAGGTCAGCGTCAACCTCAGGCAAAAAACCGCCGGGGTCGTAAAAAATCCGACCAGCGAGTCGCCGGGGACCATCGTCATCGATACCCGCTCGCGCTATTTGTATTTGGTTCAGTCCGATGGATCCGCGATTCAATATGGCATCGGCGTCGGACGCCAGGGGTTTGAGTGGAGAGGCATCGCGCGGGTCGGCCGCAAATCCGAATGGCCGCGCTGGATTCCGCCTAAGGAAATGCTGCAGCGGCGCCCCGATCTTCCTGAGCAGATGGAGGGCGGGCTCGAAAATCCGCTCGGCGCCCGGGCGCTCTATCTGTTCAAAGGCGACAAGGACACGCTGTTTCGCATCCACGGCACCAATGAACCGGATTCGATCGGCAAGGCCGTGTCGTCCGGCTGCATCCGGATGATGAACGCCGATGTGATGGATCTCTATGAGCGCGTCGGCGTGGGGACAAAAGTCGTGGTGATGTAGAAGCCTCTATCTCGGCAACAGACTCGAGCCCATCAGGAAAGCATCGACGGCGTGTGCCGTCTGGCGGCCTTCGCGGATTGCCCAGACCACCAGGGATTGGCCGCGCCGCATGTCGCCGCAGGCGAACACCTTCGCAACCGAGGTCTTGTAGTGCGTCTGGTCGGCGGCGACATTGCCACGCTGATCGAAGGCGACGCCGAGATCGTGCAAAAGCCCTTCATGCAGGGGTGAAACGAAGCCCATGGCAAGCAGGACGAGATCGGCCTTGAGCTCGAAGGTGGTGCCGGGAATTTCCTTCAGGTTCGAGTCGAGCCGCACGCAAACGAGCTTATTGACCACGCCGTCCTTGCCGCGCAATTCCTTCGTGAGGACGGAGAAGTCCCGGTGTGCGCCTTCTTCCTGCGAAGAAGAGGTGCGCATCTTCATTGGCCAATTCGGCCAGGTTAGAAGCTTATCTTCCTTGTCCGGCGGCCGCGGCAAAATTTCAAGCTGAGTCACCGACAGCGCACCCTGGCGAATTGCAGTTCCGATGCAATCCGAACCTGTATCGCCGCCGCCGATGACGATGGCATGCTTGGCGCCGGCCAGGATCGGCTCGTTGCTGTGGATCGGCTCATTCCCGATCCGCCGATTTTGCTGCGGCAGGTAATCCATGGCAAAATGCACGCCCGCAAGATCGCGGCCCGGAACCGGAAGATCGCGCGGCTTTTCCGCGCCTCCGGCCAGGACGACCGCATCATAGCCGTCCACCAAATCGGCGGCGCTAATGTCGATGCCGACATTCACATTGTTATGGAAATGCACGCCCTCCGCCCGCATCTGGGCAACGCGCCGGTCGATCAGATGCTTTTCCATTTTGAAGTCGGGAATGCCATAGCGAAGCAAACCGCCGGGCTTGGCATGTTTCTCGAAAAGATGGACCTCGTGCCCGGCGCGCGCGAGCTGCTGGGAACAAGCAAGCCCCGCCGGCCCCGAACCGACCACCGCGATCTTCTTGCCCGTCTTGGTGTCGGCGGGTTCGGGTTTCACCCAGCCGTTCGCCCAGGCACGGTCGACGATCGCGCATTCAATCGTTTTGATGGTGACCGGACTGTCGTCAATGTTCAATGTGCAGGCGGCTTCGCAGGGCGCCGGACAAATGCGGCCGGTAAACTCGGGGAAGTTGTTGGTCGAATGAAGATTGCGAGAAGCCTCTTCCCAATCGCTCCGGTAGACGAGGTCGTTCCAGTCCGGAATCTGATTATTGACGGGGCAACCAGTGTGGCAAAACGGAATGCCGCAGTCCATGCAGCGCGCGGCCTGATCCTTGGTTGCTTCCTCCGACAGAGGAATCATGAATTCCTTGTAGTGACGAATCCGGTCGGACGCCGGTGCATAGCGCCGGTCGCGCCGGTCAATTTCAAGGAACCCCGTAACCTTGCCCATGCCTTCTCATCATCCTCGAACAATCAAGCCTACACAGCCGCCCCTCCGTTGCGGAGGTCCTGAGCCTTGCGCATACACCCGCGCTTGTCGCGCGTCCAAACCTTAAGACCGTGATCGCTCAAAAACGCTCATGGTCCCTGTCTTCTGTTCCGCTCTATGGGTCAAGCTGACGCGCGGCGCCTAGCCCGGCTTTGGATTAGGGCCCCGCTGTCACGAAAACACCTTGGTCACCCTTGGCGATGAGTTCGGCGAGAGCACGGCGGTACTCGACCGGCATTACCTTGCGGAATTTCGGCTTATACTCGTCCCACTGTTCAAGGATGTGTCGGGCCCGTGTCGAGCCGGTATAGCGGGCATGGTTGGAGATCAGCTGGTGCAGCCGTTCCGCGTCGAAACGGGTCATATCGCCCATGACGTCGACGCGGCCGTGGAAATCGAGGTCGCCGCCATGATGATATTTTTCGAGCATCAACTCTTCTTCTTCGGCGACCGGTTCTAGGTCGACCATCGCGAGATTGCAGCGCTCGGCGAATTTCCCGTCTTCATCGAGGACATAGGCGATGCCGCCCGACATGCCGGCGGCGAAATTGCGGCCCGTCTCACCAATCACGACGACGATGCCGCCGGTCATATATTCGCAGCCATGATCGCCGGCGCCTTCGACAACCGCGATCGCACCGGAATTGCGGACCGCGAACCGCTCGCCAGCGACGCCGCGAAAATAGCATTCACCGGCAATCGCGCCGTAAAGCGCAGTATTCCCGATGATGATCGATTTCTCGGGCAAGATCTGGCTGGAGGCGGGGGGATAAACGATGATCTTCCCCCCCGAAAGTCCCTTGCCGACGTAGTCGTTTGCCTGCCCCTCGAGTTCGATCGTGACCCCGGCGGCGAGCCAGGCGCCGAAACTTTGTCCCGCCGTGCCCTTGGCGGAGATATGGATCGTATCCTCGGGCAGGCCGGCATGGCCATAGCGGCGCGCAATCATTCCGGACAACATGGCGCCGGTAGTCCGGTCTGTATTGTTGATGGCCGTTTCGATTTTCACCCGCGCCCCGGTTTCGATCGAGGCTGTCGCGGCCGCGATCAATTTGCGGTCAAGCACCTTCTCAAGCCCATGATCCTGGCGGGTCGAATGGAAGATCGTCTCTCCTGGCGCGGCAACGGGCTTATGGAACAGCTTGGAGAAATCCAGCCCGCGCGCCTTCCAATGCGCGAGCGCCTGTTGCTTGTCGAGCATTTGCATCTGCCCGATCATCTCGTTGAAGCTGCGATAGCCCATCTCGGCCATCAGACGGCGGACTTCCTCGGCAACAAAGAAAAAGAAATTGATGACATGCTCGGGCTGGCCGGTGAAGCGCTTGCGCAACACAGGGTCCTGAGTCGCGATGCCGACCGGGCAGGTGTTCAGATGGCACTTGCGCATCATGATGCAGCCGGCAGCGATCAACGGCGCCGTCGCAAAGCCGAATTCGTCGGCACCAAGAAGCGCGCCAACCACGACGTCGCGGCCGGTGCGGATGCCGCCATCGACCTGCACGGCGATCCGCGAGCGCAGCCTGTTCAAGACCAAGGTCTGTTGGGTTTCGGAGAGTCCTATTTCCCAAGGGTCGCCGGCGTGCTTGATCGAAGTCAGGGGCGAAGCGCCGGTGCCGCCCTCGAAACCCGAAATCGTCACATGATCCGACCGGCCCTTGGAGACCCCCGCGGCGACGGTTCCGACACCAGCTTCGGAGACGAGTTTGACCGAGACATCGGCGTCCGGGTTGACGTTTTTCAGATCGAAAACGAGCTGCGCCAGATCCTCGATTGAATAGATGTCATGATGCGGCGGCGGCGAGATGAGGCCGACGCCCTGCGTCGAATGCCGGACCTTGGCAATGACGGCGTCGACTTTGTGCCCCGGCAATTGGCCACCTTCACCGGGCTTGGCACCCTGCGCCATCTTGATCTGCATCATGTCGGAATTGACCAAATATTCCGTGGTCGCACCGAATCGACCAGAGGCGACCTGCTTGATCGCCGAACGCATCGAATCGCCATTGGGTAGAGGTTTGTAGCGGTCGGATTCCTCGCCGCCCTCGCCCGTGTTCGATTTGCCGCCGATCCGGTTCATCGCAATCGCGAGCGTCGTATGCGCTTCGCGCGAGATCGAGCCATAGGACATGGCCCCGGTCGAAAAACGCTTGACGATCGCCGCAGCCGATTCGACCGCCTCGATCGGCACCGGCGCGCGGCCATCTTCCGACGCCGATTTGATGCGGAACAGACTGCGGATCGTCAGGGGCCGGTCGGTCTCATCGTTCAGCAAGGAAGCATAGGCACGATAATCGGATTCATTATTGGCGCGCACGGCGTGCTGAAGCAGGGAGACGGATTGCGGCGACCAGGAATGCGCTTCACCCCGCAGGCGGAAGGCGTAGTCGCCACCGACATCGAGCGCATGGCGATAGAGCGGAGCGTTGCCGAAAGCCTCCCTGTGGCGGCGGACGGTCTCTTCCGCGATCTCGGTCAGACCGGCGCCGCCGATCATGGAAGGCGTCCCGGTAAAATAACGCGCGACGAAATCATCGGCGAGACCGACCGCATCGAAAATCTGCGCGCCGCAATAGGATTGATATGTCGAAATACCCATTTTCGACATGACCTTCAGCAATCCCTTGTCGATCGATTTGATGTAGCGCTTGCACGCCTCGTAGCCGTCGATTTCCTCGGGGAAATCGTCAGCCATCGCTGCGAGCGTTTCGAAGGCAAGATAAGGATTGATGGCTTCTGCCCCATATCCCGCCAGCAATGCAAAATGATGGACTTCCCGTGCGTCGCCGGTTTCGACGACGAGGCCGACCGAGGTGCGGAGACCCTTGCGGATCAAATGATGATGTACGGCGGCGGTCGCAAGCAGAGCCGGGATCGGAATGCGATCGGCTCCGGTCAGGCGATCGGACAGGATAATGATGTTGAACCCGCTGCTGACGGCACGGTCCGACCGCTCGCAAAGCCGTTCCAAGGCTTCGGGCATGCCCTCGGCGCCGTTCTCCGACGGATAGGTGATGTCGAGCGTCTTGGTGTCGAACGATTCTTCGAAATGTCCGATCGACCGGATTTTCTCAAGATCGCCATTGGTGAGAATAGGCTGACGAACCTCAAGGCGCTTTTTCTTCGAGTTGCCTTCGTGATCGAGAATATTGGGGCGCGGTCCGATAAAGGAGACGAGGCTCATGACCAATTCCTCGCGGATCGGATCGATCGGCGGATTGGTCACCTGCGCAAAGTGCTGCTTGAAATAGGTGTAGAGAAGCTTCGACTGTGTCGACAGCGCCGAAATCGGCGTGTCGGTGCCCATCGAGCCAACCGCTTCTTGCCCCGTCACCGCCATCGGCGGCAACAGCAGCGAAAGATCTTCCTGGCTGTAGCCGAACGCCTGCTGGCGATCCAAAAGCGAGACGTCGGAGCGCGGCGAACGCGGATGAACCGCCAGATCCATGTCTTCGAGTACGATCTGGGTGTGTTTCAGCCATTCGGCATAGGGATGTGACGCGGCCAGCGCGTTCTTGATTTCGTCGTCCGAGATGATGCGGCCCTGCTCCAAATCGACGAGCAGCATTTTGCCTGGCTGCAGCCGCCATTTGGTGAGGATCCGGTCTTCGGCGATCGGCAACACGCCGGCTTCCGAAGCCAGCACGACGAGCCCGTCGCGGGTCACGAGGTAGCGCGCCGGCCGCAGGCCATTGCGATCGAGAGTGGCACCGATCTGACGGCCATCGGTGAAGGCGACGGCGGCGGGTCCGTCCCACGGCTCCATCATCGCGGCATGATATTCGTAGAAGGAGCGGCGCGCCTCATCCATCAGCGGATTGCCAGCCCAGGCTTCCGGAATCAGCATCATCATCGCGTGGCAGAGCGAATACCCGCCCTGCACAAGAAATTCGAGGGCATTGTCGAAACAAGCGGTATCCGATTGCCCTTCATAGGAGATCGGCCAGAGCTTGCTGATGTCATTGCCGAACAGGCCGGAGGCAACGGAGGCTTGCCGCGCGGCCATCCAATTGACGTTGCCGCGCAGCGTGTTGATCTCGCCATTATGTGCGACAAGGCGATAGGGGTGCGCGCGCGACCAGGTCGGAAATGTGTTGGTCGAAAACCGCTGATGCACGAGGGCGAGCGCCGACTCGAAGGTGGGATCGGCGAGATCCTTGAAATAGACGCCGAGCTTGGCGGCCAGCAGCAGCCCCTTGTAGACAATGGTGCGCGAGGAAAGCGAGACGGGATAGAAGCCCGCGGTGCGCGGGTCGCGCAAATCATAGACGGCGTTCGAAATCACCTTGCGCAAAACAAAAAGCCGGCGCTCGAAGATATTTTGATCCGAAACGCCCGGGCCGCGCTGGATAAAAATCTGGCGGCTGAACGGTTCGGCCGGCTTGATGCTCTCGCCGAGGCAGGAAGAGTCGACCGGCGTGTCGCGCCAGCCAAGAAAGATCTGTCCTTCTTCCGCGACCACTTTTTCAATAATGGTTTCGGCGATGCGGCGGCCTTCCGGGTCGCGCGGCAGGAAGAAGGCGCCGACGGCATATTCGCCCGGCGCCGGCAGAACGAAACCGAGTTCGCTTGCCTTGCCGGCAAAAAAGCGATGCGGGATCTGGACCAGCATTCCACAGCCATCGCCGGCCTGCGGATCGGCGCCGACAGCGCCGCGATGATCGAGATTGAGCAAAATCTCGAGCCCCATCGTAATCATTTCATGCGATTTACGATTGTGCATGTCGGCGACGAAGCCGACTCCGCACGCGTCATGCTCATACTCGGGCGAATAAAGACCTTGGGCAGGCGGCAGGCCAGGGTCGAGGTGGATTGGGCCGGGGATCTTGTCGGTCATCTCTCAGCCTCCATCAAAAAGCGGTTGTCGCCGGGAAATAGCGTGCCGCAGCTTGTTTTTTGGGCTTTGCCTTCCGGCAAAACCGATTTTTGCGCGCGCTGATTATGCTCTAAGCAGCGCTGGCCATTCTGGCAAGAACCGAGCCACGCGGTCAGGTCCCGCCGGCTCCTACCCCCATCGCGCGCGCTTGGCGTCGGATCGGCTGCGCCTATTCGCATTAAACCTTGAGACGTTCGATGCGCGCAGAAAAACCGAAGCGGCGGCGGGAATGTGTGCCCCCTTAAAATGGTCAGCAACACTGTCCTAAGCAAGTAACATTGCAGATTCCAGCGTCCATAACAAGCGCCGGGCGCAAACATTTCCGGCGCTCGACTCGGCCCCCCAGTTGGAGCTCCAGCGGCGACGGGCAGCGCATTGCGAGGCCCCGTTAAATAAGCCACAACCTTTGACGGGCAGGTTAGGGGGGCCGGGGAGCACTCCGCTCGACCTCCGTCCCGCAAATCTGTTAAGCTCTCGCTTGGCGTTGAGAACAATGAACTTCGCAAGCGATAATACCGTCGGAGCCAGCCAGGAAATACTCGACGCCATTATCGCCGCGAACGAAGGCTCGGATGCGGCTTATGGCTGCGACCTTCTGACCGCCAAGGCGATCCGCATTCTCGGCGAAGTTTTCGAACGCGAAGCCGCCTGTTTTTTTGTCCCTACTGGGACTGCCGCGAACGCCCTGGCCTTGAGCGCCATTTCGCCGCCTTATGGCGCGGTTTTCTGTCACAGCCGAGCCCACATCAACGAAGATGAATGCGGCGCGCCGGAAATGTTCACAGGTGGCGCCAAGCTCGTCGGCATCCCTGGCCACGCCGGGAAAATCGATCCGCGGGAATTTTCGGCAATCCTCAAGGGGTTTCCGCGCGGATTGGTGAAACAGGTCCAGCCGGCCGCCCTGTCGCTCTCGCAGGCGACCGAATGCGGGACCATCTATAGGCGCGAAGAACTCGCCGAACTTGCCGCGATCGCGCATGGCGCCGGCCTGATGGTCCACATGGACGGCGCGCGTTTCGCCAACGCCCTTGTCGCGTCCGGGTGTACGCCTGCCGAAATGAGCTGGAAGTCGGGGATCGACGTTTTATCCTTCGGCGCGACGAAGAATGGGGCGCTGGCGTGCGAGGCCGTGATCTTTTTCGACCCCGCGACGGCAGCGAGCCTTCCCTTTCAGCGTAAGCGGAGCGGTCATACCCTCTCAAAGGGACGGTTTTTCGGGGCGCAAATGATCGCCTATCTGGAAAATGGCCATTGGCTCGACCTTGCGGGGAGCGCGAACGCGCATGCCGGGCGTCTCGCCGAAGGCTTGGCCGCGGTTCCTGGGGTGCGCCTGGTTTGGCCGAGCGAGGCGAATGAAATTTTCGCGATCCTGCCCAATCGTGTCGATATGGCCCTGAAAGCCGCCGGCGTACTCTATTACGACTGGAACTTTCATGGTTTCGAAGCCGAAATCGGCAATCAAAACATGGACGAAGCGTTCGTCCGTCTGGTTACGTCTTTCGCGACCAAACCTTCCGACATTGAGCGCTTTTTGTCGATCGTATGGAGCGCCGCTTAGAGCGCTTCCCGATCAGATGGAATCATCTGATCGAAAAGGAATCGCTCAAGTTCAAGGAGTTGGAGCATGTTCTGATCGAAAAAGTCGGTCAACTTTTTCGGAACCTGCTCTAGCCAAACCCTTCTTGCCGCCGCCTCAATTCTCTCACGCTTCTCCCCGATACTTTGGAAGGGCTAACGAACGGGGCGAAGGAGCAGAGCGCATGATGCGCAGGAATTCGCCATGGCGACGGCGGGCCGCGGGTGCGGCCTTTGGTTTCGCGGCGATGATTTTCCAAACCCCGGTCCAAGCCCAATTCTACGGTGGATGGGGACCGTATTATCCTTTGCCCGGGCCGGCACCGCGCTATGCCTATCCGGAGGCAGAACAGCCGGGCGATCCGCCTATTCCGCCTGCCACGATCCGAAAATGGGTCTCGGAGATGGGGCTGCGCCTCGTTGCCGCCCCTCGCAAAAAGGGCCGCATCTATCTGGCGGAAACCGAAGACCCCCAGGGCCAGCGGCGCAGGGTCGTGTTTGATGCATTCGATGGAACAATCATCCAAAATGTTCCGCTGGGGGCTTGGCCGAAACCTGCCGCCTCCCTCGCTGCGCCAAACCCGGCCAAAGAAGCTCCGCCAGACTTGCCGAAGCCTCGACCCTCCGATCTTTCCGCCCAACCTTCGAGCAAACCGGCCCGCCAACCGGCCGCGACCGCCGGCAAGGTAAATCCGGAAGCGGCGGAAAAACCGGCAATACCCCAGGCCAAGCCTGAGCGCGCGCTGCCACCCAAAGGACGACCCGACGAAACCCCGTCGGATCCCATCCCGCTTTGAAGCAAAGTGAAGTTCAGACCAATAAAAAGGGCGCCTCGTTGGAGACGCCCTTTCCTCGACTAACCGGGCCTGGGAGAGACACCCGGAAAGCCGTTAGGCTGCCCTAAACGTCGCGATCGTGGGCTTTGCAGCTTCGGTTCCGATCGGAATCTGACGGGGCTTTTGGGCCTCTGGCAGCTCCCTCACAAGATCCACATGAAGCAAGCCGTTTTCAAGGCTTGCACCGGTCACTAGGACGTGATCGGCCAGCTGGAAGCGGCGCTCAAACGCGCGGGCGGCAATTCCCTGATAAAGAACCTCGGTCTTGGCGGCCTCGCTCCCTTCCCGGATTTCCCTCGAACCGCGAATGGTCAAGTTGTTTTCCTTGGTTTCGATCGAGAGATCTTTTTCGCCGAAGCCAGCGACCGCCACGGAAATCCGATACGCATTATCGCCGGTGCGCTCGATGTTGTAGGGCGGGTAGCTCGGCATGGTTTCGAGACCTGCGGCCTGATCAATCATATTGAACAGACGATCGAAGCCGATGGTCGAACGGTAAAGCGGTGACAGATCGAACTGACGCATCTCACTATCCTCCTTGATGAAGCGACACGAGTTGAAACAACCAAGTTCACGAAGCGGCACGAGACGAGTTATCCTGCAACCTTCGCCGCCGCTCCTACGCGGCCTCGCATGGCCCGCGCACAGCTGATGTGGGAACAGGGATTCGGTTTGCAAGAGGGGCGAGACAAGCAAATCTTCTCCCGTTAAAGTCCCCGGCGCGCAGGCCACGAACCGTGGCATTTCCCTCCGCGGCCAAGCCCCGAGCATCGAAGACTCCTTATGAATCTCTGTTCACTTCCCGAAAACCCTGCGCCCCCTGGGGGGGTCGTTTCGGCGCTGTCCACGCGGGATCACCGCGGCCTGCGGGCGGCGCGCTGGAGCTGCGGCGATGCTTGCGTTGGAACGGTCGCGATTTTGCCTGGCCGCGCCGAATTCATCGAAAAATACTTTGAAGTCATCGGCGAGCTGCTCAGCCGAAACTTCGACGTCGTCGCCCTGGATTGGCGCGGGCAAGGCCTTTCCAGCCGCCTCCTCGACAATCCCCGGAAGGGCCATGTCGCCACTTTTCAGGCCTATGACCTCGATCTCGACGCTTTGGTGGAGCAAATCCTGGAACCTTACTGCCCGCGCCCCTGGTTCGCGCTCGGCCATTCCATGGGGGCCGCCATTGCGCTTGCCGCGGCGCACACGGGGCGATCGCCCTTCGAACGCCTGGTCTTGACGGCGCCGATGGTCGATCTCTATGGGCTACGTTTCGGGACAAGCCTGCGGATTCTTGCGCGGTTGCTGGTTCTGCTCGGCCAGAGCCGCCGCTTTATGCCTGGAGGCAAACCGAAGCCCTATATGGCCGGCCCTTTCGAGGGGAATGTGTTGACTTCCGATCCAAGGCGCCATGTCCGCTCGGCGGCCGTCGTCGAGGCGGTGCCGGAGCTGGCCATCGGCGATCCGACGATCGGGTGGATCAATGCCGCCTTCCGGCTCATGCAGCGCTTCGAGGACGTCGAATATCCCCGCCGGATTTTGACCCCGACTTTGATCTTGGCGGCCGGCGACGACCGCGTGGTCGATACTGCCGCAGCCGAACTTTTCGCGAGCCGCCTCAAAGCCGGCAAATGCATCACTCTGCTGCGCGCACGGCATGAGATCCTGATGGAGCGCGACGCTTTTCGGGAACAGTTTTGGGCGGCGTTCGATGGGTTTCTTCCCGGCGAAGTCGCAATTGAGAAGGCCGCTGCCGCGCCCGCCGGCTAGAGCGCTTCCCGATCAGATGGAATCATCTGATCGAAAAAGTCGGTCAACTTTTTTGGAACAGGCTCTAATCGCCCGGAACCGCTCTTTCACTTACCTGAAGTTGAGAAGAAATCCTTCAGGGCCTGGGTCACGAGTGTCGGTTCCTCGTGCTGCAGCCAATGGCCCGCCCCGGGAACCAGGGTCAATTCGCCCTTCGGGCAATATCGCAAACTGAGTTCGGCCATTGCGCTTTCCAGGAAACGATCTTTCTTTCCCCATAAAATCTTGACGGGAATGTCGATCGTCGGCCTGCTGCGTGCACCCTCGCGCTTATTTTTGCTTTTGGCGCGCAGCCCGCGATACCAGTTAACCATGCCCGTCAGCGCGCCAGGTTGGCGCCACGCTTCGCGATAATGTTTGAGATCCTGTTCGGAGAAGGTGCCCGGACGGCTGGTGATCTTCGCCGTCAAGGCCAGGAGCCAAAAATTTGCGAGCCCGAGCAGAAATTCCGGCAGCCAAGGCAGCTGCAGAAACAACATATACGAACTGCGCAAAAGCTGCGTCGGATGGGCGCGGATATAGTCCACCATCACGCGGGGATGCGGTGCGTTCAAAATCGCCACACGCTCGAGGCGCTCGGGCCGGGATAGGGCGCAGCCCCAAGCGACGGCGCCGCCCCAATCATGGCCGACCAGCGAGAAACGCGGGCGGGAAAGCTGGTCTGCAATCGCGAACACGTCACCGGTCAGGCGGGAGATTTCATACGCCTGCCAATCCTGCGGTTTGCTGCTCAGATTATAGCCGCGTTGATCGGGAACGACGACGCGAAAGCCGGCTTCGGCAAGCGGCAGGATCTGTGCGTGCCAGCCGTACCAGAATTCGGGAAAGCCATGCAGGAGAATGAGCAAGGGGCCGTCTTGCGGGCCCGCGGCGACCGCGTGGATCGAAACATCGGACAATTGAAACGTCAGATGACTGAGCTTGGGGTTCATCGGGCTATACGAATCCCTGTTCGGCTTGGATCGAGATTGGCCCAGGCGTCCGATGCGAATGGCGAGTCTCGCCCAATCAGTATTAGAATGAGGCTCCGTTCATGGCAAATAAGCGTCGAGGCGGGACGGTTTGGTGCGTCCCGCCTCGATCATGCCTGCAAACTAACCCGCCCTGAATTCAGGCCTGCATCACCATCTGCGATGCCAGCGGTGCCAACGGTGCCACCTATGCCAGCGATGCCACCTATGCCAATAGGCCTTTTCGACATGGTTGACCGAATCGCCGCGCGCAATGCCCGGGGCGACCTGCGGCATGGAGGAGGCGGTTGCAGCAGGGAGCGCCACTGCCGCGAACGCCAGGGCGCCCGCCAAGAAGGTTGCTTTCATCGTCATCAGAGTCTCACTTCCGTAGGTTATCTCGCCGGCCATTCGACGAGCAGCCCAGCCGAAAAGCGCCGCCTCGATCGGCGGCGCTTTACCCCAGCGAAATTAGGGCCTTGTGTTTCTAAAACAAGACGATTGAACGTATATATTAAAAAGTTCGGTAAACGGCGCCGATGGCCTGCGCCGTAATTTGATCTTTGAGTCTTGGGCGATATGCGCGTCCACGGAGTTTTGCTTAATGCACGCGAACCGATTAACTTCGTCACGCTGGAGGGCTTGCCTATGAATTTTTCGATCAATGCATCTCAAGATACGCTGCCACTGTCTCGCGCGAATCGGATGTTTGCGAGCTTGCGCGCTGTTTTCGTCCTGGCGATCTTGGGCGTCTGCGTTTCCGGCTGCGGCTATAATACGATTCCGACGCTCGAGGAGCAGGCCAAGGCCAAATGGGCCGATGTCCAAAATCAATATCAACGGCGTGCCGACCTCATTCCCAATCTGGTGGCCACGGTGCAGGGCTATGCCAAGCAGGAAAAGGATGTGTTGACCTCGGTGATCGAAGCGCGGGCCAAGGCGACTTCGGTCAAGATCGACGCCTCGCAATTGACCGATCCGGAAAAGGTCCAGCAGTTCCAGCAGGCCCAATCCCAATTGTCCGGCGCGCTCGGCCGTTTGCTTGCGGTCAGCGAAAATTATCCCGACTTGAAATCAAATCAGAATTTCCTCGCGTTGCAGTCGCAGCTCGAAGGCACGGAAAATAGAATTTCCGTCGCCCGGCGCGACTATATCGAAGCGGTCCGCGCTTATAATCTGAGCCTCAAGACGTTCCCGACCCTGCTTTGGGCGGCGACGTTGTTTCGTGCCAACAAGCCCATGGCGGAGTTCGCCGCCAGCGAATCGGCGCAGACGCCGCCGCAAGTCAAATTTTGACGGCGGAGTTTCCGGGCATGCCCCCGGCGGGGGCTTACGATCTGGCTCGGGTTTGGCGGCGCGGCCGGTTGGGTCCCGGCCATGCGCTCCCTGTCGTGGCCGCAACAAGCCTTATCGCGGCGCTGCTCTTGGTGCTCGCCTTCGTCGGCGCGGGTCTCGCCTATAATTTTCCGCCGCTGACGGGTCGGGTGGTCGATCAGGCCAATGTCATTCCGGAAGCCGTGGCCGAGACGCTTACCCAAAAGCTCGCCGCGCTCGAAGCCAAGTCCGGCATCCAGCTTGTCGTCGCTACCGTGACATCGCTCGAAGGCGACGAGATCGAGCCCTACGCCAACGCTCTGTTTCGCGCCTGGGGCCTCGGCGAGAAAGACAAGAACAATGGTGTGCTCGTTCTGGTTGCGCCGCAACAGCACAAGGTGCGGATCGAGGTCGGCTACGGCCTCGAAGGCACGCTGACCGACGCGCTGTCCAAGATCATCATCACCAATGCGATGACCCCCCGTTTCAAAACGGGCGATTATGGCGGCGGCCTTGAGCGCGGCGTCGATGACATCATCACGGTTTTGACGACGGATTCCGCCGAATGGGGAAAGCGCCCGGACCTACGCATCGTCAATGACCAGGAGTCGACGACGGACGGCATCGCTCCGTTGATTGCGATTGGACTCTTTCTGCTTTTGATATTCATGCTTCTGCCGCGCGGGATTCGCGGCGATGTTTTCTCCTTCTTGCTCGGGATGCTCATGAGCTCCGGCGGAAGTTCCGGAGGGGGCAGTTCCGGGGGCGGCTGGTCCGGCGGCGGCGGGTCGTCGGGCGGTGGCGGAGCCTCAGGGAGTTGGTGATGGCGAATTTGTCGGCGGAAGACCAAAGTCGCATCGGCGCCGCGATCAAAGCTGCCGAGGCCGGAACCGCGGGCGAAATCGTCTGCGTGCTGGCGCGCTCGTCGTCCGATTCACGAACCTACGCAACGGCCTGGTCGGCCCTCCTCGCCTTGATCGCTCCCTGGATTCTGCTCGCCGTCACAAACCTTTCGGTGCGGGGAATCTTTTTGGCGCAGATTGTCATTTTCGTGGTGCTCTTTTTAGTCCTGACCGAAACGCCGTTGGGCCGAATTCTCGTCCCGCGCCGCATTCGCCGGGCCGAGGCGCATCGCGCCGCGACGGAGCAATTCATGATCCGTGGCATGGCGCGCAAACAGAATCGTGCGGCCGTCCTGATCTTCGTTTCGCTGGCCGAACATTACGTGCGGATAGTCGCCGACGAGGGCATCGCGTCCAAAGTCGATCCAACGGTTTGGCAGGATGCGGTCGATGCTTTGCGCGGCCATATCAGCGAAGGGGCAATCGCAGAAGGCTTCGTGATCGCGGTCGAGAAATGCGGCCGGGTTCTGGCCGAACATTTTCCGCCCAAGGGCGAAGGCGAGGACGCGCTGCCGGACCGGATTTATCTGATTTGAGAAAAATTATACGTGACAATTTGTTCATTATTTGTTCTCTAAACAACGGGGCGATATTATACTTGACGTAGCACAGCGATTGGAGTAGTTTGATTCCATTGAGGAGTCAGCCATGTCATCCGTCCTTTCGGACAAACATTTCCACGGTGAGCGCGCCGCCTATGCCTATGTTGAGGCTCGGGTTTGGCCGAATGGGCCAACTTGCCCTCATTGTGGAAATGCCGATGCGTCGCGCATGAAATTGATGGCTGGCAAGTCTACCCGTCTGGGCGTCCGCCAGTGCAATGAGTGCCGCAAGCCCTTTACCGTGAAGGTTGGAACCATCTTTGAGTCCAGCCATGTTCCGCTGCGCCTTTGGTTGCAGGCGATGCACCTCATGACCTCCAGCAAGAAGGGCATTATCTCTAACCAGCTTCACCGTACCCTTGGCGTAACTCTCAAAACCGCATGGTTTATGTCGCACCGCATCCGCACTGCCATGCAAACCGTCGGGCTTGAGCCAATGGGCGGCGCTGGCGAGATTGTGGAAGTCGACGAAACCTTTATCGGCCGCGTTGAAGGCCAGCCCAAGCGCAAGGCAGGTGCCGGTCATAAGAACGCAGTCTTAACCCTTCTTCAGCGCAACGGCAGTTCCCGCAGTTTTCATATCGATAGCACTCGCGTTGCGGACATTGCACCGATTGTGCGCGCGAATGTCGTTCGCGAAACTGCGTTGATGACTGATGAAGCCAATTGTTATCGCGAGGTCGGGGGAGAATTCGCAAGCCATGAAACTGTCAATCACAGCGCCGATGAATATGTGCGCGGCACCGTGACTACAAACACTGTTGAAGGCTTTTTCTCCATTTTCAAACGGGGCATGAAAGGCGTATATCAGCATTGTGGTGAGCGCCATTTGCATCGCTATCTTGCGGAATTCGACTTCCGCTACAGCAATCGCGTTCGTCTTGGCTGTGACGATGTAGAGCGCGCGGATCGCGCTCTCAAAGGCGTTGTCGGTAAGAGGCTCACCTACCGAACGACTCATTAGCGAGCGCCCCTATGGCAAAAGCCGCAAAACCAAAACCAACGGCAAAGCCGAAACCTAAGTTCACTGACAAAGCCCAATCCGAGCGGTTTATAGAGACCGCTCGAAAGCTTGGCGTTGAAGAGGTTGGTCAGCCATTCGAGAATGCCTTTGCGAAAATAGTGCCCCCACGATCAAAGATGCCTAACCGCTAGTTACTCTTGGAGCCATTTGGCCAGAGCGCCCATAAATTCCTTGGTATGATTAAATATGCTTAGCGCCTGATTAGCATCATAACGAGATCGATTGTGCGAGACATGGTTGCGCCAAGCATCTTTGAAATAAGTGAACTGCACAGCGGCTTCAGACAATTGTTGCAATCTTTGACTTTTAGTAGCTCCGGACGGAAGTGTTTTCCCAATCTTCTTCACTTCTGACTCAATTTGATCGATCACATTTTGCCAGTTTTGCACGTCAAACGCTATACCCACATCAGCCGCCATAACCCGAAGGCCAGTTTCAAGAATCCTCATGCAATGAAAAACGCATGCGGTATTTCGCCCAATTGCGAAACACTTTGACGCTTCGCCAATATCGACTTCCGATGAATGGAATGCGCCGATTGTTTCCTTACCAAACGGCTGCGTTTCACGAAAATAATGCGCCTCCTCTGGAGTTAAGTAGACAAAAAACCGATCATTCAATTCATTCGTTAACTTCAGTCGAAATTCTTTTAACCGACCGGCCATCTCTTTAGCTGTCCAAATATGGGCATTGTTCCATATGTGCTGAACTTCCGTCTGAGCCACGGTCAAAGCGAGTGGACTTAGCTCGACTTGAAGCGGGCCTATGTGCGCCCATAGCCACTTTCGGCCGTCCGCGCTAAGCCGCTCGTTTGGGGAGTTTGAAGGCGTCAACCGCATCGTTAGCGCAGAGCCATCAACCGGTGGGGAACCTCCGATTGGCGCTCCAGTCGAGAGTAATTCTTCGAAATCCTCAATGTGGCGCATTCGTAAGATAAGCAATCGAACATCGAAATGAATCATTATATCCCATAGGCTCCACAGCCTACCGGGCGCGAATCCCTCGGCGTCGGCGCTCATCTTAGCACCCCCTTGCGATTTGTGCTACGTCAAGTATAATATCGCCAACAACGGGCCGCCGACAAATAGATATCAAAACGTTGCCAAACGAACTGGTGTTGAAAAGCTAACGCCCGCGCGCTCGTCGCTGAGCTTGTGCGGCGTTATTGGATTTTAGGCATAGAGTGCTCTCTACTGGAGGTTCAATCTGAACCTCGCTCAGGGAACCTTGCCATGCGGTCCAGTATCGCAATGACCCCTTCGATCGGCGTGTCCAGCCACTCCGGGCGGAATTGCCCCTGGTGATCAATTTCCTCAAGGGCTTCGGCAAGCAGATAGAGGACAAGGAGGCGAACCCGGGTTTCCTTATCCTCGATCCAAATCGGACTGTCGCGGGCAGCATCCATATAAGACCGGATGAAAATTTGCGAGAATTCGACCAGTTCCTCGCGCAGCCCCGCCGCCGCCAGCGTCGAATCCGGCACGCGCCCCGCGAGATCACGTTTAGCGGCGGCGACCGCTTGCGCAAAGGAACGCAGCATGACCGCGACATCCCGCAAGGGCGAGGCCTTGGCGCGTCTCTGGTAGAGGCTGGCCGAAGGCGAATCCGCAAAATCGACCATGATGACATCATCCTTCACGACAAGGAGCCGATCGAGCCGATAATCGCCGTGAATGCGGATCTTGATCGCGCCTTGCGGCTCTTGCGCGAGCTCGTCGATCAGGCCGAAACATTCCTGGCGTCTGGCCAAGAGGCGTTCGGCGGTCGCGCGCGTTTGCTTGCTGGTCTCCGGGCCGATCTTTCGCAACCGCGCAAAAGCGCGCTTGGCGAGGGCCCTCGCCTCGTCCGCGCTCTGACGCACATCGTCGAGGGTCAGCGGCTCGGCTTTGAATCCCGGATCGGCGGTGGGCGTTGCCAGCGCCTTATGCATTTCGGCGGTGCGCATGCCGAGCCGCTGCATGTGCGGCACATAAGTTCCAAATCCTTCATGAGTCGCGTGCTCGTCCTGTCCGGGCGTCAGTGCGGCATCTTCCAAAATGCGCTTCAACGCTTCGAGGGTCCAGGTCCAGGCATCGCCTTGGTTGCGCATATAGGTTTGGAGAATCGCCAGGACCGTGTGATTGTCGGCGTCGTCGACATATTCGATGACCCCAAGAACGGGAGGAGAATTGGCAAACTGCGCCACATCGGTCAGAAAGCGCAAAACCTCAACCTCCGGATCGCCACCGCTGTGCAGCCTGTGATGAATTTTCAGCATCATCTGGCTGGCAATGACGAGCGAGGAATTGCGTTTTCCGGCCCCGATTCGTTGGACATTCGTGGCATCGATGAGGGGCTCATCGCCAAGGCGAGGCGTCGGCGAGAAAATAATTTCCCGCCCGTGAATCGTGCGCAGCCTCTCGTCGCGCCGCAACGCCGCCAGTAGGCTCGCGGCGAAACCTTCGCAGGCGTCGGCCTCGTAGAGCACGCCGGTCATCGCACCGCGGCGTAGCCTCGCGGCGGCGTAGGCCGCGGCCGGTCCGTGCTCCGTTTCGGCCTCGGCGGCAAGCGGTGCGAAATAACTTTCGACCCGGCCGTTTGGCAATTTGACGTCCAGGAGCGGGAGAACGAAACGACTCTGTCCGCCGTCCCGAAGCACCGCGAAATCCTTGACGGAAACTCCGCTGATCGGGGTCTCGCTGAACCAGCGCCGCGAGGCCAGGAACCGCGGCGCGACATTGGTTTCGAACGCAACAAGCTCCCGCCCCGACAGAATGGTTTCGAGCTTGCCGGTCGCAACCAGGGTAAAAAGCCCCGGTGTCGGTTGCTGATTTTCGAGTTCTTTATTCGCCTCCGCGGATTCGAGCTTGAACCAGAAGAATCCATAAGATGGCAAAGTCAGAAGATAGGATCGTGAATTGATCGCCGGAAACACGCTCCCGGCCGTGAGCTCCATCGGAATCGCATCCTTGAACTCGGCTAGATCGAGTTCCACGGCCTGCGGCGCTCGCGATACATTGGCGACACAAAGGATCCGTTCGTTCGGGGTCTCCCGCAGATAGGCCAAGACTTTTCGGTTGGCCGGATAAAGGAACCGCAGGGTGCCTCGCCCGAACGAGAGATGCGAACGCCGGACGGCAATCATGCGCCGCATCCAAGTGAGCAAGCTCGAGGGGCTCGCGAGCTGGGCCTCGACGTTGACGGCGCCGAAACCGTAGACGGGATCCTGAATTGCCGGCAGGAACAGCTTGGCGGGGTCCGCGCGACTGAACCCGCCATTGCGATCGAGCGACCATTGCATCGGCGTTCGCACCCCATCGCGATCGCCGAGATAAATATTGTCGCCCATGCCGATTTCATCGCCATAATAGATGACCGGCGTGCCTGGCATGGACAACAGCAGCGAATTCAACAATTCGATCTTGCGGCGATCGTTTTCGAGCAAGGGCGCCAGGCGCCGGCGGATGCCGAGATTGATTCTCGCCCGAGGATCGGCGGCATAAAAGGACCACAGATAATCGCGTTCCTTGTCGGTCACCATGGCAAGCGTCATCTCGTCATGGTTCCGCAGAAAGATCGCCCATTGGGCATTTTCGGGAATCTCTGGCGTCTGCCGCATAATGTCGGTGATCGGATGACGGTCTTCCTGCGCCAGCGCCATATAAATGCGCGGCATGAGCGGGAAGTGGAACGCCATGTGGCATTCATCGCCCTCGCCGAAATATTGCGCCGTCTCCTCCGGCCAGAGATTAGCCTCCGCGAGGAGCATACGATCCGGATAACGGGCATCGACTGCCGCTCTGATTTTCTTGATGACCCCATGTGTCTCGGGAAGATTTTCGCAGCTCGTGCCCTCGCGTTCGACCAGATAGGGGATGGCGTCCAGCCGCAGACCGTCGACGCCCATGTCGAGCCAATAGGCCATCACGTCGAGCACGGCCTCGATAACCCGCGGATTGTCAAAATTCAGGTCCGGCTGATGCGCGTAAAAGCGATGCCAATAAAACGCCTGCGCTTGGTCATCCCAGGTCCAGTTCGATTTTTCCGTGTCCAGGAAAATGATCGGCGCGTCCCTGTACTCCACGTCCGTGTTCGACCAGACATAGAAATTTCGTGCCGCCGAACCGGGCTTCGCGGCGCGCGCGCGTTTGAACCAAGGATGCTGATCGGAAGTATGGTTGATCACGAGTTCGGTGATGACTCGCAGTCCCCGCTCATGCGCGGCGCGCACGAACAGCTTGAAATCCCGCTGGCTTCCATAAGCCGGATTGATCCCGCGATAATAGGAGATGTCGTATCCGTCGTCGCGCAGCGGCGACGGATAGAACGGCATGACCCAAATCGCGGTCACCCCGAGTTCCTTGATATAGTCCAGCTTTTGGGTCAGGCCGCCGAAATCGCCGATGCCGTCATTGTTGGCGTCGAAGAACGATTTGACGTGCAGCTGATAGATAATCGCGTCCCGGTACCACCGCACGTCATTGCGATCAATCATGCCGCTGGACTCCGGTCACCGGCGGCAGCCGGATTTGACGACAGGGACGAGGGTGGACCATTCGCGTAACCTGTTGCGCATGAACTGCCGGTGAACAGCAAGGACGGCGTTCAGCCATCCACCGCTCGGCGCGAGCGAAGCACAGGCCGCACTGTCAATTTGGATCGTTTCGCACTTTCCGGAGCTTGGCCCAATGGTCAAGCCGCGCCCGCAGCTCTTGCTCGAAGCCCTGGCCCACCGGACGATAGAGCTTTTGCCGCCCGAGCGCTTCGGGCCAATAATTCTGACCCGAAAAACCCTCGGGCTCATCATGATCATAGGCATAGTCGGCGCCATAGCCTTCATTTTTCATGAGTTTGGTCGGTGCGTTGAGAATCGTTTTGGGCGGCATCAACGAGCCATGCTCCTTGGCCAGCCGTGTGGCAGCCTTGAAGGCAACATAGGCGGCGTTCGATTTCGGCGCGGTCGCGACATAGATCACCGCGGTGGCGATCGCAAGCTCGCCTTCCGGGGAACCCAGGAAATCATAGGCATCCTTGGCCGCGTTAGCGATGACGAGCGCCTGCGGATCGGCAAGGCCAATATCCTCAACCGCCATCCGCACCACCCTCCTTGCGATGAACAGCGGATCTTCACCGCCATCCAGCATCCGCGCCAGATAATAGAGGGACGCATCGGGGTCGGAACCCCGCACGGATTTATGCAGCGCGCTGATGAGATTGTAGTGACCTTCCTGCGACTTGTCGTAGATCGGAGCGCGCCGCTGCACGATCGCCGCCAGCGTGGACGCATCAAAAATCTCGTCCGGCTTGGCGGCGCGCCAAACTTCCTCCGCAAGGCTCAAGGCGGCCCGACCATCACCGTCCGCCATCCGGATCAGCGCGGTGCGGGCGGCGGAATCGAGCGGCAATACTCTGCCTTCCGACGTTTCAGCGCGACCGAGCAGCTTCTCGATCGCCGCCTCGTCGAGCGCATGAAAAATCATGACGCGGGCGCGAGACAGCAACGAAGCATTCAGTTCGAAGCTCGGATTTTCGGTTGTGGCGCCGACGAGGGTGATGGTGCCATCTTCCATCACCGGCAGGAAACTATCCTGTTGCGCCCGATTGAAACGATGCACTTCGTCGACGAAAAGCAAGGTTCCTTGACCGGTTTTTCGACGGCCGCGCGCCTCTTCGAACACCTTTTTAAGTTCGGCGACGCCCGAAAAAATAGCCGAGATCTGCACGAAAGCGAGCTTGGTTTCTCGCGCGAGCAGGCGCGCGACGGTCGTTTTGCCGGTTCCCGGAGGCCCCCAGAAAATAAGGCTGCCTAAACTGCCGGACGCAATGAGCCGGCTGAGGGCGCCTTCGGGCCCCAAAAGATGATCCTGGCCGGCCACATCGGCGAGGCTTTGCGGACGCAGCCGGTCGGCCAGCGGATGCGGCGCGTCCTTTTCAAGATTGGCGGCGGCAAAAAGATCGGTCATGTCGCCTAGCTCATCTTTGCAAAGGCGGGCCGCCTTCGGGCATCAACCGCCGATCATGGTGGTAATAACCTCGCCGCCGCGCCCGATCGCCAATTTCCAAACCCGGTGACTGGCGCGCACCGCCGTCTCGAGATCCCGCGTCGTCGCGATCGTGCCATCGTTGACCGACAAGATCACGTCGCCCTTTTGGAAATTGACGGCGGCGGCCGACGAGCCGTCTTCCACCTCGACGATCACGACGCCGTCGCTCACGCCGCGGATGGACATTTCCTCCAAGACTGCGGGCGAGAGATTGACCACCGTTGCACCCGAAAAAGGCGATGGGCCCTTGAGCTTGACCGGATCGCGCGCGGGAACCTCCGGGGCGGGCGTCAACTTGACCGACGCTGCCCCGGGTTTTCCGTTGCGCAGATAGCTGAGGGAGGCAACGCCCCCAAGCGACTTTGTCGCCATCCGATAGCCGAGACTCTCGGGATCGTCGATGTTCTGCCCGTCGATGGCGACGATGAGATCGCCGCGCCGCAGGCCTGCTTCAACGGCGGGGCCGCCGGCAGACAGATCGGTGACAAGAGCTCCCGATGGCCGGTCAAGGCCAAGCGAATCGGCGATTTCCCGCGACACGACCTGGAGGCTGGCGCCAAGCCAGGGACGATGGACTCGGTTTCCTCCGCCCTTGGCGGCGGTGATCACGATTTTCACCATATTGACCGGGATCGCGAAGCCGATTCCGATCGAGCTTCCGGTTTGAGAAAAGATCGCCGAATTGATCCCAGCCAGCCGGGACCGCATATCGACCAGAGCGCCGCCCGAATTGCCGGGATTGATCGCGGCATCGGTCTGAATGAAAAACCCATAATCGGAAATGCCGACCTGCGTGCGGGCCAGCGCCGAAACGATACCCTGCGTGACCGTTTGCCCGACTCCAAACGGATCGCCGATGGCAAGGACGATGTCGCCCACTTCCAGCGCGTCGGAGTCGCCGAGTTCCATCACCGGGAAGCTTCCGCCTCCCTTCAACCGCAGAACCACGAGATCGGTCCGCTGATCCCGCAAGATGATCTCGGCATCGAACTCACGCTTGTCGGCGAGCGCCACCTTGACGTCGGTCATGCCTTCGATGACGTGATAATTGGTGACCACGAGCCCGCTCGGATCGACGAGGACGCCAGAGCCGAGCGAGCGAGCCGTCGGGCCGCCTGGCCTGCCATTTCCGCCCTCGCCGAAGAAACGGCGAAAAACCGGATCGTCGAAAAGCGGACTGCGCGGCCGCTTCTCCGTGCGCGAGGCATAGACATTGACGACCGCGGGTTGCGCTTTCTTGAGAACCGGGGCGAAGGACAACAGAACGTCGCCTTGAGTCTGCGGGACCTGCCGCACCGGTTCGGCTCGCGAGGGTCCGGCGAGGAACAGAACCGACAGAATCGACGCCATTTTCGCCGCGCGAATTAAAACAAGTTTCGATTCCATGGATTTTCTCATAACACCGCTTCAACCGGCTTGGGCGACAGGGGTTTGACGGCTACGTTAAAAAGGTTTCGTTGAATCGATAATTGCGCGGGGAGCGGAGCGCTTGAGGGCAAAACACCGCCCCTTGAGACGAGCGGCCTAAAGGTATCGGATCAGGCGGCAAGGGCAAGAGGCTTGCCCGAGATTTTAGAGCTGGTTCCCCACCCTTTGGGATGCCGAGGGGCGGACATCTCGCCCCGGCATCAAGGTAAGCTCGGCATTCAACCGCGCCGGCCAGGGAAGCGCGACAGCGCATCGCGCGAGCTATCTTGTGCGGGGGGGGGGCGAAGCTCGCCCGGCATTGGCCCCGGCGAGCTGCGGTCGCGCCGCAGCGCGGGATTATTCCGTGGTCTCTTCCTCGCGAACCTGGACGGGACCGGAATCCTGCCCCTTCGCGTCGACATCCCGGTCGACGAATTCGATCACAGCCATGGCCGCGTTATCGCCATAGCGGAACCCCGCCTTCAAGACCCGCGTGTAGCCGCCGTGCCGGTCCTTGTAGCGTGGGCCCAGAACCGAGAAAAGCTTGCCGGCCAGCACAGGATCCTTGATTTGCGCAATGGCCTGTCGGCGTGCATGCAGATCGCCGCGCTTGCCAAGAGTGACCAGCTTTTCGACAATCGGCCGCAAGTCCTTTGCCTTGGGAAGCGTGGTGACGATCTGTTCATGCTTGATCAAAGCTTGGCACATATTGGCGAACATCGCTTTGCGATGTTCGTGGGTGCGGCCGAAGCGGCGCTTGGCGTGTCCGTGATACATGGCGTTCTCCGTTGTTTGCGGCCGCCGTGCCAAGGTACGGCCGGTTCCAATCCTTCCTTTATGTAAGGAAGGGAGGGATTATCAGATCAATAATGTTCCTCGAACCGCTTGGCGAGTTCGTCGATATTATCCGGCGGCCAACCGCTGACTTCCATGCCGAGGTGGAGGCCCATTTGCGCCAGCACTTCCTTGATCTCGTTGAGCGATTTACGCCCAAAGTTCGGCGTGCGGAGCATTTCCGCTTCGCTCTTTTGGATCAGGTCTCCGATGTAGACGATATTGTCGTTCTTCAGGCAATTCGCCGAGCGAACCGACAGTTCGAGTTCGTCGACCTTCTTGAGCAACGCGGGATTGAACGCGAGTTCGGGGATCGAAGGCGTTGCCTCGACGCGGTGCGGCTCCTCGAAATTCACGAAGACATTCAGTTGATCCTGTAAGATGCGCGCCGAGAAGGCGATCGCATCTTCGGGAGACAGCGAGCCATTGGTCTCGACCTGCATGGTTAGCTTGTCGTAATCGAGAATTTGGCCTTCGCGCGTATTCTCGATGCGGTAGCTCACCTTTTTGACCGGCGAGTAGAGACTGTCGATCGGGATCAGACCAATCGGCGCGTCTTCCGCCCTGTTGCGATCCGCGGCGACGTAGCCTTTGCCTGTGTTGACCGTGAACTCCATGCGGATTTCCGCCCCTTCGTCGAGGGTGCAAATCACCAGATCGGGGTTCAAAATTGAAATATCGCCGGTGGTGCCGATATCAGAGGCAGTGACCTTGCCGGGACCTTGCTTCTTCAAGACCATGCGCTTGGGTCCGTCGCCCGGCATCCGCAGCGCGATGTCCTTGATGTTGAGAACGATGTCGGTCACGTCCTCACGCACGCCGGGGATCGACGAGAATTCATGCAGGACGCCGTCGATTTGCACCGAAGTGATCGCCGCGCCTTGCAGCGACGACAAGAGAATACGACGCAAGGAATTGCCCAAAGTGAGGCCAAAGCCGCGCTCGAGCGGCTCCGCAACGATCGTCGCCATGCGCTTTGGATCATCGCCCGATACGACTTCGAGCTTGCTTGGCTTGATAAGCTCCTGCCAATTCTTCTGAATCACGACCGGACCTTTCTTTCGATGCTAAAGGCGCAAAAGGCGCCCACCGGCCCTTGGGGCCGAAAATATCTAGCGCTTTGCGGAACCCCAAAGGCTTCCGTTCGCGGATCGTAGAACTTAGACGCGCCGCCGCTTGCGGGGCCGGCAGCCATTGTGCGGAATAGGCGTGACGTCGCGGATCGAAGTCACCGTGAAGCCCGCGGCTTGCAGCGCACGCAATGCCGATTCCCGTCCGGAACCCGGCCCCGAAACCTCGACCTCGAGGGTGCGCATGCCATGTTCGGCCGCCTTCCGGGCACAATCTTCGGCCGCCATTTGTGCCGCATAAGGCGTCGATTTACGCGAGCCCTTGAAGCCCATTGTTCCCGCCGAAGACCAGGAGATCGTGTTGCCTTGCGCGTCGGTGATGGTCACCATCGTATTATTAAAGGTAGAATTGACGTGGGCGACGCCGGACGCGATATTTTTGCGCTCGCGGCGGCGAACGCGGGTAGCCTCTTTTGCCATTATACAATTCCTTCAAGCGCGCCCGTGATGCCAGGTGCTCGGGATGATCGTCGATGTTTGGCTACGCTCGCTTGGCGGCGAACAGCTTCAGCCAATGAATTTGGAATTACTTCTTCTTGCCGGCGATGGGCTTGGCCTTGCCTTTGCGCGTGCGCGCATTGGTATGGGTGCGCTGGCCGCGAACCGGCAGTTGGCGCCGATGCCGGAGGCCGCGGTAACAGCCAAGGTCCATCAGGCGTTTGATGTGGATCGCGACTTCGCGGCGAAGATCGCCCTCGACCATATAATCGCGGTCGATCGTCTCGCGAATTTGCAGGACTTCCGCATCTGTCAATTGGGCGACACGCCGCTCGGCGGGAATATTCACTTTCTCGCAAATTTCCTGAGCCTTCGTCGAACCAATGCCGTGAATATATTGAAGCGCAATCACCACGCGCTTGTTCGTCGGGATATTAACGCCAGCAATACGTGCCAAAACCCAGTCTCCATTTTTAGGCCGCCCCTGTTTAGGAGGGCGGCAAGGGTCTATCCCACGTCCGGTGGAGGCCGGCCCTTGTGGGACGCCAAAGCAAAAGCAACCCTGGGGCGAAACAAGAGCCCCCGGGAAACGTCGTCTCAGGCGGAAAGGAGTTCGTTAGCCGATTGGTTGGAGCGCGTCAACCCTTCTGCACAGCGGAGCCAGACGGCTACGTGGGGGAAGGCTAGCTGCGGCAAGAAGTTAAAGCAATGATCGAGTAAGAAATGCATGGATTTTTCCATTATTTAAGATGAACTATTCCAAAAAGAAGCTGGTTTTTCTGTAGTGCAAGGGTGCAACAGTCGAGAGCTATTTCTCCAAAGATCGCAAAAGTCCATTGTGACCTGTAATCTTCAAATCTAATCTTTGCACTTGTTTGTAAATGCAGAAAACGATCCGTCTAATCCGTACCCAGCGAGCAAAAAATGCAGCGCAAATCTGACTTGTCGCGAATTCTGTGGCTCAGCGCGGCATTTTTGCCTTTTGGCATTACCGAAGGCTTGGCGCAGACCGCCGAACCGGCCGCGCCCATCGCGCTTCCGGAAGTCGATGTCATTGCGACCTCGCCTTTGCCCGGCGGGGGTGAAAGTCGCGATAACATCCCCGCCATGGTCCAGACCCTGCCGGCCGAAGATTTCGCCCGCACAAACTCCCAAAACGTGACCGACACATTGCAGCAACGCATCCCGGCCGCGGTTTCAATCGATATTAACGGCAATCCATTTTCCCAAGATCTCCGCTTTCGAGGCTTCGTCGCCTCGCCGCTGCAAGGCAGCCCGCAAGGCCTTGCCGTCTATCAAAACGGCATTCGCGTCAACGAGGCTTTTGGCGACACCGTCAATTGGGATCTGATCCCGCCGCAGGCCATCTATCGGGCCGACATTTTCACCAATAATCCGATCTTCGGCCTCAATGCGCTCGGCGGCGCGGTCAGCCTGCAGATGAAAAACGGTTTCCTCTGGCAAGGGCTTGAGACGCAGGTCATGGGCGGCTCCTTCGGCCGCGTCAGCGGAATGTTCCAATATGGCAAGCAGATCGACGACATCAGCCTTTATGCCACCGGCGATGCGACCCACGACGGCGGCTGGCGGTTTTTTTCCCCCTCGACGCTGTTTCGCCTCTATGGCGACCTCGGCTACCGCACACCGGGCAACGAAATTCATTTGATCGCGTCGGGGGCCCGCAACTCGCTCGGCGTGATCGGGCCGACGCCGGTTCTGCTCCTCGAGCAAAACCAAAGCTCCGTTTTCACCTCGCCGCAGATCACGCTGAATGAAATGGGCTCGCTCGCCTTCACCGGCAAATTCGACATCAATCCGCAATGGTCGATAGCCAGCAATTTTTACATGCGGAGTTTCCGGCAGCACCATACCGACGGCAATGACGCCGATATTCAAAACTGCTCGGATAATTCCATTCCAAACAGTTTCAGCGGCTCTCTTTGCCTCGACAGCGGCAATTTCCCCGCGGTGACGAATGGAAACGCCTTCGTGATTTCAAATCGCAACGGCCCGATCCCTTTTTCCGATACCGCCGTCTATGGCACCATCGATCGAACCTCCGTGCATGCGACCACCTTCGGCACGGCGCTGCAGGCGACCGACAATGATAAATTCTTTGGCCATCAGAACTACCTAACCTTCGGCGCCAGCGTCGACCGCAGCCTGCTGAGTTTTAACGCCACAAGCCAGCTTGGGAACATTTACCCGGATTTCGTTATCGCCAATGGGCCCTTTGCAGGCTCGGGCACGACCATCGGCACGCTGGGAGGCATCGGCTATGTGCCCACCTACCTCACAGGCAACACGACCTATTACGGCGTCTACGCCCTCGACACCTTCAATATTACGCCGGAGCTTGCGCTCACCGCCGGCGGTCGGCTGAACATCGCGCAGATCGTCACCGAAGACGTCACCGGCCAAGCGCCGGAACTCAATATCAATAACAGTTTTTCGCGAATCAATCCGGTGGTGGGTCTGACCTATAAGCTATTGCCGACCGTAACCGTCTATGGCGGCTACTCGGAGGCGAACCGCGCGCCGACGCCGCTCGAACTCGACTGCGCCAATCCGCAACGGCCCTGCCTTCTTGAAAACTCTCTCGTCGCCGACCCCCCGTTGCAGCAAGTGGTGGCGCATACGTTTGAAGCCGGGCTTCGCGGCGGCGACACCGTGTTCGATACCGGCCGCGTCGATTGGAAGGCCGGGTTCTTTCGTACCAACAGCACCAATGACATCGTCGCGCTCGCCAGCACGATCACAGGGCGCGGATATTTCGCCAATGTGCCCGCAACCCTGCGCCAGGGCGTCGAGGCCGAAGCAAACTTCCACTATGGCAATCTGTTTGCCTATGTGAATTACGCCTTCGTCGATGCAACCTATCAGTTCGCCGCAGCTCTCGCTTCTCCGAACAATCCTTTCGCCAATGCGGACGGCAATGTCCTGGTAACGCCCGGCGATCATATCCCGGGCATTCCGCGCCACTTGTTGAAATTCGGCGGAGACTATGCCTTCACGCCCCAATTCAAACTCGGCGCCGATGTGCTGATCGTCGGTTCCCAATATCTGGTCGGCGACGACGCCAACCAGAATCCCAAATTGCCACTTTATTGGGTCACCAATCTTCATGCCTCCTATCAGGTGAACGAAAATGTTCAGTTCTTCGGGCTGATCAATAATATTTTTAACAACAGAAATCCAACCTACGGCACGTTCTTCGATACTGGCACCGATGCTCAGCTCGCCTCGCCAATCCCCTTCAGCGGAAATCCGCGGACGGTCACACCGTTGCAGCCGATCTCCTTCTATGGCGGCGTAAAAGTCATTTTTTGAGGAGTTTTGGAGAGCGCGGTAGCGATTGACCAAACATGGGGAAGCCTTGGCCACAGGGGCTTTCCTTCACGGACGGCATGGGCTAACTCTGGCGATAAGCAAAGTTAACGCTCTTACGATCGCTTGGATTTTCATGACCAACCAGGCCCGGTTCACGATCAACAGTCTCTCGGAGGGCAAGAGCGCGCTGGTCCATATTACTCCGGTCGCAACCGAGGAAGGTTTCGGCGGGCTCGACGGACCGAACGGTCTTGGTCTTGAAATTTTGAATATCGCGGCATTGCCGGATGCCGAGGACTATGCGCTCGACGAATTCTACGCGTCCAATTTTACGCCAGCCGAGATCGCCTATTGCCTAAAGCAGGCCTCGATCAAGGCGGCCTTTCAAGGCGTGTTGGCCGCCAAGCGTGCGATCATCAAGTCCGGCGCGGCGAGCCATTCCGCCGGGGACCGGCGTGGGATCGAACTAAGCTTCGATGCTGACGGCAGACCCTCGCATCAAGGCTGTCTGCTTTCGATCAGTTACACCGATACGATCGCTGCGGCGGTCTGTGTCCGCCAAAGCGGATTTGGCACGCCGGCGACCCCGGCCGCAACTGGTCCTGCAACTCAAACGCAGGCAGTGCAAACCCGAAACATCAAGCTCAACTTCCTGACCCGCATTTTCGTCATTCTGGTGTTGCTCTCGCTCTTGATGCTGTTCGGGCTTGGAACCTGGAAGCTTTTGCAGTTCCGAGTCCATTGAATACGGCGGCGATTTTCACCCCCTGAATCCAACTATTCGGCCCGCGCGGCCTCGAACTCGCCCGTGAGGCTCAGCCATTCTTCTTCGGTTGAATGGAGCGCGCGTTCGAGTTCGCCGCGTTGCGCAGCCAAAACGGCGGCCTTGGCTTGATCCTTGCTGAAGGCCGCCGGGTCGGCCAGCGCCTTGTCGATGCGCGCGATCAAATCCTGATACTTCCGCAGCTTGTCTTCGACTGCCGCGATGCGTTTGTTCAGCTGGACAAAATCCTTGGCGGTCCGTGGACTCTCCCGCCGCTCGGGGGTTTGGCGAGCTTCCACGCGTTCCTTTTTGGTTTGCCGACCGTTCCCGCCACTCGCCCGATCGAGAACATATTTCTTGTAATCGTCGATGTCGCCGTCGAAGGTTTTCACCGTACCCTCTTCGACCAGCCAGAGCCGATCGGCGCAAGCATCGAGCAGATGCCTGTCATGCGACACGAGAATGATCGCGCCCCGGTAATCGTTGATCGCCTCGATCAAAGCGGCGCGGCTATCGATATCAAGATGGTTGGTCGGTTCGTCGAGAATCAAAAGATGAGGCCCCTTGAAGCTGGCGAGGCCGAGAAGAAGCCGGGCTTTTTCACCGCCCGACAATTGCTCGACCTTGGTGTCGGCTTTCACATTGGGAAAACCGAGTTGGGCGCATTTCGCGCGGATCTTGGCCTCCGTGCCCTCGCGCATGAGCGCGGCGACGCATTGATAGGGCGTCGCCTTTTCGTCGAGATCGTCGACCTGATGCTGCGCGAAGAAACCAACTTCTAGTTTTGAAGAGCGGCGGACCGTGCCGCTGAGGGCTTTGAGCCGTCCGGCAACGAGCTTGGCGAAGGTCGATTTGCCATTCCCATTGGCACCCAAAAGACCTATCCGGTCATCGTCGGAAATATTCAGCGAAAGGCGCCGCAACACCGGCTCTTCGCCATATCCCGTGCTGGCATCCTCCATCGCGACGATCGGAGGACTCAATGGCTTGTGCGGCGAGGGCAGGTGAAACGGCAAAACATGTCCGTCGACGATCGCCGTCACCGGCTCCATGCGCGCCAGCATTTTCAGGCGTGACTGCGCTTGAGCCGCCTTGGTCGCCTTGGCGCGGAAGCGATCGACGAAGGATTGGAGATGTTTGCGCTGCTCATCCTGCTTCTTCTTGTGTTTGAGCAAGATTGCCTGCTGCTCGCGCCGCTGCCGCTCGAAACTTGAATAATTGCCGCGCCAGAGGGTGAGCTTGGCCTGATCGAGGTGCAAGATATGATCGGATACCGCGTCGAGCAGATCGCGGTCATGGCTGATGACCAGGACGGTTGCCCGATAGCGCTGGAGATAATCGATCAGCCACAGCGTGCCTTCGAGATCGAGATAATTGGTCGGCTCGTCGAGGAGTAGGAGATCCGGGCTGGAAAACAGCACGGCGGCGAGCGCGACGCGCATGCGCCAGCCGCCCGAGAATTCAGACAGCGCGCGCTGCTGGGCGGCTTCGTCAAAGCCAAGACCCGATAGAATGCGTGCCGCGCGGGCCGGCGCCGCATGCGCCAGAATATCCACGAGGCGCATCTGAATTTCGCTGATGCGGGCCGGATCGGTCGCGGCTTCGGCTTCGGCCATCAGGCGTGCCCGCTCGACATCCGCGTCCAGCACGAAATCGATCAGGCTCTGCGGGCCGCCCGGCGCCTCTTGCTCGACTCGCCCGAGGCGCATCGCGCGTGGGATGGAGATGGACCCCGTTTCCGGTGCCAGCTCCCCCGCGATCATTCGAAACAGTGTCGTCTTCCCGGCGCCATTGCGGCCGACCATGCCGACCCTGGCAAAGTCGGGGAGCGCCGCGGTCGCCTTGTCGAAGAGAACCCGCGGCCCGAGCCTTAATGTGATGTCGTTGATGTGGAGCATGCCGGCTTTTCGCCCGCCAGGCTTCTTTTGGCAAGACCGCCGTTGGCGACTTGGCATAACGGGTTTGTCAATGGATTCATAAAAAATGGACGCGATATTGCCAGGAGTTGGGAATGGGACTTATCGACGAGCAGATTGCTGGATTCAGCGAGTCGGAGCTCGGTGGGTTCCGCGACAGCACGCCCTGGGAGTTGACCTGTGAGAGCCAAAGCGGCAAACGCCTCAAACTTAAGGGGGGCGATCGAAGTCGAGAAAGGCTACAAGTCTCCGTGAAGGGACAAATTTTGCTTCTTGCGGCGCTTGGTTCAGCTTAGATCACGTTCATGATTTTGGATTGACTCAATCCAAAATCATGAACGTGATCGATTCCAAAAGTTTAGAGCGGGATGCGGGCGGAAAACCGGCTTCCACTTTTCCTCATCCCGCTTTAGAGGAGCAGGCAGCTCCGCATGCGCGGGAATTTTCAAGAAACAACGAGTCTGCATGAAAGACGAGGAAGGCAACCGATTTTCCGCCCGCGCGGCGCGCTACGCCCGCGTTGGTGCCAATGTTGGCGGGATCGCCGCCCGAATTGCCAGTACCCGTCTTATCGGAGGCAGCGGGGCTTGGGGCACCCATGCCGCGGCCTTGGCGCAAGCGCTGGGGGGCCTCAAGGGGCCGATGATGAAGGTCGCCCAAATGATGGCGAGCGTCCCCGACCTTCTGCCGCCGGAATACGCCGAGGAATTGCAGAAGCTGCAAAGCGAGGCGCCTCCAATGGGCGCGGCCTTCGTCAAGCGGCGGATGCAGGCCGAGCTCGGGACCGACTGGCTATCGCATTTTGCGTCGTTTGATCCCCATCCGGCGGCGGCGGCTTCGCTCGGTCAAGTGCACCGGGCCGTTGCCAAGGACGGCACAGCGCTCGCCTGCAAATTGCAGTACCCGGACATGAAATCAGCGGTCGAAGCTGATCTTCGTCAGCTCGATGTCGTATTCGCCTTGCATCGCCGCCTCAACCCGGTGATCGACACAAGGGAGATGACCAAGGAGATCGCCGATCGCGTCCGCGAGGAACTCGATTATTATCGTGAAGCCAAGCATATGATGCTGTATGGATCGATCCTTGCCGATGTCGAGGACGTTCGCGTGCCGCGTGCGCGGCCGGAACTTTCGACCGGCCGGCTGCTGACGATGGATTGGCTCGAAGGCGGCAAATTGCTTGACTTCAAGCAAGCCGGAGAAGAGTCACGCAATCGCATCGCCCGTGCGATGTTCAAGGCGTGGTGGATTCCGTTCAGCCAGTTCGGGATCATCCATGGCGATCCGCACCTCGGCAACTACACGGTCTTTGGAACCGAGGAAGAGGGCGAGGCGCGCGGCATAAACCTTCTGGATTATGGCTGCGTGCGAATTTTTACGCCGACCTTTGTCGGCGGCGTGGTGGACCTCTACGAGGGGCTGCTGCAGCATGATTTCGCCCGCACGGTCCATGCCTATGAGACTTGGGGCTTTCGCGGCCTGACCAAAGACCTCGCCGAAATCTTGAACATTTGGGCGCGCTTTATCTATGCGCCGCTCCTCGATAACCGGGTCCGCAGCGTCGCCGACGGGGTGGCGCCTGGCCAATATGGCCGCAAGGAGGCCTTCTCGGTCCACCAAGCTTTGAAGAAAAGAGGCCCGGTGCTGGTGCCGCGCGAGTTTGTTTTCATGGATCGCGCCGCAATTGGCCTTGGCAGCGCATTCCTTCATCTCGACGCAAAATTGAACTTCTATCAATTATTCCATGAAACGATGGGCAAGTTTTCGGCAGAGACCTTGGGCCGGCGCCAGGAACAAGCACTCTCTGAAGCGGGTCTGGCAGGTCCGACTTAAGGCGGCGCGTCACGCGCGCATCGCGCCGGGTGTGGAGTAAACATTGTTGGAAAAACCTTATCGCGTAATCAGAAGCCGTTAGTTGCATAAAAAATTGGCATTCGCTGGGCTTTTCCCTCTTGCGCGGGGATTAAATCATTGCGAAAGCTACAATGACACTAAATCCGCAACAAAGGTGGGCACAATGGCTGAAAATCATGCTCAACCCGCAGGTCATTCCGGCATGGATTACGACGAGCACGAGAAGACTTACCGGATGTTTATCCGGCTTATCCAATATGCTGTGGCGGGTTCGGTCCTCGTTCTCGCTTTCCTAGCCTTTTTCTGGGGCTAATGCCGCCCGCCGGTCGAGACACCAGCTCTGGCGGTCAGCGATGACTTGACCGAAAGACACAAATCGGGCTGGGTCGAAGCTTCCAGAGTTCCCCGGAGTCATTCATGCTGATCGCCATCCCCGCCGAAAATGATCCCGCTGAGGGCCGCGTTGCCGCGACGCCCGAAACAGCCAAGAAACTTGCCGCACTCGGCGCGGAAGTCAAAGTGCAAACCGGCGCCGGATTAAAATCCGGCATCCTAGATGAGGAATTTGTGGCGGCGGGGGCGAAGATCGAGCCCGACGCCGCTGCGACCGTGCGAGACGCCGACATTATACTTAGGGTCCGGCGGCCAAGCGCGGCGGAAACCGCGGGCGCCAAGCCGGGCGCCGTGGTGATCGCGGTCATGGACCCCTATGGACATGTCGATGCCCTGAAAGCCTTGGCGGCGGCTGGCGTCTCCGCCTTTGCCATGGAATTGATGCCGCGCATCACCAGGGCGCAAACGATGGACGTCCTGTCCAGTCAAGCCAATCTCGCCGGCTACCTGGCGGTGATCGATGCCGCCGCCCATTATGGCCGCGTCATTCCGATGATGATGACGGCGGCGGGAATGATCCAGCCCGCGAAAATCTTTGTCATGGGTGTTGGCGTTGCCGGATTGCAGGCGATCGCCACCGCCCGCAAGCTCGCCGCCATCGTCACCGCGACGGACGTCCGGCCGGCCACCAAAGAGCAGGTGGTGTCGCTCGGGGCGAAATTCGTCGCGGTCGAAGACGAGGAATTCAAACAGGCCGAAACGGCGGCAGGCTACGCCAAGGAAATGTCGCCGGAATATAGGGCAAAGCAGGCGGAGCTGACCGCTTCCCATATCGCTTCCCAGGATATCGTCATTACGACCGCGCTGATTCCAGGACGCGCGGCGCCGGTTCTTCTGACCACCGCCATGGTGGACTCGATGCGGCCCGGCTCGGTGATCGTCGATCTTGCCGTGGAGCGCGGGGGAAATTGTGAATTGTCAAAACCCGGTGAACTGGTCGTCACAAAAAATGGTGTCAAGATCGTCGGCAATTTGAATGTGGCGGGACGTCTGTCCGCCACAGCTTCGGCGCTTTACGCAAAGAACCTGTTGGCCTTCATCGAAACCATGATCGATCCAAAAACCAAGACGCTCGCGATCAAATGGGATGACGAACTCGTCAAGGCAACCTTGCTCACCAAGGACGGAGCGCTCGTGCATCCAAACTTTCAAGCCGCGACGTAATTCGGGAATTCAATCAACAAAAACTATGCAGGAGGGCATGAGATGGCAGTCGAAGTCGATCCGAACTTGATGGAAAAGATACAGGCCGCGGCCCAGGCGGCGCGGCATGCAGCCGAAACCGCGCAGGCCTATGCCGACCAGCTTGCCGCAGGCGCCGCGGCTGCCAGTGGCGGAGCCATCGATCCGTTCGTTTTCAGACTGGCGATCTTCGTCCTCGCCGTCGTCGTGGGCTATTATGTCGTTTGGGCGGTGACACCTTCGCTGCATACGCCGCTGATGTCGGTGACCAACGCGATCTCCTCGGTCATTGTCGTCGGCGCGCTTCTGTCGGCCGGCATCAATTCCGATAGCGGCGACGGTGCGGGCACGGCGCGGCTGTTCGGTTTTCTCGCCCTGACCCTTGCTTCGGTCAATATTTTTGGCGGCTTCCTCGTCACCGAGCGGATGCTGTCCATGTTCAAGAAAAAGGGCTGAGTCGATGTTGAACGGAAATATCGCAGCCCTTCTTTATCTTACCTCGGGCGTGCTTTTTATTCTCGCCCTGCGGGGACTGTCCTCGCCGGAAACCGCACGGCAAGGCAATCGCTTCGGCATTATCGGCATGTCGATAGCGGCGGCGACCACGCTCCTCTATCAATTGCCCTGGGGATTCTTCTCGTTTCTGTGGGTGGTGCTTGCCGTTGGGATCGGCGGCTCCATCGGCGTATGGCGCGCCCGCACCATTCAGATGACGGCGATGCCCCAACTTGTCGCCCTCTTCCACGCTTTGATCGGCCTTGCCGCGGTGCTCGTCGCGGCGAGCGCGCTTTACGCGCCGCAGGGCTTCGGCCTCGGCATCCCCGGTTCGATGCATGGCTCGACCTTGTTGGAAATGTCGCTTGGAGCGGCGATCGGCGCCATCACCTTTACCGGCTCGGTGATCGCGTTCTTGAAGCTTGACGGACGGATGACCGGCAACCCCATTCTTCTGCCGAACCGCCATGCGATCAATATCGGTCTCGGTATCTTGCTTGCGATCTTCATTTTCGCTTTCATCGGAACCGAAGCGCATCTGGTTTTCTGGCTGATCGTGTTGGTGGCCTTCGCGCTGGGCGTTCTGCTCATCGTGCCGATCGGCGGCGCCGATATGCCGGTCGTTATCTCGATGCTCAATTCCTATTCGGGATGGGCTGCGGCCGCCGTCGGTTTCACCCTTGCGAATTTGGCCCTGATCATCACCGGCGCGCTCGTCGGCTCATCCGGCGCCATTCTTTCCTACGTCATGTGCAAGGGCATGAACCGCTCCTTCATCTCGGTCATCCTTGGCGGGTTCGGGGTGGAAGCCGCCGCACCCGCCGGAATCGGTGAAGCCGAGACCCGGCCGGTAAAGCAGGGCTCCGCGGAAGAAGCCGCAAAAATCCTGCTCGCCGCGAAAAAAGTCATTGTCGTGCCCGGCTACGGCATGGCGGTGGCCCAGGCGCAGCACAGCTTGCGGGAAATGGCCGACGTCTTGAAGGCCAAGGGCATCGACGTGAAATACGCCATTCACCCGGTCGCGGGGCGCATGCCGGGACATATGAACGTGCTGCTCGCCGAAGCCAACGTGCCTTACGACGAAGTCTTCGAACTCACCGATATCAATCCCGAGTTCGCCGACGCCGACGTGGCTTTTGTGATTGGTGCCAATGACGTGACAAACCCCGCCGCGAAGACCGATTCGTCCTCGCCGATCTATGGCATGCCGATCCTCGACGTCGAACTCGCCAAAACCGTGCTCTTCGTCAAACGCGGCATGGGTTCTGGCTATGCCGGCGTCGAAAACGAACTGTTCTTCCGGAACAACACGTTGATGCTGTTCGGCGACGCCAAGAAAATGGTCGACAGCATTTTGAAGGCGATGGGATAGATAAAACACCGCGAGAGCATGATCCGTGCCTCGAGCCCGGGCCATGCTCTCGGAGACTTAGAGTGCTTTCCGATCCGATGGAATCGGAAAGCAGCTCTAACCCTTTGTTTTGTCGCATTTTCTTAACGCGAACAGGTATCCACTTCGCTTGAAAATGCTCTAGGTCTTATCGGAAGTCGGTCATCGAAGCGCGCTACGCCTGCAGCAGCTTCAAGACTTCCTCATGAACCCGGGCGTCGCCAGAGGCGACAATATCGCCGCCCTTCGCCGGACTGCCCCCATCCCAGCAAGTCACGATTCCCCCCGCGCCCTCGATGATCGGCACCAAGGGCACGATGTCGTAGGGCTTTAGTCCCGATTCGATTACGCAATCCACATGGCCGGCGGCCAGCATCGCCAGGGCATAACAGTCGCCCCCATACCGCGACAGCCGTGTTTTGGCCTCGATCCGGCGAAACAGCTCAAGTTTAGCCTCAGTGTAGAGCAGTGGCGACGTCGTCATCAAAGTGGCTTTGGCAAGACTTGGTGCAAGGCGGGTCTTGAGTTTGCGCTCGGTGGGCCGCCGATCATGGCCCGGACCCCGCCAACTTGCCCGGCGTCCATCGCCCACGAATCGCTCTTGCGTGAAGGGCTGGACCATCATTCCGTAGGTCGGACAGCCCTGATGCAAGAGCCCGATCAAACTTCCCCAGACCGGCATTCCGGCGATAAAACTCTTGGTGCCATCGATCGGGTCGAGAACCCAAATATATTCGGCATCGGCCCGCACCGATCCGAACTCCTCGCCGATAATGCCGTGATTCGGGAAGGTGGCCTCAATCAGACGGCGCATGGCGGTCTCGGCAGCCCGATCCGCCTCCGTCACGGGATCGAACATCCCGCCGATATTTTTGTCCTCGGCGCAGAGGGCCGTGCGGAAGAACGGCAAAATCGTCTCGGTTGCCACATCGGCGAGCTTGTCGACGAAAGCGGCGAAATCCACGGCGGTCATGGCTGGTTATTTTCCGATTGGCGGTTGTGGCAATCCGCTCGTTACGGGTCGCTCCCCTAGAGCGCTTCCCGATCAGATGGAATCATCTGATCGAAAAGGAAACGCTCAAGTTCAACGAGTTGGAGCATGTTCTGATCGAAAAAATCGGTCAACTTTTTCGGAACATGCTCTAGCCGCAAGCTATGCAAGGCCGGCGCCGTCGAGTGCGCCGGAGCTCAACTTTCGATTGAGCCATGGCATCGAGACAATTTTAGGCTCGACTTTGAGAGCAAGATAAACCTAACCAAAACAAAGCCTTAGAAAACGAGATCCAAGAATGTCACCGGCTCGTTCGAAAAAATAGGTCAGCAGGGGTTGCTTTTTGTGCAGTGCACGTGCATATTATTGCAATGCGGCAACGGTGTTGCCGTCGATGCCCTCCTTGGGCGTTTCCTCCCTAGACTTGGGCCGCTTGTGGTAACGCAGGCGGCCCCTTTATTTATTCCGCCGCGGCACGATGACGGTCGCGGAACCCTGCAGCGGCTTCCGCAAGCGCCCCCGCCAGCTGGGTCAGATCGGCGGCGACCCTATCGAATTTCTCGCCCCGCCGCACCGCCCGCTCATCCATGTAAAGCGCCCGGCTTATTTCGATTTGCATGGCATGGCAGTCGCCTGCCGGATGGCCGTAATGTTCCGTGATAAAGCCGCCAGCATAGGGCTTGTTCCGCTGCACCGCGTAGCCGAGCCGACGCAGTTCATACTCCACGGTATCGACAAAGGCAACGGCACAGCTGGTTCCGAAGCGGTCGCCCACAACGAAATCCGGCTTTGGCCCGGTCGGGATTTTTCCAACCACCCCAGCTGCTCCCAATTGGAGAGCGCCCGAGGGCATCGAATGGCAGTCGATGAGAACCGCAACGCCAAAGCTATTTCTCGCCCTGTCAAGCAGCAGACGTAAGCATTCATGGTAGGGCTTGTAGAGCTTTTCGATCCGGCCCAGCGCTTCGCTGACCGGCAGCCGGGCCCCATAGATTTCTTGCGCCTGACCGACAACCCGGGCGATCGTCCCCAGTCCTCCGGCCACTCGCAGCGAACGGGTATTGGCGAACGCGGGCAGCCGGCCATCGAACATCCGCGGATCCAACTCGTAAGGCTCCCGATTGAGATCGAGATAGGCACGCGGGAAGCGGGCTCTGACGAGAGGGGCGCCCAAGGCCGTGACGCCTGCGAATAAAGTATCAACGAAAGCGTCTTCCGACCGGCGAAGCGCCGCCTGGTCCAGCTTGGTCGAATCCAGAAACCGGCGTGGATAGATGTCGCCGGAATGGGGAGACGAAAAAACCAGCGGACATGTCAGTTGGGCCGGCTCCAAGACCTCGAACGGCGGATCGAGTTCCGGCTCATGCGGTTCCGCTGCGTCCGACGGCTTTGACTCCATCAAGTCTCCCTTCCGGAGCTTCGCACCTCCGAAACCCTTGGCAGCCAACCAATTTGTCAGGGACATCGAAGCCTATCCAGCGCTGTTCCGGCGGTGCGAATGTGCAACTTGGTAGGAAAAAATCAACGCTTAAAGCAAAACGAACCGATTTTCACTCGATTTTTACCAGGGGGCGTTTTGATGGTTCGACTTGCGAGGCACCCCCCATGAACGAGTATATTACCATCAATTACAAGATCCTGCTGGCCGAAGACGATAATGACATGCGCCGCTTTCTCGGCAAGGCGCTCCAGAACGCCGGCTATGTGGTGGCCTCGTTCGACAATGGAATGTCGGCCTATCACCGGTTGCGCGAGGAGCCATTCGAATTGCTCCTGACCGATATCGTCATGCCAGAGATGGACGGCATCGAACTGGCGCGGCGCGCGACGGAACTCGACCCCGACATTAAGGTGATGTTCATTACCGGCTTCGCGGCTGTCGCCCTAAACCCCGACAATAATGCGCCGCCGCAAGCCAAGGTCCTTTCCAAACCGTTCCACCTCAAAGACTTAGTCAACGAAGTCCAGCGTCTGCTCGCGGCCTAGCCAAACCGCAGGGTCCACGCTTGCCAGCCCTGCTTTGCTCCCGCATGGTTCAGCGCGCAGAAATCGGATGAGCAACAGGGAAGGACCATTGTGCTGACCACCAAAGCGCGGACCATGCCGAAATACGCGAGCTGCATTACTTTAAGCCTTGCCCTCCTCTCCGCCCCGGAAGCCAACGCAGCTGGTTTCTCGGAGTGTCTGGCGGGCCTTCGCAGCACCGCGCTGGCGAGCGGAGTCGACGCCGCCACTTTCGACCGCGTGACGCGGGGGCTTGAGCCCAATCCCGACGTTCTCGCCATGGCGCAAGTCCAGCCCGAGTTCAAGACGCCGATTTGGGATTATCTTGCCGGCCTCGTTGATGACGAAAGAGTCAGTGACGGCCGCGCCATGATGAGCCGCTGGAGTCAGGCGCTGGCTCTGGCCGAAAGCCGCTACGGCGTCGATCAGGCAACGATCACCGCCGTTTGGGGCGTCGAATCGGATTTCGGGCGCAGTTTTGGAACGCGTCCGGTCGTGCAATCGCTCGCCACCCTTTCTTGCGGCGGCAGCCGGCAGAATTATTTCCGGTCCGAATTCATCGCCACCCTCAAAATCATCCAGCACGGTGACATTGATCCGGCCCAATTCAACGGCTCCTGGGCCGGGGCCTTCGGGCATACCCAGTTCATGCCCTCGACCTTTCTGCGAACCGCCGTGGACCTCGACGGCGATGGCCGCAAGGATCTCATCAATTCGGTTCCCGACGCGGTGGGTTCGACCGCCGCCTATCTGCGAAAAGGCGGCTGGGTCCCCGGCGGCGTATGGGGATTTGAGGTCCGTCTGCCGGAGCATTATTCCGGTCCTTCCGGCCGCACCCGCAAGGAAGCGATGGCGTCGTGGGCCGCACGGGGCTTGACCCGCATCGACGGCCGACCTCTCGGCAGCGGCCCGGCCGCGGGCCTGCTTTTGCCTGCCGGCCCCAACGGGCCAGCCTTTCTCGTCACCCGCAATTTCGATGCGATCTATTCCTATAATGCCGCGGAATCCTATGCGCTGGCGATCGCTCTTTTGTCCGACCGGCTGCGCGGCCAGCATGGACTCGTCGCGGCTTGGCCAACCAATGATCCGGGGCTGTCGCGCGCGGAACGCCGCGAGATGCAAACGCTTCTCATGCGGCGCGGCTATGATCTCGACGGCAAGGCCGATGGCGTGATCGGAACCAAGACGAAACAGGCAATCACCGATTTTCAAAGCAAATCCGGCCTCTCGCCGAACGGCCGCGCCTCTGTCTCGGTGCTGGCGGCGCTCAGGGGGCGGTGAAGCAAGCTGGCGTCCGCGAACTCTATTTTCCCGCCTGTCGATGGGCGGTATCGATGGCCGCGATGAACTCCGCATTGACGCCGAGGGATTTCAAAGTCTCCGAGGCAATCGGACGCGCGGGGCCGCAAGCGGCAATCGCGTGAATGAGTCCGGTCGGCTGGAGAACCAAGCCATCCAGCTTCGCATCTGGCCAGAGCAGGAAATTCAGCTCGGTTTCCTTAAGGGCGTCGGCGCATTCCGGTTCGCTTTCGCCCCGTTTCGCGGCGTCCCTATAGAGCTCTGAAAGCCGGTCGGACGAGACGGTGCCCAAGGTCGATCCATCGCCCGCGGTGTCGGTGCCCGTATGCTTGACCAGCTCCGGCAGCAGTTTTCCCCAATCGACCGGCTTGCCCGTGCTTAAATCGAAAACCAGCGCCACCGTGCCGGTGTCGGGATAGGCGCCGCCGCAAAACCAATCGTCAGCGGCGACGAAGCTCAGATAATGCGGCCCGCGCATCGTGACCGAAACTTTGCGGGACCATGCGCCGTGGTTTCGGCCCTGGCGGACACAGTCTGTTGCAGCGCTGCGCGCTCGCTCGTCGCCGCGCGCCAAGGCTTTATTGATCCGCTCGACAGTAGCCGGGTCCGCTCCGGCGACAAGCCGGGGAAACGCAGCGACGCTTGCGGTAACCGGCGGCAGCGTCCTCAGTTTGACCTCGCCGGAATCTTCGGCGGCACGCGCCAGACCCGCCGCGACGATAAGCAGCATCACAAGGCAAATCGAAACCTGCGTCTTGGCAAAGAGATGCGAACGTCGGGCCGGAGACCGCGCGTCAAGAATCGTCAATACTCCACCGCGCGACTTCTATCCCTTGCGTGTCCAGGATTCGAAATCCATGCGGGAGCGGCTTATGGACTCGCTGGGCCACGGCATTGGAGAACAGCGACTTTGCGTGCGCAATCACGTGAGGAAGATCGGTCATATCGGTCGTCATCCGATCGAGGACTTCGGGCGCGACTCCCTCGCGCTTCATCCCAACAAATTCGATCTGAAACACGGACGGCTCCTGTTTGCTTCAGCTGAGACTCAAGCATGTAGGGCCGGTCGGAACGAAGTCAATCCGCGAGCGTGAGCGGCGTCCCGCTTTGAATATAGCTTTACCAATTCGGCATGGACGCTCGCAATCGGAACCCTTAGGCAATGCACCTCGTAGAAGGCGCTTTATATG